>NZ_FNSU01000001.1:310155-620310 GCF_900105325.1 Pseudomonas marginalis
GATCAGGTAGATATACAGGTCGCACGCCGAGGTGGTGCCGCCGGCGCAATACAGGTTGTCGGCGTCGGTGAGGTGCTTGTCCTGGTTGAGCTGGACCTTGGGGAAGCGTTCGCCGAACGCGTTGAAGAAACGCCAGTAGGTGGTCGCCTCCTTGCCATCGAGCAGGCCGGCTTCGGCCAGCCAGAACACCCCGGTGGCTTCGCCGCAGAGTACCGCGCCCCGTGCATGCTGTTCGCGCAGCCACGGCAGCACTTGCGGGTAGCGCGCGCACAGGGCATCGAAGTCATCCCAGAAGGCTGGTAGCACGATAATGTCGGCGTCTTCCAGGCCGCCGTCCACCGGCATGATCACGTCACTGAAGCTGCGCACCGATTTTCCGTCGGGGCTCACCAGGCGTGTTTCGAACGCTGGGGTCAGGCCCAGGCCTTGCTGTTTGCCATAACGCAGGCTGGCGAGATGGAAGAAGTCCTTGGCCTGCATCAGGGTCGAAGCGAATACCCGATCAATGGCCAAAATGCTGACGCGCCGCAATGGCGTGGAGATTTGGTTAGACATAATTTCATTTATTCTTATAGGGGAAAGTGGTCACCAGACGGCTGGATCGTCTTATTTTTTGTCGCATGTGTCCAGTGTCCTGTGACGCCATCGGGGCATAGGCTCTGTGGGCTCGTCCTTGTCCGACAATCCACGCAGGTGACCCATGATTCCGAGAACCTTGTTCAGCCCGGAGCACGAACTCTTCCGCCAGAGCGTGCGCACCTTTCTTGAAAAAGACGCTGCACCGTTTCACGGGCAATGGGAGAAGCAGGGCTACATCGACCGTAACCTGTGGAGCAAGGCGGGGGAGGCGGGGATGTTGTGTTCCCATCTGCCGGAGGAATACGGCGGGCTGGGCGCGGACTTTCTCTACAGCGCAGTAGTGATCGAAGAGATCAGTCGCCTGGGCCTGACCGGCATCGGCTTTTCCCTGCATTCGGACATTGTCGCGCCCTACATCCTGCATTACGGCAGTGAAGCGCTGAAGCACAAGTACCTGCCCAAGTTGATCTCTGGTGAGATGGTCACGGCCATCGCCATGACCGAGCCGGGTGCCGGGTCCGACTTGCAAGGGGTCAAGACCACCGCGGTGCTGGACGGTGATGAGTATGTGATCAATGGCTCCAAGACCTTTATCACCAACGGGTACTTGGCTGAGCTGGTGATCGTGGTCGCCAAGACCGATCCCAAGGCCGGTGCCAAGGGCACCAGCCTGTTTCTGGTGGAGTCCGATACGCCCGGCTTCGCCAAGGGCAAGCGCCTGGAGAAGGTCGGCATGAAGGCCCAGGACACCTCGGAGCTGTTCTTCCAGGACGTGCGGGTGCCCAAGGAAAACCTGCTGGGCCAGGCCGGCATGGGCTTCGCCTACTTGATGCAGGAATTGCCCCAGGAGCGTCTGACTGTCGCGATTGGCGCGCTGTCGTCTGCCGAGGCGGCGTTGCAGTGGACCCTGGAATACACCCGTGAGCGCAAGGCGTTCGGCAAGGCGATTGCCGACTTCCAGAACACCCGTTTCAAGCTGGCGGAGATGGCCACGGAGATTCAGATCGGCCGCGTATTCGTCGACAAATGCATGGCGCTGCACCTGGAAGGCAAGCTGGATGTGCCCACTGCCGCGATGGCCAAGTACTGGGCCACGGACCTGCAATGCAAGGTGCTGGATGAGTGCGTGCAGTTGCACGGCGGCTACGGCTTCATGTGGGAATACCCGATTGCGCGGGCGTGGGCGGATGCGCGGGTGCAGCGGATTTATGCGGGGACCAACGAGATCATGAAGGAGATCATTGCGCGGGCGCTTTGATTTTTGCTGGTCTTGAATGCGTCATCGGGGGCAGGCCCCCGATAGCGCTCTACAGATCAATCAAGGCGCAGGATTCGGATGATCCTTCTGAATCGCCTCAATCCCTTCCAGTACTTCCTTCGACAGCTTCAGATCAGCACTGGCGATGTTGCTGTCCAGTTGCTCCAGGTTCGTGGCGCCAATAATGTTGCTGGTCACGAACGGCTGTTGTGTCACAAACGCCAATGCCATCTGCGCCGGATCCAGGCCATGCTCCCGCGCCAGTGCCACATAACGGCTGCACGCCGCCTCCGACTGCGGGTTGAAGTAGCGGCTGAAGCGGCTGTACTCGGTCAGGCGCGCCTTGGCCGGGCGTGCGCCACCTTCGTACTTGCCACTGAGCATGCCGAACGCCAGGGGCGAGTAAGCCAGCAGGCCGCATTGCTCACGGATGGCCACTTCGGCCAAGCCCACTTCAAAGCTGCGGTTGAGCAGGTTGTAGGGGTTCTGGATCGATACCGCGCGGGTCCAGCCACGGGCTTCGGCCAGGGCCAGGAATTTCATGGTGCCCCACGGGGTTTCATTGGACAGGCCGATATGGCGGATCTTACCGGCCTTGACCTGCTCGTCCAGGGCTTCGAGGGTTTCCTCCAGCGGGGTGAGGTCGTCTTCGTCCTTGTGCTTGTAGCTCAGTTGGCCGAAGAAGTTGGTGCTGCGCTCCGGCCAGTGCAATTGGTAGAGGTCGATCCAGTCGGTTTGCAGGCGCTTGAGACTGGCGTCCAGTGCCTCGACGATGTGCTTGCGGTTGTGGCGCAGGTGGCCATCGCGGATGTAGTCGATAGTGTTGCCGGGGCCGGCGATCTTGCTGGCGAGGATCCAGTCGCCGCGGTCGCCGCGGCTTTTGAAGTAATTGCCGATATAGCGTTCGGTGGTGGCATAGGTGTCGGCCTTGGGCGGCACCGGGTACATTTCCGCGGTATCGAGGAAGTTGATCCCCGCCGCCTTGGCCCGTTCGATCTGCGCGAAGGCCTCTGCCTCGCTGTTCTGCTCGCCCCACGTCATGGTGCCCAGGGCTATCGCGCTCACGTTCAGATCCGTACGGCCCAGCTGTCGATAATCCATCGGGTACTCCTTCAGGGAAAACAATCATAAAAGCAGGTTGAATTTTTTTTCGCAATCTGCATAATTGCCCACCTCTTTCTGCAGTGGAAGTGATGCGCCGCCTGCCGAAGAATCTTGCCGTTGAACGGACGCGCCGACCCGAGCCCCCGATAGCGTCTGTATCCGGCTGCCTTTGACTTGTCAAAGTAAGCACTATTCAGTAAGATCCGCCGTCTAATTTACAGGGCGGCCCCTGAGGCTATTAAAGAATGACAACTTTTACTGCAAAACCGGAAACAGTTCAGCGCGACTGGTTTGTCGTCGACGCCGCTGGTCAGACCCTGGGTCGTCTGGCCACTGAAGTCGCCAGCCGTCTGCGTGGCAAGCACAAGCCTGAGTACACCCCTCACGTTGACACCGGTGACTACATCGTGATCATCAACGCTGAGCAGGTACGTGTTACCGGCAACAAAGCGCAAGACAAAATGTACTACCGTCACTCCGGTTTCCCAGGCGGTATCAAGTCTTCCAACTTTGAAGGCCTGATCTCCAAGAAGCCTGAAGCCCCGATCGAAATCGCGGTCAAAGGCATGCTGCCGAAGGGCCCACTGGGTCGCGATATGTTTCGCAAGCTGAAAGTCTATGCGGGCGCTGTACACCCTCATGCTGCTCAGCAGCCCCAAGAACTGAAGTTTTAACGGAATAGTTCATTATGTCGGCGACTCAAAATTACGGCACTGGCCGTCGCAAAACCGCAACCGCACGCGTTTTCCTGCGTCCGGGCACTGGTAACATCTCGATCAACAACCGCACTCTGGACAACTTCTTCGGTCGCGAAACTGCCCGCATGGTAGTTCGTCAGCCGCTGGAATTGACCGAGACTGTTGAAAAGTTCGACATCTACGTCACCGTTATCGGTGGCGGTGTAAGTGGTCAAGCTGGCGCAATCCGCCACGGTATCACTCGCGCTCTGATGCAGTACGACGAAACCCTGCGTGGCGCTCTGCGCAAAGCTGGCTTCGTGACTCGTGATGCCCGTGAAGTTGAACGTAAGAAAGTCGGTCTGCGTAAAGCGCGTAAGCGTCCGCAGTACTCGAAGCGTTAATTCGCTTTACGTTCCACAAAAACGCCCAGCCTCCTTACGGAGCTGGGCGTTTTTTATTGCCTGCGATTTATGCACATTTTTCACCGTGACAACTTGCCACATCCGTAGACCCCCTATACTACAAGGCCTGGAGGCGGAGCCCCGGGCAATTCCCTTGTCAGACGTGGGGCTTTTCATTACCATTCGGCAAAATTTTTATAAGTTCAGATTTAATACTTAGTAGACGCCTGATTTAACAGGCCAAAAAGCTGATGGGAGAGGACTGAATGAGCAATGACGGCGTGAATGCAGGCCGGCGTCGCTTCTTGGTAGCAGCCACATCCGTGGTGGGTGCTGCAGGAGCGGTGGGGGCTGCGGTCCCGTTCGTGGGGTCATGGTTTCCCAGTGCCAAGGCGAAAGCCGCAGGTGCACCGGTGAAGGTGAATATCAGCAAGATCGAACCAGGCCAGCAGATGATTGCTGAGTGGCGCGGCCAGCCGGTATTCATTGTTCGTCGTACGGAGGAAATCCTGGGAAATCTGAAAAAGATCGAAGGCCAGCTGTCTGACCCCAAATCTGAGAAATCCGACCAACCCGCCTACGCCAAAAACGAAGCACGTTCGATCAAGCCAGAGATTCTGCTGCTGGTCGGCCTGTGTACCCACTTGGGATGCTCACCCACCTTCCGCCCGGAAGTTGCCCCAGTCGATCTGGGTAAAGACTGGGTCGGTGGTTATTTCTGCCCCTGCCACGGCTCCCACTACGATCTGGCGGGTCGCGTCTACAAGTCCCAGCCCGCTCCCTTGAACCTGCCCGTGCCTCCGCATACCTACGAAACTGACGACCTCATTGTCATTGGCCTCGATAAGGAGAACGCGTGATGAGCAAGTTCATGGATTGGGTCGATGCACGCTTCCCCGCTACTAAAATGTGGGAAGACCATCTCAGCAAGTATTACGCCCCGAAGAACTTCAACTTCTTCTACTTCTTTGGCTCCCTGGCACTGCTGGTGCTGGTCAACCAGATCGTCACCGGTGTCTGGCTGACGATGAGCTACACCCCGTCGGCGGAGGAGGCGTTTGCTTCCGTCGAATACATCATGCGTGACGTCGAGTACGGCTCGATCCTGCGCCTGCTGCACTCCACCGGCGCTTCAGCGTTCTTTATCGTGGTCTACCTGCACATGTTCCGTGGCTTGCTCTACGGTTCGTACCAGAAGCCCCGCGAGCTGGTGTGGGTGTTCGGCATGCTGATCTACCTGGCGCTGATGGCGGAAGCCTTCATGGGCTACCTGCTGCCATGGGGCCAGATGTCGTACTGGGGCGCGCAGGTGATCATCTCGCTGTTCGGTGCCATTCCGGTCATCGGCAACGACCTGACCCAGTGGATCCGTGGTGACTACCTGATCTCCGGTATCACCCTGAACCGCTTCTTCGCCCTGCACGTCGTGGCGCTGCCGATTGTGATCCTGGGCCTGGTGGTGCTGCACATCCTGGCGCTGCACGAAGTGGGTTCCAACAACCCGGACGGCGTTGACATCAAGAAGCACAAGGACGAGAACGGCATCCCGCTGGATGGCATCCCGTTCCACCCGTACTACACCGTGAAAGACATTGTCGGCGTGGTCGTGTTCCTCTTCGTGTTCTGCTCGATCGTGTTCTTTTTCCCGGAGATGGGTGGTTATTTCCTCGAGAAGCCGAACTTCGAACAGGCGAACGCCTTCAAGACACCTGAGCACATTGCCCCGGTCTGGTACTTCACGCCGTTCTACGCGATCTTGCGGGCGATCCCCGACAAACTCATGGGCGTCATCGCCATGGGCGCGGCCATTGCGGTGCTGTTCGTGTTGCCGTGGCTCGACCGAAGCCCGGTCAAGTCCATGCGCTACAAAGGCTGGCTGAGCAAAATCTGGCTGTGGGTGTTCTGCATAGCATTCGTGATTCTGGGCGTGTTGGGCGTATTGGCGCCGACCCCTGAGCGTACGCTGCTGTCGCAGGTCTGCACCTTCCTGTACTTCGCCTACTTCATTCTGATGCCGTTCTACACCCGGCTCGAGAAGACCAAACCGGTTCCGGAAAGGGTGACTGGCTGATGAAAAAATTATTCGTTGCATTGATGCTTGCGGCGCTGCCGCTACTGTCCTTCGCTGCCGAACACGGCGGCCCGGAACTGGAAAAAGTCGATATCGACGTGTCTGACAAGACGGCTATGCAAGACGGCGCGCGTACGTTCGCCAACTACTGCATGGGCTGCCACAGCGCCAAGTTCCAGCGTTACGAGCGGGTGGCCGATGACCTCGGTATCCCCCATGAAATGATGCTGGAGAAGCTGGTGTTCACCGGTGCCAAGATCGGCGACCACATGAATATCGGCATGAAGCCTGCCGACGCCAAGACCTGGTTCGGCGCAGCACCGCCTGACTTGACGCTGGTGGCACGTGTACGCGGCACCGACTGGCTCTACGGCTACCTGAAATCCTTCTACGAGGACCCGGCGCGCCCTTATGGCGTGAACAACCGTGTGTTCCCGAACGTCGGCATGCCTAACGTTCTGGTCGGCCTGCAAGGCAAGCAAGTGGTAGGATGCAAGCAGGTTCAGGTCGTCGAAGACGGCAAGAAGCAATATGATCCGTTGACCGGGACGCCTTTGACTCATGAAGCGTGCGATCAACTGAAGATAGAAACCCCTGGTTCGTTGACTGACGAGCAGTTTGACGAGAAGGTCAAGAATCTGGTGACCTTCCTGGCCTATTCGGCCAACCCCGTCAAACTGCAACACCAGCGCATCGGGACGTATGTCTTGCTGTACCTGGCTTTCTTCTTCGTATTCGCTTATCTGCTTAAACGCGAATACTGGAAGGATGTGCATTGATCCAACCGTAAGCAATTGCTGTTAATCTTGCGCGCCCAGCGGCATCTCTAACCCGTAGCGACCTGGACTTTCCAGAGGCTGCAGAGATGCTTTCTGGGCGCGCTCGTTTTTGAGCTTTCCATAATTTCAACAAGCGAGGAGGACCGCCATGGGCGTGACCAATCGGTTGGCCTGTTACTCCGACCCCGCCGACCACTATTCCCACCGAGTACGCATCGTACTCGCAGAGAAGGGTGTCAGCGCCGAGATCATCAGTGTGGAGGTGGGTCGTCATCCGCCGAAACTGATCGAAGTGAACCCTTACGGCAGCTTGCCCACCCTGGTCGATCGTGACCTGGCGTTGTGGGAGTCAACCGTGGTGATGGAATATCTGGATGAGCGTTACCCGCATCCGCCTTTGCTGCCGGTGTATCCGGTGGCCCGTGCCAACAGCCGCCTGCTGATCCATCGGATCCAGCGAGATTGGTGCGGGCTGGTGGATTTGATCCTGGATACCCGCAGCAAAGAAGCCGCTCGGGTGCAGGCGCGCAAGGAATTGCGCGAGAGCCTGACCGGTGTTTCGCCGTTGTTCGCTGATAAACCTTTTTTCCTCAGTGAGGAACAAAGCTTGGTGGATTGCTGCCTATTACCCATACTCTGGCGCTTGCCGATTCTGGGCATTGAACTGCCACGGCCGGCCAAGCCGTTGCTTGATTACATGGAGCGCCAGTTTGCGCGTGAGGCTTTCCAGGCAAGTCTGTCTGGTGTCGAACGCGATATGCGCTAAGGCTTAAGGAGCCGTTGATGAACTCCAGTCGACCTTACCTGGTCCGCGCGCTCTATGAGTGGATTGTGGATAACGATTGCACCCCGCACATGCTGGTCAATTCCGAGTTTCCTGCGGTTCAGGTACCGCAGGGGTTTGCCAGTGACGGGCAGATTGTGTTGAACGTATCACCCAGTGCCGTGCGCCACCTGCACATGGACAATGAAGCGGTAAGCTTCGAAGGGCGTTTCGGCGGTGTGCCGCACACGCTGTACGTGCCGATTGGCGCTATCCTCGGCATCTATGCCCGGGAGAACGGCCAAGGCATGGTGTTCGATCTGGAGTCGCCTTTCGAGGACGACGAAGTGATTGAAGAGGAAGACGGCGATGATGTGCCGCCACCGGATAGCGAGCCACCGCGTCCAAGCGGTCGGCCGAGTCTGAAAGTGGTGAAGTAAGCGGCGTTCGCCTTCGGGTGCGCTGGAAAAATGCCTCGATCCGTATCGAGGCATTTTTTTGCACGCAGGATATGAGTGAAAGTCGCGACTGAACGGTGATCGTACAACCACCATGGGCTATGATGCCTCTTTACCCAACCGAGATAGATGACTCCAAATGGAAAACGCCAGCACCGCCCCTCGTCTTCCCCGCAAGCGCCGCAGCCTTGCCCAGGAATTGGTCACGGTGTTGTCCGAGCAGATCCGCGACGGCCAACTCAAGCGTGGCGACAAGCTGCCCACCGAATCGGCGATCATGGACGCCCATGGCGTCAGCCGCACCGTGGTCCGCGAAGCCATCTCCCGCTTGCAGGCGGCGGGGCAGGTGGAAACCCGTCATGGTATCGGCACCTTTGTGCTCGACACGCCGAGCCCGAGCGGCTTTCGAATCGACCCGGCTACGGTAGTCACTTTGCGTGACGTGCTGGCGATTCTCGAACTGCGTATCAGCCTGGAAGTGGAATCTGCCGGGCTGGCCGCACTGCGCCGTAGCGATGAACAGCTGGCCGCCATGCGCGCGGCCCTCGATGCCCTGAATGAAAGCGCGGCGCACGCCGGTGATGCAGTGGCCTCGGACTTCGCATTCCACCTGGAAATTGCGTTGTCCACCGGCAACCGCTACTTCACCGACATCATGACCCACCTGGGCACCAGCATCATCCCGCGTACGCGCCTGAACTCGGCACGCCTGGCCCATGATGACCACCAGCACTACATGGGGCGCCTGAGCCGCGAACACGAAGAAATTTATGAGGCGATTGCCCGCCAGGATTCGGATGCGGCGAGGGCGGCGATGCGCTTGCACCTGACCAATAGCCGTGAGCGGCTGCGCCATGCTCATGAAGAGGCTGAAAGGGCAGGCTGATCGTCAGCAGGTGGCTTATGTGCCGTTCAGCGTTTTCTATGACGTTTGCATTGATTGGATGTAGGACGCTAACGAGTCCAGTGTCGCTTTCTTCGCCACGTCATCAGGAAGGTTCAACTGAAGCGCCTTCACGGACGTGTCAATCACACGACGCCTTTCGTTCTCGTCAGCAATCAGCTCGGCCAAAGGCATATCGGGATCAAAGTCTTGATCTTTATTGTCCCGATGGGCTTCGAAACTGGAGGCCAGTAGGCCGAAAATTTCATCAGTGGTTTTCATGACGCACCTCTCTCATCAACCTTAGTAAAAGAAGCAAAAATCAAGCACAGACCGGAGCTGGCGCAACGTTAGGGTCCTTGATATTCAGTCGCATTGATTTTCCTGGGGTCCGTTCCCTTGTCGGCCTATGGTGCGGTGGCCTGACGCCTCAGGCATCAGGAGTGCTGCAACAAATCGCCTCAGGAGCCAATTTCTAAGCCCCCTGAGGTGTGTTATCCGCCCTTGATGAACGGTACATAACTGTTAGAACTCACAGTATCGACAGGCGGTACCGCTCAAGCCGGCGTATTCGGCTTGTAATCCTTGAGCAACAAATACGTACTCCACCCCCACCAATCATTGGTCCAGTGCTTGTCGTTGAGGTCATTCACGTCCTTGCGACGCAGCACCTTGTCTCCCTCCATCTTGAACAGCGGCGAAAAGTTATTCGCCGGGTTCTGCGCGGCATTCAGATCCGGCACATACAGCGGTGCCTTGAAGTTGGCCGGGGAGGGCGCAACGCCACTGATGAAGGTTTCGAAGATCTCATCAGCGGATGCCTGAACGGCGCGTTTGACCTGTGCCCGATTGGCTGCGTCGATACTGTCGAAATAGCGTTTGTCGCCATAGGCATGCCACTCGTCACCCATGGCATTGCGCACCTTGAGCCCGAACTTGCTGTCTTCATCGTGCATGAAGCGGCTGATCAGCGAGCCCAGTTCGCCCGGAGTGACGACCGCCGCCAGCTGTTTGCGCGGCACGCGCAGGTGGCCGGCAGAAAATAGATCGGTCAAGAAGTGATCGGCAAAGCCGTTCATGGCGTAGGCCAGTTCCAATGCCTGATCGGTACCGGTCTGGTGGGCCACTACAGCCTGTTGCAAGGCGGCTGTATGCCCCGCCAGGTAGGCCGCCATCGCCCATTCGCCGAAGTGGTCGGCGTTGTCCGCCGCCAGCTTCAGGTAGCGTCCAAGTGGGATCAATGCCGACACCGCGCTGCCGCCACCGGTGATGCGGTTCCATTCCTCGGACAATGTATCACCCAGGGCATCATAGGCTTCATGGGCTTGCTTGCCGTCCTTGATCGCCTGGTTGACCGCGTTGATCTCTTTTTGCATCACCGCCAGGATCTTCGGCGCTTCGTCCCGCGAGGCCGGTAGCACGGCCAGTGAGTTGAACGCGGCGCTGAAACGTTGCATACGATCGGCAGGTGAGGTGCCCTCGTTGATGGGCTGGCCGGGGATACCATAAAAGTCACCGCCCAGGGCGATCACTTGGCCGTAGGTGAGTGCCAACCCGTTGGGCAGGTGCAGTTCGACTTGCCGCGCGGGGATTGCCGGGGCGTCCTTGCTGAAGCGCAACAGCGTATCGTCGCCGATGGCGGTGTGTTCGCCGCCTTCGAAGCGCAGGGTAGGTGGTTTTTTTGCGGGTGCTGCGAGTTCAGGACCTGACATGTTAGCTCCTTGCTATGTCGTAGGAATCTTCCTTGATTGCTGTATGTATATACAGTAATACCGAGCATAGAGGAATAATTTCCTACGTCAAGAACACCGCTGCCCAAGCCTTTCAACTCCCTCAAGTGCACAACGCCGATGAATTGCAGTTGACGAAATTATTTATAGTTGTACGATGACGTACGACATCAACAAAACCAACAACCTTTCAATAGAAAGTCTTCGCCCAGGGTGTTCGAATAATGAATCCACAAGAACTGAAGTCCATCCTCTCCCACGGTCTGCTGTCTTTCCCGGTGACCGATTTCAACGCCCAGGGTGACTTCCACCAGGCGGGCTACATCAAGCGCCTGGAATGGCTGGCCCCCTACGGCGCCACTGCTTTGTTCGCAGCGGGCGGCACCGGTGAGTTTTTCTCCCTCGCCGCCAGCGAATATTCCCAAGTGATCAAGACCGCCGTTGATACCTGCGCTACCAGCGTGCCGATCCTCGCCGGGGTCGGTGGTTCGACCCGCCAGGCCATCGAGTACGCGCAAGAAGCCGAGCGCCTGGGCGCCAAAGGCCTGCTGCTGCTGCCGCACTACCTCACCGAAGCCAGCCAGGATGGCGTTGCCGCCCACGTTGAAGCGGTGTGCAAATCGGTCAAGATCGGTGTGGTGGTCTACAACCGCAACGTGTGCCGCCTGACCGCTCCGCTGCTGGAACGTCTGGCCGAGCGCTGCCCGAACCTGATCGGCTACAAGGATGGCCTGGGTGACATCGAGTTGATGGTGTCGATCCGCCGCCGTCTGGGCGATCGTTTCAGCTACCTCGGCGGCCTGCCGACCGCAGAGGTCTACGCCGCTGCCTACAAGGCCCTGGGCGTACCGGTGTACTCCTCGGCGGTGTTCAACTTCATCCCGAAAACCGCGATGGATTTCTACCACGCCATTGCCAAGGACGATCACGCCACCGTCGCCAAGATCATCGACGACTTCTTCCTGCCGTACCTGGACATCCGTAACCGCAAGGCCGGTTATGCCGTGAGCATCGTCAAGGCGGGTGCAAAAATCGTCGGCTATGACGCAGGCCCTGTGCGCACGCCGCTGACCGATCTGCTGCCGGAAGAATACGAAGCCCTGGCCGCGCTGATCGACAAGCAAGGTCCGCAATAAATTATCCACAAGGCCGCTGAGCAATCAGCGGCCTTTTGCGTCAGGAGAAGATTCGTGTCCCAAGTAAAGCGTTTTGAGAACTACATCAACGGTGAATGGGTTGCCGGCGCCGACTACTGCGTCAACCTCAACCCGTCGGAGTTGTCCGATGTCATTGGTGAATACGCCAAGGCCGACGTCACCCAGGTCAACGCCGCCATCGACGCCGCCCGTGCCGCATTCCCGGCCTGGTCCACTTCCGGGATCCAGGCTCGCCACGATGCCCTGGATAAAGTCGGCAGCGAAATCCTCGCCCGTCGCGAAGAACTCGGCACCCTGTTGGCCCGTGAAGAAGGCAAAACCCTGCCGGAAGCCATCGGCGAAGTGACCCGCGCCGGTAACATCTTCAAGTTCTTCGCCGGTGAATGCCTGCGGTTGTCCGGCGACTACGTGCCGTCGGTACGCCCGGGCGTCAACGTGGAAGTCACCCGTGAAGCCCTCGGCGTGGTCGGCCTGATCACCCCGTGGAACTTCCCGATCGCCATTCCCGCCTGGAAAATCGCCCCGGCCCTGGCCTACGGCAACTGCGTGGTGATCAAGCCGGCTGAACTGGTACCGGGCTGCGCCTGGGCCCTGGCGGAGATCATCTCCCGGGCCGGTTTCCCTGCCGGTGTGTTCAACCTGGTAATGGGCAGCGGCCGTGTGGTGGGCGATGTGCTGGTCAACAGCCCGAAAGTCGACGGCATCAGCTTCACCGGCTCCGTCGGTGTGGGTCGCCAGATCGCTGTCAGCTGCGTATCGCGCCAAGCCAAAGTGCAGTTGGAAATGGGCGGCAAGAACCCGCAGATCATTCTCGACGACGCCGATCTCAAGCAGGCCGTCGAGTTGTCGGTACAGAGCGCGTTCTACTCCACCGGCCAGCGTTGCACGGCGTCCAGCCGCCTGATCGTCACCGCCGGTATCCACGACCAGTTCGTCGCGGCCATGGCCGAGCGCATGAAGTCGATCAAGGTCGGCCACGCGCTGAAAAGCGGCACCGACATCGGCCCGGTGGTTTCCCAGGCTCAACTGGACCAGGACATGAAGTACATCGACATCGGCCAAAGCGAAGGCGCGCGGCTGGTGAGCGGTGGCGGCCTGGTCACCTGCGACACCGAAGGCTACTACCTGGCGCCAACGCTGTTTGCCGACAGCGAAGCCGCCATGCGTATCAGCCGTGAAGAGATCTTCGGCCCGGTCGCCAACGTCGTGCGCGTGGCGGACTACGAGGCGGCACTGGCCATGGCCAACGACACCGAGTTCGGTTTGTCGGCGGGCATTGCCACCACGTCGTTGAAGTACGCCAACCACTTCAAGCGCCACTCCCAGGCGGGGATGGTGATGGTCAACCTGCCGACCGCAGGTGTGGATTACCACGTTCCATTCGGTGGCCGTAAAGGCTCGTCCTATGGCTCGCGGGAGCAAGGTCGCTATGCCCAGGAGTTCTACACCGTGGTGAAAACCAGCTACATCGGTTCGTAATACGCAACACCCAGTGGGGGCCGGAGGCCTGCCGGTCCCCACGACAAAAAACAGAAAACCATTACCCGCAAAAAAAATAATTAGTGGGAGTACTTCTACATGCAAGCGACCAAGCCGACCCATGTCCGCTATTTGATCCTGCTCATGCTGTTCCTGGTGACCACGATCAACTATGCCGACCGGGCCACCATTGCAATCGCGGGCTCCAGCCTGCAAAAAGACCTCGGCATCGACGCGGTCACCCTCGGTTATATCTTCTCCGCATTCGGTTGGGCCTACGTGGCCGGGCAAATCCCCGGCGGCTGGCTGCTGGACCGATTCGGCTCGAAAAAAGTCTATGCCCTGAGCATCTTCACCTGGTCACTGTTCACCGTGCTGCAAGGCTATGTCGGTGAGTTCGGTGTCTCCACCGCAGTGGTTGCGCTGTTCATGCTGCGCTTCATGGTGGGCCTGGCCGAGGCGCCGTCCTTCCCGGGCAACGCGCGCATTGTTGCCGCCTGGTTCCCGACCGCCGAGCGCGGTACGGCCTCGGCGATCTTCAATTCGGCGCAGTACTTCGCCACGGTGTTGTTCGCGCCGCTGATGGGCTGGATCGTCTACCGCTTCGGCTGGCAGCACGTGTTTATCGTGATGGGCGTGATCGGCATCGTGTTCTCGCTGATCTGGCTGAAAGTTATCCACAGCCCGCGCCAGCACCCGATGATCAACGAAGCCGAGCTCAATCACATCGCCGCCAATGGCGCGATGGTCGATATGGATCAGGACAAGGGCAAGGGTAAGAAAACCGACGGTCCGAAGTGGGATTACATCCGTCAGTTGCTGACCAACCGCATGATGCTTGGCGTGTACCTGGGCCAGTACTGCATCAACGGCATCACCTACTTCTTCCTGACCTGGTTCCCGGTGTACCTGGTGCAGGATCGCGGCATGACCATCCTCAAGGCCGGTTTCATCGCCTCGTTGCCGGCGATCTGCGGGTTTATCGGTGGCGTGCTGGGCGGGGTGATTTCCGACTACCTGCTGCGCAAAGGCCATTCGCTGACGTTCGCCCGCAAGGCGCCGATCATTGCCGGCCTGCTGGTCTCCAGCAGCATCATCGCGTGTAACTACGTTGACGTTGAGTGGATGGTGGTGGGCTTCATGGCCTTGGCCTTCTTCGGCAAGGGCGTCGGCGCACTGGGCTGGGCGGTCGTGTCCGACACCTCGCCGAAACAAATCGCCGGTCTCAGTGGCGGCTTGTTCAACACCTTCGGTAACCTCGCGTCGATCACCACGCCGATTGTCATCGGCTACATCATCAGCACCACCGGCTCGTTCAAGTGGGCCCTGGTGTTTGTCGGCGCCAACGCGCTGGTGGCGGTGTTCAGCTATCTGGTCATCGTCGGCCCGATCAAGCGTGTAGTACTCAAAGAGCCGCCAAGCAAGGGGCCTGAGTTGACCAACCTAACCGAAGCGCATTCCTGAGAGGCCCCGTGATGCAGTTGATTGAACATGCCGACTCGCCGCGCTCCATCCGCCTGCACGAGCGCGACAACGTAGTGATCGTGGTCAACGACCAGGGCGTACCGGCCGGGACCGAGTTCCCGGACGGCCTGGTGACCGTGGATTTCATCCCCCAGAGCCACAAAGTGACCCTGGAAGACATCCCCGAAGGCGGTCAGATTATTCGCTACGGACAGACCATCGGTTACGCCCTGGCGCCGATTCCGCGCGGCAGTTGGGTCCAGGAAGATCAACTGCGCATGCCCACCGCGCCACCGCTGGACAGCTTGCCGCTGTCCACCGAGGTGCCTGAAGCCCAGGCACCGTTGGAGGGGTTTACCTTCGAGGGCTATCGCAACGCCGACGGTACCGTGGGCACGCGCAATATCCTCGGCATCACCACCACGGTGCAGTGTGTGACGGGCGTGCTGGACCATGCGGTCAAGCGCATCAAGGACGAATTGCTGCCCAAGTACCCTCACGTCGATGACGTGGTGGCGCTGACCCACAGCTACGGCTGCGGGGTAGCGATCACCGCGACGGATGCCTACATCCCGATCCGTACCGTGCGTAACCTGGCGCGCAACCCGAACCTGGGCGGCGAAGCCCTGGTGATCAGCCTGGGCTGCGAGAAATTGCAGGCCGGGCAGGTGATGCATGACAACGACAGCTCCGTCGACCTCAGCGAGCCGTGGCTGTATCGGTTGCAGGATTCCAGCCATGGCTTTACCGAGATGATCGAGCAGATCATGGACTTGGCCGAAGTGCGCCTGAAGAAGCTCGACCAGCGTCGCCGGGAAACCGTGCCGGCGTCCGAGTTGATCCTGGGCATGCAGTGCGGCGGCAGTGATGCGTTTTCCGGCATCACCGCCAACCCGGCGCTGGGCTATGCCTCGGATTTGTTGCTGCGGGCCGGGGCGACGGTGATGTTTTCCGAAGTCACCGAAGTGCGGGATGCCATTTACCTGCTGACTTCGCGCGCAGAGACGAAGGAAGTTGCCGAAGAGTTGGTCAGGGAAATGGACTGGTACGACCGTTACCTGGCCAAGGGTGAAGCGGATCGCAGTGCCAACACCACGCCAGGAAACAAGAAGGGTGGGCTGTCGAACATTGTCGAGAAGTCCCTGGGCTCCATCGTCAAGTCCGGCAGCAGCGCGATCAACGGCGTGCTGGGCCCGGGCGAGCGCTTCAAGAGCAAGGGCCTGATCTTCTGCGCGACACCGGCCAGTGATTTTGTCTGCGGCACCCTGCAACTGGCGGCGGGGATGAACCTGCATGTGTTCACCACCGGGCGTGGTACCCCTTACGGGCTGGCGATGGCCCCGGTGGTGAAGGTCTCGACGCGTACGGAGCTGGCGCAGCGCTGGCCGGACCTCATCGATATCGACGCCGGGCGCATTGCCACCGGGCGCGCGACCATCGAGGAGTTGGGCTGGGAGTTGTTCCACTTCTACCTGGACGTGGCCAGCGGTAAGAAGCAGACCTGGGCGGAACATCACAAGCTGCATAACGACATCACCTTGTTCAACCCGGCGCCGATTACCTGATTGTGGTGAGCGGGCTTGCCCCGCGCTGGGTGGCGAAGCCGCCCTAAACTCAGGACTTTCAACTCTAACTGAAGGAACTCAGTGCCTGAGATGGGGCGGCTTCGCCACCCAGCGCGGGGCAAGCCCGCTCACTACAGGGATCTGGACCAGACTAACCGGGTTGTAGTGGCTTATCATTAGCCACCTGACGACGCTCACCAAGGTTCTCCCCGGCATGCTGGCTATTTTCCTCACCACCCTCACCATCACTGCGCCGGTATTCGCCATGCTGTTCCTGGGTGTGCTGCTCAAGCGCATCAACTGGATCAACGACAACTTTATCCACACGGCTTCGTCCCTGGTGTTCAACGTCACCATGCCGGCGCTGCTGTTCCTCGGCATCCTCCACGCCGACCTGCACTCGGCGCTCAAGCCGGGGTTGCTGATCTATTTTGCCGTCGCCACGCTGCTGAGCTTTGCCCTGGCCTGGGGCTGGGCGATTTTTCGCTGCAAGCGTGAAGACCGAGGCATCTACACCCAGGGCGCGTTTCGCGGCAATAACGGAGTGATCGGCCTGGCCCTGGCGGCCAGCATGTACGGCGACTACGGCATTTCCCTCGGCGCGATCCTCGCGGCGCTGGTGATCCTGTTCTACAACACCCTGTCGACCATTGTGCTGGCGGTGTACAGCCCGGTGATCAAGTCCGACCCGTGGAGCATCTGCAAAAGTGTGGTAGCCAATCCGCTGATCATCAGCGTGATCGTGGCGGCGCCGTTCGCGTATTTTCAGATTGGCCTGCCGGGCTGGCTGGAAAAATCCATGCAGTACCTGGCGGACACCACCTTGCCGCTGGCATTGATCTGCATTGGCGGCACCCTGTCCCTGGCGGCGCTGCGCAAGAGCGGCAATATGGCGCTGAGCGCGAGCTTGATGAAGATGGTCTGGCTGCCGGTGGTCGCGACCCTGGGCGCGTGGCTGCTGGGCTTTCGCGGGCCGGAGTTGGGGATCCTGTTCCTGTACTTCGGTGCGCCGACCGCCGCGGCGAGCTTCGTGATGGCCAGGGCGGCCGAGGGCAATCATGAACTGGCGGCGGCGATTATCGTGATCACCACGCTGATGGCGGCAGTGACCACGAATATCGGGATTTTCGTGTTGCAGGCGGGTGGCTGGATCTAGCCTTCTTTCTGATAGGTGTCGATGACTTCCTGCGCCGCCCGAAACGCATCAATCGCCGCCGGTACGCCGGCATACACCGCGCAATGCAGCAGCGCTTCGCGAATTTCCTCCACAGTACAGCCATTGTTCAACGCGCCACGCACGTGGCCCTTGAGCTCCTGGGGGCACTTGAGTGCGGTGAGGGCGGCGAGGGTGATCAGGCTGCGCGTCTTCAGCGGCAAGCCTTCGCGGGTCCACACGCTGCCCCAGGCATGTTCGTTGACGAAGTCCTGCAGCGGCTGGGTGAATTCGGTGGCGTTGCCCAGGGCGCGGTCGACGAACACATCGCCCATCACCTGGCGACGCATTTCAACCCCGGGCTTTTTCTGATCGGTCATTGCGATTCCCTCTTGTGTTGGCGGCGCCAGGCTCGCAGCGTGCTGAACAACAGGAAAGCCACCAGCACTGGCAGGACGTAATACAGCATCAGTTGTTCAAGCTTGTTGGCCAGGGGCATGCCGGTGGTGAACGACATCACGTGCAGCCCATACGCCAGGTACAGGCCCAGCAGTACCAGGCCTTCGGCGCGGGTGACGCGGTAGCCGGTATAAAACACCGGCAGGCACAGCACCACCACGCCGAGCATCACCGGCAGGTCAAAGTCCAGGGCGTTGGGCGACACCGACAGCGGCGAAGGCGCGAGCAACGCGGTCAGCCCCAGTACGCCCAGCAGGTTGAACAGGTTGCTGCCGATCACGTTGCCCACGGCAATTTCCCGCTGGCCGCGCAGGGCGGCAATCAGTGAGGTGGCCAGGCAGGGCAGTGACGTGCCGACGCCGATCAGCGTAAGGCCGATGATGCGCTCCGACAGGCCCAGGTCAGCCGCCACATCCACCGCCGCGCCGAGCAGCAAGTGCCCGGCCAGCACGAGGATCAACAACCCGCCGAGCATCTGCAGCACACTGCTCAGCCACGGCGCCCGGGCGACGGTATCCAGGGTGCGCGGGCGGCGCGAATGGCGGGTCTGGTAATGCAGCACGCCGAGGTAGGCCAGCAGGGCAATCAGCAGCAGCAGGCCATCGACCGGCGTCAGTTCTTCATTGGCCGCCAGGGTAAACACCAGCAGTCCGGCGAGGATCATCACCGGAATATCCAGGCGCACCAGCTGCCGTGAGACGCGCAGGGGGATGATCAGCGCCGACAGGCCCAGGGTCACGAGGATGTTGAAGATGCTGCTGCCGATCACGCTGCCCACGGCAATGTCGGTATTGCCGGCCAGGGTGGCCTGCAGGCTGACGGTCATCTGGGGCGCGCTGCTGCCGAAGGCGACGACCGTAAGACCGATGATCAGCGGCCGCACCTTGAGGCTGGCGGCCAGGCGCACGGCGGCGCGCACCAGGATCTCGGCGCCGAGGATCAGCAGCACCAGGCCGCTGACCAGTTCGAGCAGGCTCCAGGGCGAGAGGGCGGTTAATCCGAAAATGACCAGGGCTCCGTCTTCAATTGCTCAGGGCTTGCACGCGAACCCGCGCAGTGCCGCTGCCCAGCATACCCAGTTGCTCGGCCGCCTTGCGTGATAGATCGATCAAGCGCCCACGGGTATGCGGGCCGCGATCGTTGATGCGGACCACGACGGATTTGTCGTTGTCGAGATTGGTGACCTTGACCTGGGTGCCGAAGGGCAGTCGCCGGTGGGCGGCGGTCAGGGCGTTCTGGTTGAAGGGTTCACCGCTGGCGGTTTTCTTGCCATGGTGCCTGGCGCCGTAATAAGAGGCGGTGCCGGTTTCGTCGTAGCCGTTGGGGTCGATGAGGCCGCTGGCGCAGCCGGCCAGCAGTGAGAACAGAGCCCATAGGCCTAATAGACGCTTCATTATCAAGGTGCCCCCATCACAAATGTGGGAGGGGGCTTGCCCCGGTACAAACCGGGGACATCGTTTACATTTCTAACCGGGGACATGGTTTACAGGCTAATACGCATGATCAGGAGGTAACTGATCATGCCCTGGAACCAAGAGTCCCCCATGAATCAAAGAATCAAGCTGGTAGCTGATTGGCTTTCTGGCAACTTCACCAAAAGCCAGTTGGCACGCCGCTTTGACGTTAGCCGACCTACCGTCGATAAGTGGATTGCCCGGCACGACGGCGATTTGAGGTCTTTATCCGAACTGTCCCGGCGACCTCACAACAGCCCAAATAAAACCGACGACGAGATTTTGGCCCGTGTAGTCGCGATGAAGGAGGCTCACGATAAATGGGGGCCGAAAAAGCTTCTCGAGCTATTACGGCTGGAAGATCCCTCCGTCACCTGGCCCTCTCCAAGTACGGCCGGTCAATGGCTTGACCGACTTGGGCTCGTCAAAAAGCGGCGCTTCAAACGCCGACACAGCATTTCCCACGCACAAATGCGAAAGGCCGACGAACCTAACAAGACGTGGTGTGCTGACTACAAAGGGCAGTTCAAGATGCTTAATGCTCAGATGTGCTTCCCTTTGACCGTCACAGACCATGCGTCGCGGCTGATTTTAGCGTGCAGGGCCCATCCCAAGATCATGACCCAGCCTGTAAAACAGGCCTTTGAGAGGCTTTTTCAGGAGTACGGCATGCCGGAAGTTATCCGTTCGGACAACGGGGTACCGTTCGCCTCTCCTGGCCTGGCAAGAATATCCACACTGGCAGTTTGGTGGATTCGGCTGGGTATTTATCCCGAGCGAACCATGCCGGGAAGACCCGCCCAGAATGGTCGCCATGAACGAATGCACCGTAGCTTGAAACTTGAGTTGCCCTTAGGGAAAAACTTAGTCGAGCAGCAGCTTTTGCTGGAGCATTTCAGGCATGAGTTTAATTACGTACGCCCTCACGAAGCGCTCGGCATGAAACGTCCAGGAGACTTGTATGTGCCGTCCACCCGAATTTATCCAGGATGCTTGCCCGATGTGGAATATCCGGCAGAAATGAAAGTTCGAAGCGTCAGGCAGGACGGATCGATCAAGTGGAACGGCAAGTTGGTATTTATCAGCGAGGCGCTGTCCGGGGAAAGGATAGGGCTCAAAGAAGCTGAAGATGAAGCTTGGGATTTGTACCTGTGTGATTATCCCTTGGGGAGGCTTGGACGAGGTATGACCCGCGTCCAGGCCTCAAATGTGTAAACGATGTCCCCGGTTTCAGATGTAAACGATGTCTACGGTTCTACACCCCGATAGCGGTGATTCAGTCAAAACAGCAGTGACTGACACTCTGCTATCGGGGGCAAGCCCCCTCCCACAGGGAGTCCGAGTCAGGCATGAAGTCTCGCCCGGACCATTCATCGCAATCAGCCTTCGAGCTTGCTTTTCAGCAGTTCGTTCACCTGTTGCGGGTTGGCCTTGCCTTTGGAGGCTTTCATCGCCTGGCCGACAAAGAAACCGAACATCTTGCCGCGCTTGGCTTCGTCTGCCGCACGGTACTGTTCGACCTGCTCGGCGTTGGCCGCCAGCATTTCATCCAGCACGGCCGAGATGGCGCCGCTGTCGGTGACTTGCTTGAGACCGCGTTTCTCGATGATCTCGTCGGCGCTGCCTTCACCGCTGGCCATGGCTTCGAACACGGTCTTGGCGATTTTGCCGGAGATGGTGTTGTCCTTGATGCGCAGCAGCATGCCGCCCAATTGCTCGGCCGACACCGGTGCTTCGTCGATCTCCAGGCCCTGTTTGTTCAGCAGGCTGCCCAGCTCGACCATCACCCAGTTGGCCGCCAGCTTGGCGTCACCGGCAATGCTCACGACCTTTTCGAAGTAGTCGGCTTGCTCACGGCTCGAAGCCAGCACGCTGGCATCGTAGATCGACAGGCCGAACTGCGCCTGGAAGCGCTCGCGTTTTTGCGGCGGCAACTCCGGCAGGGTGGCGCGGATGTCATTGAGGAACGAATCCTCAAGCACCACCGGTAACAGGTCCGGATCGGGGAAGTAACGGTAGTCGTTGGCTTCCTCTTTGCTGCGCATGGCGCGGGTTTCGTCTTTGTTCGGGTCGTACAGGCGCGTTTGCTGGATCACCTTGCCGCCGTCCTCGATCAATTCGATCTGGCGCCGCACTTCGGTGTTGATCGCTTTCTCGATAAAGCGGAACGAGTTGACGTTCTTGATCTCGCAGCGAGTGCCGTACTCGGCCTGGCCTTTTGGCCGCACCGACACGTTGCAGTCGCAACGCAGCGAGCCTTCGGCCATGTTGCCGTCACAGATGCCCAGGTAACGCACCAGCGCGTGGATGGTCTTGACGTAGGCCACGGCTTCCTTGGCGCTGCGCATGTCCGGCTCGGACACGATCTCCAGCAGCGGGGTGCCGGCACGGTTCAGGTCGATACCGGTGGCACCGTTGAACTCTTCGTGCAGGCTCTTGCCGGCGTCTTCTTCCAGGTGCGCACGGGTGACGCCGACACGCTTGATGGTGCCGTCTTCCAGCGGGATGTCCAGGTAGCCCTTGCCGACGATCGGCAATTCCATCTGGCTGATCTGGTAGCCCTTGGGCAGGTCCGGGTAGAAGTAGTTCTTGCGCGCGAACACGTTGTGCTGGCCGATCTCGGCGTCAATCGCCAGGCCGAACATCACCGCCATGCGCACGGCTTCCTGGTTCAGCACCGGCAGTACGCCAGGCATGCCCAGGTCTACCAGGCTGGCCTGGGTGTTGGGCTCGGAGCCGAACGTGGTGGCGCTACCGGAGAAAATCTTCGATTGGGTGGCGAGCTGGGTATGAATCTCCAGCCCGATCACAACTTCCCATTGCATAGTGTTCTCCTCAGAAGCCGGTAGGGGTGCGAGTGTGCCAGTCGGTGTTCAACTGGTACTGGTGCGCCACATTGAGCAGGCGGCCTTCCTGGAAGTACGGGGCGAGCAATTGCACGCCCACCGGCAGGCCATCGACGAAACCGGCAGGCATGGACAAGCCCGGCAGGCCCGCGAGGTTGGCGGTGATGGTGTAGAGGTCTTCCAGGTACTCGGCAATCGGGTCGCCGGTCTTGGCGCCGATCTTCCAGGCCGGGTTCGGCGTGGTTGGGCCGAGGATCACGTCGACTTCTTCAAAGGCAGCCATGAAGTCGTTCTTGATCAGGCGTCGGATCTTTTGCGCCTTGAGGTAGTACGCGTCGTAATAGCCGGCGGACAGGGCGTAGGCACCGACCATGATCCGGCGTTGCACTTCGGCACCGAAGCCTTCGCCACGGGAGCGTTTGTACAGGTCGGTCAGGTCCTTCGGGTTCTCGCAGCGGTAGCCGAAGCGCACGCCGTCGAAACGCGACAGGTTGGAAGAGGCTTCTGCCGGCGCGATCACGTAGTAGGCAGGAATCGCATGCTGGTTGTTCGGCAGGCTGATTTCCTTGATCACGGCGCCGAGCTTTTCCAGCTCCTTGACGCTGTTGTGCACCAATTCGGCAATGCACGGGTCGAGACCGGCGCTGAAGTATTCCTTCGGCACGCCGATGCGCAGGCCCTTGAGCGAAGCATTGAGGCTGGCGCTGTAGTCCGGCACCGGTTCATCGATGCTGGTGGAGTCCTGGGCGTCGAAGCCTGCCATGCCTTGTAACAAAATCGCGCAGTCTTCGGCCGTGCGGGCCAGTGGGCCGCCCTGATCGAGGCTGGAGGCGTAGGCGATCATGCCCCAGCGGGAAACCCGACCGTAGGTCGGCTTCAGGCCGGTGAGGTTGGTGAAGGCCGCCGGCTGGCGGATCGAGCCGCCGGTGTCGGTGGCCGTGGCGGCTGGCAGGAAGCGCGCGGCAACGGCCGCAGCCGAACCACCGGATGAACCGCCGGGCACGTGTTCCAGGTTCCATGGGTTCTTCACCGCGCCGTAGTAGCTCGACTCGTTGGCCGACCCCATGGCGAATTCGTCCATGTTGGTCTTGCCCAGGGTCACGGCCCCGGCAGCGGCCAGCTTGGCGACCACGGTGGCGTCGTAGGGCGCCTTGAAGTTGTCGAGCATCTTCGAGCCGCAGCTGGTGCGCACGCCCTGGGTGCAGAACAGGTCCTTGTGGGCGATCGGTGCGCCCAGCAGGGCACCGTTTTCACCGTTGGCGCGGCGTACATCCGCGGCCTTGGCCTGGCTCAGGGCCAGCTCTTCGGTGAGGCTGATGAAGCTGTTGACCTTGGGGTCCAGCTCGGCGATGCGCGCAAGCAGGGTCTTGGTCAGCTCTTCGGAGGAAAACTTTTTGTCGGCGAGACCGCGGGCGATCTCGGCCAGAGTCATGTGATGCATGAAAGGCTCTTTCCCTTTAGTCGATGACTTTCGGAACCAGGTACAGGCCGTTTTCGACCGCTGGCGCGATGGACTGGTAGGCCTCGCGATTATTGCGCTCGGTCACGACGTCTGCGCGCAGGCGCTGGCTGGCTTCCAGCGGGTGAGCCAGGGGCTCGATGCCGTCGGTATTCACGGCCTGCATTTGGTCAACCAGCCCGAGAATGCTGTTCAGGGCTGCGGTGGTCTGTGGAAGATCGGCTTCATTCAGGCCAAGCGAGGCCAGATGAGCGATTTTTTCCACGTCGGAGCGTTCAAGCGCCATGGGAATCTCCAGTGGAAAACAGAACGGAGGCTGTCCGTGTGTTAGATTGTCGGAACACTACCGCATTTCTACGGTCTTACGGCCGCGATTGTGGGGGTTGGTGCACAGAAAGTCGGCCAATTTAGCACATTGGCGCCTTGCCCAAAATCCCTGTCGTTGTTAGAGTTTGCCGCACTTTTTTACCCACGCGTTGCCTAGGGTCCTTTCCCCATGTTCAAGAAACTGCGTGGCATGTTTTCCAGCGATCTTTCCATTGACCTGGGCACTGCCAACACCCTTATTTACGTGCGCGAGCGCGGTATCGTCCTGAATGAGCCGTCGGTTGTGGCCATTCGGACCCATGGTAATCAGAAAAGTGTCGTTGCCGTCGGCACCGAGGCCAAGCGCATGCTCGGCCGAACACCAGGCAATATTGCTGCCATTCGTCCGATGAAAGACGGCGTGATCGCCGACTTCAGCGTCTGCGAAAAGATGCTGCAGTACTTCATCAACAAGGTTCACGAAAACAGTTTCCTGCAGCCCAGCCCTCGTGTGCTGATCTGTGTTCCGTGCAAATCCACCCAGGTGGAGCGTCGTGCCATCCGTGAATCGGCCCTTGGCGCCGGTGCCCGCGAAGTGTTCCTGATCGAAGAGCCGATGGCTGCTGCGATCGGTGCCGGCCTGCCGGTTGAAGAAGCGCGCGGTTCGATGGTGGTGGATATCGGTGGTGGTACCACTGAAATCGCCCTGATTTCTCTGAACGGTGTGGTGTATGCCGAATCCGTACGTGTAGGCGGCGACCGTTTCGACGAAGCGATCATCACTTATGTACGTCGCAACTACGGCAGCCTGATCGGCGAATCCACCGCCGAGCGCATCAAGCAGGAAATCGGTACCGCTTACCCGGGCGGCGAAGTTCGCGAAGTCGATGTTCGCGGTCGCAACCTGGCCGAAGGCGTTCCACGTGCCTTCACCCTGAACTCCAATGAAGTGCTGGAAGCTCTGCAAGAGTCCCTGGCCACCATCGTTCAGGCTGTGAAGAGCGCCCTGGAGCAATCGCCGCCGGAGCTGGCTTCTGACATCGCCGAGCGAGGCCTGGTGCTGACCGGTGGTGGCGCCCTGTTGCGCGACCTCGACAAGCTGCTGGCCCAGGAAACCGGCCTGCCGGTGATCGTCGCCGAAGACCCGCTGACCTGCGTTGCCCGTGGCGGTGGTCGTGCACTGGAAATGATGGATAAACACACCATGGACCTGCTCTCCAGCGAATAAGATCGTTGGTTGCACCATGTTTCGCCCGCAGGCAGCACTTTGCAGTGCTGCCTGTTGGCGTTTATCTTCTTCAATCTGCATCCAGGCCGGTTAGATGCCGTATGAATAAAGAGAACATTTGCCTGGGAGGAGCGGCCTATTAAACCGCTTTTCGCCAAAGGCCCCTCATTGGGCGTGCGCTTATTGGTGCTGGTCGTGCTTTCGGTCGCATTGATGGTGGTCGATGCCCGCTTTGCGCTGCTCAAGCCGGTGCGTAGCCAAATGTCGCTGGTGTTGATGCAGACCTACTGGATCACCGACCTGCCGCAACGTCTCTACCAGGGCGTGGCCAGCCAATTTGGCAGCCGCACCGAACTGGTTGCCGAGAACGAAAAACTCAAGACCGAAAACCTGCTGTTGCAGGGGCGCATGCAAAAGCTGGCAGCCCTCACCGAGCAGAACGTTCGGCTGCGCGAGTTGCTTAACTCTTCTGCGTTGGTCAACGAAAAGGTCGAAGTGGCCGAGTTGATCGGCATGGACCCCAACCCCTTTACCCATCGCATCATCATCAACAAGGGTGAGCGCGACGGTGTGGTCCTTGGTCAGCCGGTACTGGATGCTCGGGGACTGATGGGGCAGGTCGTCGAGCTGATGCCCTACACCTCGCGGGTCCTGCTGCTGACGGACACCACCCACAGCATTCCGGTGCAGGTCAACCGTAACGGCTTGCGCGCGATTGCCAGCGGTACCGGTAACCCTGAGCGCCTGGAATTACGTCACGTCGCGGATACGGCCGACATCAAGGAAGGCGACCTGCTGGTCAGCTCCGGCCTGGGCCAGCGGTTCCCGGCAGGCTATCCGGTGGCAACGGTCAAGGAAGTGATCCACGATTCCGGCCAGCCCTTCGCCATTGTGCGTGCCGTGCCCACTGCCGCCCTGAACCGCAGCCGCTACCTGTTGCTGGTGTTCAGCGACAACCGTACTCCGGAAGAACGCGCCAACGACGCCGCCCAGGCCCAGGAAGCGGAAGACAAGAAGAACGGCACCGCGCCGATCATTCCTGCGACCGTGCCCAAGCCTCAGTCGACTACCCCCGTTGTACCGGCGGCAACTCCGGCAGCTACTGCGCCTGTGGCCACACCGGTCAAGCCTGCGGTCCATAGCGTGCACCCGGTGAAACCGACTGCAGCGAAACCGCCGGCCACCACGCCTGCCACTACGACGCCCGCTGCGAAGCCTCCAGCCGCAGCCCCGGCCACCACACGGCAGAGGGAGGAATAATGGCCGGTACTCATTCGAGCAATGGCTGGATCGTCTGGCTGACATTCGCCATCGGCTTGCTGCTCAGCGTTTCGCCGCTGCCGCAGTTCATGGAGATCCTGCGTCCGCTGTGGCTGGCATTGCTGCTGGCATTCTGGTCGCTGAACCTGCCGCATAAAGTGGGCATGGTCACGGCCATGTTCCTGGGCTTGGCGGAAGATGTGCTGTATGGCACCTTGCTGGGCCAGAACGCGTTGATCCTGACCCTGATCACCTTCCTGGTGCTGTCGTTGCAGCAGCGCCTGCGCATGTTCCCGATGTGGCAGCAATGCCTGGTGATCCTGGTGATCTTCGGCCTGGCGCAGTTGGTACAGTTGTGGCTCAGTGCCTTGACCGGCAACCGCCAGCCAACCCTGGCGCTGGTGTTGCCGGCCCTGGTCAGTGCGCTGTTGTGGCCGTGGATCAGCTTCGGCCTGCGTGGGTTACGTCGTCGCTATAAAATCAATTGAATGGATTGCGAGGCTCTGCCTGGTTATCGAACCCTACAGGGAGAGTCTGCAATGAATTCGCTATATCTGGCCTCGGGCTCCCCGAGGCGGCGTGAACTGCTGACCCAGATCGGTGTGCCTTTCACCGTGGTCAGCGCCGCCATTGATGAAACCCCTCTTACAAACGAAACCCCTGTTTCCTACGTCGAGCGTCTCGCTCGAGGTAAGGCCGCAGCGGGTTTTGCTGCGCTCGGGCAACGCTCGGCCGCCTGCGTCCTGGGCGCCGATACCGCAGTGATCGTGGACGGCAAGATCCTCGGCAAGCCCGTAGACCAAGCCGATGCGTTGGCGATGTTGATGGCACTGGCGGGGCGTGAACATGAAGTTCTGACTGCGATTGCCCTGACTGACGGCCAGCGCTGTGAAACCCGATGTGTAAGCAGTCGTGTACTTTTCCGTGGGATTTCTGTCGAGGAGGCTACAAGCTACTGGCACAGCGGCGAACCCCAGGACAAGGCGGGCGGCTATGCTATCCAAGGGCTTGGCTCGGTGTTTGTGGCCGGGCTCAATGGCAGCTATTCCGCCGTGGTAGGCCTGCCGGTGTGCGAAACCGCGCAACTGCTTGCCCAATTCGGCATACCCTGTTGGCAAAACCTTACCGCGCGCTGAACGCGTTACTCCAGCGCCCAGCCTTACAGCGATCGGTCACTATTGTGAAAACGCCTGAACGAGACCCAGCCATGAGTGAAGAGATTCTGATCAATATCACGCCGATGGAATCGCGCGTGGCGGTGGTAGAGAACGGTGTTCTGCAAGAAGTGCATGTCGAGCGCACCCAGAAACGCGGGATCGTCGGCAATATCTACAAGGGCAAGGTGGTGCGGGTGTTGCCGGGGATGCAGGCGGCATTTGTCGATATCGGCCTGGACCGGGCAGCATTTATCCACGCCTCGGAGATTTCCCTGCGCGAAGGGCCGGCGGTGGAAAGCATCAGTGCCTTGGTGCATGAAGGGCAGAGCCTGGTGGTGCAAGTCACCAAGGACCCCATCGGCTCCAAGGGCGCACGCCTGACCACTCAACTGTCGATTCCGTCGCGCTACCTGGTGTATATGCCGCGCACCGCCCATGTCGGCATTTCCCTGAAAATTGAAGACGAAGCCGAGCGCGAGCGCCTGAAAAAGGTGGTCAGCGATTGCGTGGCCGCTGAAGGTATCAAGGAAGCGGGCGGCTTTATCCTGCGCACCGCAGCCGAGGGCGCCGGTGCCGACGAAATCCTCATGGACATTCGCTACCTGCGGCGCCTGTGGGACCAGATCGGCGCACAGATCAAGACCATTGGCGCGCCGAGTGTGATCTACGAAGACCTGGGCCTGGCCCTGCGTACCTTGCGCGACCTGGTCAGCCCCAAGATCGAGAAAATTCGCATCGACTCGCGGGAAACCTTCCAGCGCACCACGCAATTTGTTGCCGAGCTGATGCCGGAAATTGCCGATCGCCTGGAGCATTATCCTGGCGAACGGCCGATCTTCGACCTGTATGGCGTCGAGGACGAAATCCAGAAAGCCCTGGAGCGCAAGGTGCCGCTCAAGTCCGGTGGCTACCTGGTGGTGGACCCGGCGGAAGCGATGACCACCATCGACGTCAACACCGGCGCGTTCGTAGGCCATCGCAACCTTGAAGAGACCATCTTCAAGACCAATCTCGAAGCGGCCACGGCGATTGCTCGTCAACTGCGCCTGCGTAACCTGGGCGGCATCATCATCATCGACTTCATCGACATGGAAGATGAAGAGCACCAGCGCCAGGTGCTGCGCACGCTCGAAAAACAGCTGGAGCGCGATCACGCCAAGACCAATATCATCGGCATCACCGAGCTTGGCCTGGTGCAGATGACCCGCAAGCGCACCCGCGAGAGCCTGGAGCAGGTGCTGTGCGAGCCCTGCAGCAGTTGCCAGGGCCGCGGTAAGTTGAAGACTCCGGAAACGGTTTGCTACGAGATTTTCCGGGAAATCCTCCGAGAGGCACGGGCCTACCAGGCCGAAGGTTATAGAGTGCTTGCCAACCAGAAAGTGGTCGACCGCCTGCTGGATGAAGAGTCCGGTAACGTGGCTGAGCTGGAGGGGTTTATCGGGCGTACGATTCGCTTCCAGGTCGAAACCATGTATTCCCAGGAACAATATGACGTGGTGCTGCTCTGATCCCCATTCGCTTTCTTTTTACGCGACTCGCAGACCTTGATCTGCAGTCCGACTACTGCCTTGAGGGTCGCCTGACATGGAGCGTCTGACACGCTTTTTTGCCGCTTTGACCCGTTGGGGCCTTGGGCTGTGCGCCTTGCTGCTGGTGTTGGCGGCGGTGTATGTGAGCCTGGGGCGTGAATTGACCCCGCTGGTGGCCGAATACCGCGCGGAAATCGAAGCCAAGGCCCAGGCTGCGGTGGACATGCCTGTGCACATCGGCAGCCTTGAAGGCCGCTGGAGCGGTTTTGCGCCCGTGTTGCTGGCCCACGACGTAATGGTCGGCGAGGGCAGCAGTGCCTTGCGCCTGGACCAGGTCGAAGTGGTGCCGGACATGTGGGCCAGCCTGACGGCGCGCGAAGTGCGTATTGCGCACCTGGAAGTCAGTGGCCTGCAACTGAGCGCCAAGGAAGACAAGGACGGCCATTGGGCGCTGCAAGGCTTGCCGATACAGGACGACCAGCCGCTGGACCCGGAGCAATTGCTCAAGCGCATGCAGATGGTCAAGCGCGTATCGCTGCTCGACAGCCAGGTCACCCTGCAACCGTTCGACCAGGCGCCGCTGACCCTGACGTATGTGGGCTTGAGCCTGCACACGGGCGTCACCCGCCAGCGCCTGGACGCTCGCCTGACCTTGCCCGACGGCCAGCCCCTGGCCCTGAGCCTGCGCAGCCGCATTCGCGCGAGCCAGTGGAAGGACGCGGAAGTCGAGGCCTACCTGAGCCTGCCGCAGAGCGACTGGGCCAAGTGGATCCCCGCCAGGCTGACCCAGCAGTGGAAACTCACGCAGTTCAAGGCCGGCGGTGAGTTCTGGCTGAACTGGGGTAAAGGCACGGTGCAAAGTGCGGTCGTGCGCCTCAACTCGCCGCAGGTGAAGGGCAGCTACGCCGAACGCAAGCCGGTGCATATCGAAAACCTCGCACTCACGGCCTATCTGCAACGCAGCGATACCGGCTTGAAGGTGTTGTTTGATTCCCTGGCGATGAACCTGGGCGAGACCCGATGGGAATCGCGCCTGCAATTGCAACAGACCCTGGCGACCGACAAGGACCAGGAAGCCTGGAAGCTGCAGGCTGACCGCCTTGACCTGACCCCCATCACACCGTTGCTCAACGCCCTGGCGCCGCTGCCGGAAGGTGTCGCCAAGACCGTCGAGCACCTGAAGGCCACCGGCCTGCTGCGTAATGTGCTGGTGGATTTCCGTCCTCAAGACACCACCGATCAAAAAGTCAGCTTTGCCGCCAACCTGGAACGGGTCGGGTTTGACGCCTACTTCGGTGCGCCGGCCGCACGCAACGTTTCCGGCAGCATCAGCGGCGACCTGGGCCAGGGCGAGTTGCGCATGGACAGCAAGGATTTTTCCCTGCACCTCGATCCGATTTTCGCCAAGCCCTGGCAATACCTCCAGGCCAATGCACGCCTGACGTGGAAGTTGGATAAACAAGGCTTCACCCTGATCGCCCCGTATATCAAGGTGCTGGGGGAAGAGGGCAAGATCGCCGCCGATTTCCTGATTCGCCTGCATTTCGACCATAGCCAGGAAGACTATATGGACCTGCGGGTCGGTATGGTCGATGGCGATGGACGCTTTACCCCTAAATACCTGCCGGCCGTACTGAGCCCCGCGTTGGATGAGTGGCTGCGCACGGCAATTCTCAAGGGCGCGGTGGACCAGGGGTTCTTCCAGTACCAGGGCTCGCTGAACCACGACGCATTGCCGGCCGCGCGCAATATCAGCCTGTTCTTCAAGGTGCATGACGCCGAACTGGCGTTCCAGCCGGGTTGGCCCCATGTGAACAAGGTCAATGGTGAAGTGTTTGTCGAAGAGACGGGCGTACGCATCCTGGCCAGCAAGGGGCAGTTGCTCGACACCAAGGTCAAGGACGTCTACGTCAATATTCCCCACGCGCCGTCCGGCAAGGAAAGCCATCTGCTGCTTACCGGTGGTTTTGCCGGTGGCCTGGGTGATGGGCTGAAGATTCTCCAGGAAGCGCCAATTGGTACGGCCTCCACCTTCGCCGGCTGGAAAGGCGAGGGAGACCTGCAGGGCTCGCTGGATCTGGACGTTCCGCTGGTCAAGGGCATCGAGCCCAGGATCGTGGTGGATTTCCAGACTGACAAGGCACGCCTGCAATTGGCGGAACCGCCTCTGGACCTGACGCAGCTCAAGGGTAATTTCCGCTTCGATAGCGCCAAGGGCTTGAGCGGCGAAAAGATTACCGCCCAGGCATTTGACCGGCCGATCACCGCGCAGATCTTTGCCGATGGCAAGCCAGGCAATATCAGCACCCGTGTCGCTGCCAAGGGGCAGGTGACGGTCAAGCGTCTGACGGATTGGTTGAAAGTCAGTCAGCCGTTGCCGGTGTCCGGTGATATTTCGTATCAGTTACAGCTCAACCTGGACGGTGCCGACAGCCAACTGATGGTCAGCTCCAACCTCAAGGGCGTTGCGGTGGACTTGCCGGCGCCGTTCGGCATGCCGGCCAGCCAGGGACGTGACAGCGTATTCCGCATGACCTTGCAGGGGGCTGAGCGCCGCTACTGGTTTGATTACGGTGAGTTGGCCAACTTCACCTTTGCCGCGCCGCCGGACAAACTCAATGACGGCCGTGGCGAGTTGTTCCTTGGCGATGGCGATGCCGTGCTGCCAGGCGCCAAGGGTTTGCGCATCCGTGGCGTACTCTCGGAGCTGGATATCGACCCGTGGAAAAAACTGGTGAACCAGTATGCTGGCAATGACCCAGGTGGCAGTGCCAAGCAGCTGCTGAGCGGTGCCGAATTCAAGATTGGCAAGCTCACCGGCCCGGGTACCCAGTTCGATCAGGTTAACCTGCAGTTGGATCGAAAGCCCGCTGCCTGGGGCTTACAGTTCGACAGCCAGCAGGCCAAGGGGGCGGTGAACCTGCCGGATGCCAAGGGCGCGCCGATTGCGGTCAACCTGCAATACGTGAAGCTGCCGGCGGTGGACCCGACGGTACAGGCTGATGAAAATGCACCGGACCCGTTGGCCAGTATCGATCCCAAGGATATTCCGGCGCTGGATATCGCCATTGACCAGCTGTTCCAGGGGCCGGACCTGATTGGCGCCTGGTCACTCAAGATCCGGCCAACGGCCAAAGGCCTGGCCTTCAATACGCTGGACCTGGGCCTCAAGGGCATGCAACTCAAGGGCGCCGGCGGATGGGAAGGTGTCCCGGGTGACAGCAGCAGTTGGTACAAGGGGCGCCTGGACGGCAAGAACATCGCCGATGTACTCAAAGGCTGGGGCTATGCGCCCACGGTCACCAGCGAGGATTTCCACCTGGATGTGGATGGGCGGTGGCCGGGTTCGCCGGCCTGGGTCGGGCCTAAACGTTTCTCCGGCAGCCTGGATGCGACGTTCCGTAAAGGTCAGTTTGTCGAGGTGGAAGGTGGCGCCCAGGCGCTGCGGGTATTCGGCCTGCTCAACTTCAACTCCATCGGGCGCCGCCTGCGCCTGGACTTCTCCGACCTGCTGGGCAAGGGCTTGAGTTATGACCGGGTCAAGGGCCAATTGGTCGCCAGCAATGGCGTGTTCGTGACGCGCGAGCCGATCACCATGACCGGCCCGTCGAGCAACCTGGAGCTCAACGGCACCCTGGACCTGGTGGCTGACCGTGTCGATGCGAAGTTGCTGGTGACGTTGCCGGTGACCAACAACCTGCCGATTGCCGCGCTGATCGTGGGCGCGCCGGCGATTGGTGGCGCACTGTTCCTGATCGACAAGCTGATCGGTGACCGTGTTTCGCGTTTCGCCAGCGTGCAATACAAGGTGGAAGGCCCATGGAAGGATCCAAAAATCACCTTCGACAAGCCCTTTGAAAAACCAAACTGAGAGCCTGTGGAGTAGCATGGCCCCATGCCTTTTACGGAGTATCGGCCCATGTCCTTTGCAGTAATCCAAATGGTCAGTCAGAGCGATGTGCTGGCCAACCTGGTCCAGGCCCGGCGCTTGTTGGAACAAGCGGCGGCCGGCGGTGCGAAGCTGGCGGTGCTGCCGGAAAACTTTGCCGCCATGGGCCGCCGCGACGTGGCGGATATCGGCCGCGCCGAGGCGCTGGGTGAAGGTCCGATCCTGCCATGGTTGAAACAGACCGCCCGCGACCTCACCTTATGGATAGTGGCTGGCACACTGCCGTTGCCGCCCAAGGATCAACCGCACGCCAAATCCAATGCCTGCTCGCTGCTGATCGATGATCGCGGCGAAGTCGTCGCCCGTTACGACAAGCTGCATTTGTTTGATGTGGACGTGGCGGACGCCCGGGGTCGCTATCGGGAGTCCGATGACTATGCTTTCGGGAGTAACGTGGTGGTGGCGGATACGCCGGTCGGCCGTTTGGGCCTGACGGTGTGCTACGACTTGCGCTTCCCCGAGCTGTACAGCGAGCTGCGCGCGGCGGGGGCTGAATTGATTACTGCGCCCTCGGCCTTTACCGCCGTGACCGGTGCCGCCCACTGGGATGTGCTGATTCGTGCACGGGCCATCGAAACCCAGTGTTACCTGCTGGCGGCCGCCCAGGGCGGTGTGCATCCAGGGCCACGGGAAACCTATGGTCATGCGGCGATCGTCGACCCATGGGGCCAGGTGCTGGCACAACAGGATCAAGGCGAAGCGGTGTTGCTGGCCGAACGCGATAGCAGTGAACAGGCGTCGATACGGGCGCGCATGCCGGTGGTCAACCATCGGCGCTTTTTCTCGCAGGGCGCCCAGCGGCCTGCTTCAGAACGATGAATTTAAGGCCAAACCTATGAGCGAGTTGTTGTCCTCAGTCAGTGAACACCTCCTGGCACCCGGTGGCGTGACCATCGAAAGCTTGCAAACCGTGCTCGGCGATCTGGCCGGGCCAGGCATCGATGCCGCCGACCTGTATTTCCAGGGGCAGATCTCCGAGTCCTGGGCCCTGGAAGATGGCATCGTCAAGGAAGGCAGTTTCAATCTTGACCAAGGTGTAGGCGTCCGCGCGCAATCAGGTGAAAAGACCGGTTTTGCCTACAGTAACGCGATCACCCTGGAGGCGTTGGGCCTGGCCGCACGTGCTGCGCGTTCGATCTCCCGTGCCGGTCAACATGGCACGGTACAGGCGTTCAGTACCCAGGACGTGGCGCAGTTGTATGCGCCGGACAACCCCCTGGAAGTGATCAGCCGCGCGGAAAAGGTCGAGTTGCTCAAGCGTATCGATGCGGCCACTCGCGCTCTGGACCCGCGTATCCAGCAGGTCTCCGTGAGCATGGCCGGTGTGTGGGAACGCATCCTGGTGGCGTCCACCGACGGGGGGCTGGCGGCGGACGTACGGCCGCTGGTGCGTTTCAATGTCAGCGTGATCGTCGAGCAGAACGGCCGCCGCGAGCGTGGCGGCCACGGCGGCGGCGGGCGTACCGACTACCGTTACTTCCTCACCGACGACCGTGCCATGGGCTATGCCCGTGAGGCTTTGCGCCAGGCGTTGGTGAACCTGGAAGCCATTCCTGCGCCGGCCGGCACGCTGCCGGTGGTGTTGGGCTCGGGCTGGTCCGGCGTATTGCTGCACGAGGCCGTGGGCCATGGCCTGGAAGGCGATTTCAACCGCAAGGGCAGTTCCGCCTACAGCGGGCGCATGGGCGAGATGGTTGCGTCCAAGCTCTGCACCATTGTCGATGATGGCACCCTGGCCGGTCGCCGCGGCTCGCTGAGCGTCGATGATGAAGGCACGCCGACCGAATGCACCACCTTGATTGAAAACGGTGTGCTCAAGGGCTACATGCAGGACAAGCTCAATGCCCGCCTGATGGGCGTTGCGCGCACCGGTAATGGCCGTCGCGAATCTTATGCGCACCTGCCGATGCCACGCATGACCAACACCTACATGCTCGGTGGCGAAAGCGACCCGGCGGAGATCATCGCCTCGGTGAAGCGTGGCATCTACTGCGCCAACCTCGGCGGCGGCCAGGTGGATATCACCAGCGGCAAGTTCGTGTTCTCTACCAGCGAGGCATACCTGATCGAAGACGGCAGGATTACCGCGCCGGTCAAAGGGGCAACGTTGATTGGCAATGGCCCGGAAGCCATGAGCAAGGTGTCGATGGTCGGCAATGACCTGGCCCTGGACAGTGGTGTGGGCATGTGCGGGAAGGATGGGCAGTCGGTGCCGGTAGGGGTCGGCCAGCCAACGCTGAAAATTGATGCGATCACCGTGGGTGGCACGGGGTCGTAAGGGGGGAGCTTCGGGTGGCGAAGACCGCCACCCGGGGAAGGGCATCAACGCAGGCCGCGTTGAGTCTCGTCCAGCTCACGGATGTATTTGAAGATTTTACGGCTGGTGGCCGGCGCCTTGTTATGCGCCTGCTCGTGCTGGGCCTGACGGATCAGGGAGCGCAGTTGCTGGCGGTCCGCGTCCGGGTAGTCCAGCACGAATTTCTCCAGCACCGCGTCATCGCCCGAGATCAGGCGGTCACGCCAACGTTCCAGGTTATGGAAACGTTCGTTGTACTGGCGAGTGGAGGCATCGGTTTGATCAAGCAAGGCGAGAATGGCGTCAGTGTCCTGATCGCGCATCAGCTTGCCGATAAACATGATGTGTCGTTTACGCGCGATATTCGCGGTGTGCTTGGGTGCGTCCGCAAGCGCCCGGCGCATTTCGTCGGTCAGTGGCAGTTTTGCAATCAAGTCTTTCTTGAGCGTTGTAAGGCGCTCGCCCAGGTCAACCAGAGCATGCAGCTCACGTTTGACCTGGGTTTTGCTTTTCTCCCCATCGAGGGAGTCGTCGTAAGAATCAACCATGGTGGCAGTCCGTAAAGAAACGCCGCCATGATAACCAGTCGGGGGCCGCTTGTCCGGCCCGGTCGCTCGATGGCCTTAGCCGAAAGCAGAATTTGAGTGGAGAAAACCATGAGTGCAGCCCAAAGCGTCGGTCCGCAAGCGTTACCGGCCCTGCAGGAACAAGTCGAGCAGATCCTTGCCGAGGCCAAGCGCCAGGGGGCCAGTGCCTGTGAAGTGGCGGTGTCGCTGGAGCAGGGGTTGTCGACGTCGGTACGTCAACGGGAAGTGGAAACCGTCGAATTCAACCGTGACCAAGGCTTTGGCATCACCTTGTATGTGGGGCAGCGCAAAGGTTCGGCCAGTACGTCGGCCAGCGGTCCGGAGGCCATACGCGAAACGGTTGCCGCGGCATTGGCGATTGCCCAGCACACTTCCGAGGATGAAAGCTCGGGCTTGGCCGATAAGGCGCTGATGGCCAAGGACTTGAAGGATTTCGATCTGTTCCATGCCTGGGACATCACGCCCGAACGGGCCATCGAGCTGGCGCTGACCTGCGAAGCGGCGGCGTTCGATGCCGATGCCCGCATCAAGAACGCCGATGGCACCACGTTGAACACGCATCAGGGCTGTCGCGTCTACGGCAACAGCCACGGGTTTATCGGCGGGTATGCGTCCACGCGCCATAGTCTGAGCTGCGTGATGATCGCCGAGGCCAATGGCCAGATGCAGCGTGATTACTGGTACGACGTAAGTCGTCAGGGTGAGTTGCTGGCAGACCCGGTCAGCATTGGTCAGCGTGCCGCACAACGTGCCGCGAGCCGCCTGGGCGCGCGCCCGGTGCCGACGTGTGAAGTGCCTGTACTGTTTTCGGCGGAGCTGGCAGGCGGTCTGTTTGGCAGTTTCCTGGGGGCCATTTCTGGCGGCAACCTGTATCGCAAGTCTTCGTTCCTTGAAGGGGCGATTGGCCAGACGTTGTTTCCCGATTGGCTGACCATTGATGAGCGTCCGCACTTGATGCGGGCCATGGGCAGTTCGGCGTTCGATGGGGACGGCCTGGCCACGTATGCCAAGCCGTTCGTCGAAAACGGGGAGCTGGTGTCTTACGTACTCGGCACCTACTCAGGCCGCAAACTCGGCCTGCCAAGCACTGCCAACGCCGGTGGCGTGCATAACCTGTTCGTGACCCATGGCGATGAAGACCAGGCGGGGCTGTTGCGTCGCATGGGACGTGGTCTGTTGGTGACCGAATTGATGGGCCATGGCCTGAATATGGTCACTGGGGATTATTCCCGTGGCGCGGCGGGCTTCTGGGTGGAAAACGGTGAGATTCAGTTCGCCGTCCAGGAAGTGACCATCGCCGGCAATATGCGCGATATGTTCAAGCAGATCGTTGCCGTGGGAAATGACCTGGAGCTGCGCAGCAATATTCGCACAGGCTCGGTGCTGATCGAGCGGATGACTGTCGCAGGCAGCTAATCCCGCTACAGCGGCACAAAAAGGCGCGCCCTCTTACGGAGGGCGCGCCTTTTTTGTGGCCGTGTTTCAGGGGGATTGAGGTGCTACTCTTGTTTTGATTCTCAATATCATTTAATAATAAATATCATTACCGGATGAGTGTGGATCATGAGTTCTGTCCTGCATGAGGATCCTTACCTGGAAAGCTGGCGCTGGATGAGTCGCCAGATTCGCTGTGGTCTGGATCCCAATGAGCCTCGCCTGATCGAACATTACCTCAATGAGGGCCGATACCTGGCGTGCTGTACCGCGACCCATCCGTGGACCATCGCTGAAACCTCATTCCGCCTGCTGATCGACACCGCCAGCGATATCGCACTGCCGTGGCATTGGCGATCCCTGTGTCTGGATCAAGCCTGGCGCCCACTGCGCGACCTGGAAAAACTCTCTCACTGTGCGTGCCGCCTCAAGCGCTGGCAGACCTTTGCCTGGCAATTGGCGACCTGCGAACTGCTTCCCTCCATTTCCGTTTCTGACCTGGTGCAAGGATCTTCCGATGAGTAACACCCGTATCGAACGCGACAGCATGGGCGAACTGCAAGTCCCCGCCGAGGCCTTGTACGGTGCGCAAACCCAGCGCGCGGTGAACAACTTTCCGATCAGCCACCAACGCATGCCGGCGCAATTCATTCGCGCACTGATCCTGGCCAAGGCGGCGGCTGCCAAGGTCAACGTCGACCTCAAGCAGATCAGTGAAGGGCAGGGCAAAGCCATCGTCGATGCCGCCCAAGGCTTGCTCGAAGGCGATTACATGCGGCACTTCCCGGTGGATATCTTCCAGACCGGTTCCGGCACCAGTTCGAATATGAATGCCAACGAAGTGATTGCGACGCTCGCCAGCCGCTTGCTCGGCGAAGCGGTCAATCCCAACGATCATGTGAACTGCGGCCAAAGCAGCAACGACATCATTCCGACCACCATCCATGTCAGTGCTGCGCTGGTGCTGCACGAGCAAACGCTGCCGGCCCTGCTGCACCTGGTGCAGGTGATCGAGCAGAAAGCCGAAGAGGTTCACCCATTCATCAAGACCGGCCGCACGCACCTGATGGACGCCATGCCCGTGCGCATGAGCCAGGTGCTCAATGGTTGGGCCCAGCAACTCAAGGCCAACATCGGCCATCTGCAAGATTTGCTGCCGAGCCTGCAGGCTTTGGCCCAGGGCGGTACGGCGGTGGGCACCGGGATCAACGCGCACCCGGAATTCGCCGCGCGTTTCAGTCAACAGCTCAGTAGCCTGGCGGGTGTGAAATTCACCCCCGGCAAGAACCTGTTCGCGCTGATCGGCTCCCAGGACACTGCTGTCGCCGTCTCCGGCCAGTTGAAAGCCACCGCCGTATCGCTGATGAAAATTGCCAATGACCTGCGCTGGATGAACTCCGGCCCGCTGGCCGGCCTGGGGGAAATCGAACTGGAGGGCCTGCAGCCGGGGTCTTCGATCATGCCAGGCAAGGTCAATCCAGTGATTCCGGAAGCGACCGCCATGGTCGCTGCACAAGTCATCGGCAATGACACGGTGATCACCGTTGCCGGCCAATCCGGCAACTTCGAATTAAACGTGATGTTGCCGATCATTGCCCAGAACCTGCTCAGCAGCCTCGAGTTGCTGGCCAATTCCAGCCGTCTGCTGGCAGACAAGGCCATCGCCAGCTTCAAGGTCAACGAAGCCAAGCTCAAGGAAGCGCTGTCGCGCAACCCGATCCTGGTCACCGCACTCAACCCGATCATTGGTTACCAAAAGGCCGCTGAGATTGCCAAGAAAGCTTATCAGCAGGGCCGTCCGGTGATTGAGGTGGCCCTTGAGCACACCGACCTGCCCCGTAGCCAACTGGAAGTCCTGTTGGATCCGGAAAAACTCACGGCTGGCGGCGTGTAATCACCGACCCTGCTTTGGAGGCTCACCATGGAGCACTGGAAACGCACGATCGAACGGGCCAATCGCTGCTTTATGCAGGGCGAATTGGTTGACGCTCGCGAGGCCTATCTGCAAGCCCTGGCCCTGGCTCAAGTGCTGTTCGAGCGCTGGGCGAATGCCGACGAAGCAGTGGCGGCCTGCGTCATTTCCCATCACAACCTGGCGGATTTGCACCTGCGCCTGAATCAGCCCGAGGAAAGCGCCGAATACCTCTGCGCTATTCACCAGCGCTTGCTCCAGGCCATGCAGGACGTGCGCCTGAGCCCGCAGCTGCGGGAAGCGGCCCTGCGCCAGAGCAGTAAGACTTACGTCGAACTGTTGAATTTCATCAGCGATCACGGTGAGTACCCGCGCACCCATCGCTTGCTGGGCGGTACTGCGGTGCAGCCGACCACGTCTCAATACGGAGCACATTGATATGACCTACACCTTGCCTGCCTTGCCCTATGCCTACGATGCCCTGGAACCGCATATCGATGCGCAAACCATGGAGATTCACTACACCAAGCACCACCAGACCTACATCAATAACCTCAATGCGGCGGTCGAGGGCACCGAGTTTGCGGGCTGGCCTGTAGAGAAACTGGTGTCCAGCGTGCAGCAACTGCCGGAAAAACTGCGTGCGGCCGTCATCAACCAAGGCGGTGGCCACGCCAACCATTCACTGTTCTGGGCGGTGATGTCGCCTAAAGGTGGCGGCAAGCCCGACGGCGCGTTGGGAAAAGCCGTAGAAGAGCAACTCGGCGGTTTCGACAGTTTCAAGGAAGCCTTCACCAAAGCCGCCTTGACCCGTTTCGGCAGCGGTTGGGCGTGGTTGAGTGTCACTCCGCACAAGACGCTGATAGTGGAAAGCAGCGGCAACCAGGACAGCCCGTTGATGAATGGCAACACGCCAATCCTCGGCCTGGACGTCTGGGAGCATGCTTATTACCTGCGCTACCAGAACCGTCGCCCTGAATACATCAATGCGTTCTACAGCGTCATCAACTGGCCGGAAGTTGCCGCACGCTATCAGGCCGCGTTGGCCTGACATTCACCTCGATAACAAGATCTAAGGCCGACTATGGGCACTGAAACACTGGCGATCAGCAGCGTGCGAATGTTTCGTTATGCGTTTGGCTCGCTGCTGCTATTGGCAGGTACTGCATTGCTGGTGGCCCACGGGCTGGCCTGGCTGGATCTGGAGCCGCGCATCATGCGCGCCTTGCAGGGCGGGGCGATTTGCGCGCTTGGCACGGCGCTGGGGGCGGTTCCGGTCTTGGTGATTCGGCGGATGCCGGTGGCGTTGAGCGATACCTTGTTGGGCTTCGGTGCCGGTGTGATGCTGGCGGCGACCGCGTTTTCGCTGGTCGTGCCGGGAATTGCTGCGGCCGAAGCCCTTGGTCTTTCGCCCTGGGGTGCAGGTGGGCTGATCAGCTTCGGCATCATGCTGGGGGCATTCGGTTTGTATCTGGTGGACCGCAAGGTCTCCGGCGCCAGTCCGGAAATGTTGGTGGGCACACCGGATAAACCGGTGATTCCACCGCGTATCTGGCTGTTCGTGTTTGCCATCATCGCCCACAACATCCCCGAAGGCATGGCGGTTGGCGTCTCAGCCGGCGGCGGCATGCCGGATGCCGATAGCTTGGCCATGGGCATTGCTTTGCAGGATGTGCCCGAAGGTCTGGTCATTGCGCTGGTATTGGCTGGGGCAGGGATGTCGCGGATCAGGGCGTTCCTGATCGGCGCCGCGTCAGGCTTGGTGGAGCCGGTGTTCGCCGTGCTTTGCGCCTGGCTGGTGACCCTGGCCGAGGTGCTGTTACCGTTGGGCCTGGCACTGGCCGCTGGCGCGATGCTGTTGGTGGTCACCCACGAAGTGATCCCGGAGTCGCGCCGCAACGGTCACGAAAAACTCGCGAGCCTGGGGTTGTGCATGGGGTTCTGCTTGATGATGGTGATGGATACCGCCTTGGGGTGAGGCCTCAGCGGGGATAGGGGTTACTACTCACCCTCATCAAAGAAGTTGTTGATCAGCGCTACCAGGGCGTCCATTGCTTCCTGCTCTTGCTCGCCCTCGGTGCTCAAATGAATCTTGGTGCCCTTGCCGGCCGCCAACATCATCATCGCCATGATGCTTTTGCCATCGACCATGCTCTCCGGTGTACGCCCGGCGCGGATCTGGCAAGGGAACTGCCCGGCAATACCGACGAATTTGGCCGAGGCGCGGGCATGCAGGCCCAGCTTGTTGATGATTTCAATTTCCAGAGCGGGCATCGCGGGGGTGTTCCTTTCAGCTAAGGTCGCGGTGGCGAACCTGGACGTTCTTGAGGGTTTGTTGCAGCACCTGGCCCAGGCGCTCGGTCAGGTAGACAGAGCGGTGGTGACCGCCGGTGCAGCCGATGGCAATGGTGACATAGGCTCGGTTGCTCGCGGCAAAGCGCGGCAACCATTTGAGCAGGTAGCTGGAAATGTCCTGGAACATCTCCTCCACATCCGGTTGCGCGGCCAGGTAATCGGCCACAGGCTGATCCAGCCCCGACTGGTCGCGCAGTTCCGGCTTCCAATAAGGATTGGGCAGGCAGCGCACGTCGAACACCAGGTCGGCATCCACCGGCATGCCACGCTTGAAACCAAAGGACTCGACCAGAAATGCAGTGCCAGGCTCCGGCTGGTTCAGCAGGCGTAGCTTGATGGCATCGCGCAACTGGTACAGGTTGAGGCTGGTGGTGTTGATCTTGAGGTCAGCGAGGTCAATGATCGGCCCGAGCAGCTTGGTTTCATCCTCGATGGCTTCGGCCAGGGAGCGGTGTGGGCTGCTGAGGGGGTGACGTCTACGGGTCTCTGAGAAGCGCTTGAGCAGGGTTTCTTCGTCGGCGTCCAGATATAGCACATCGCAATGAATGTGTTTGGCACGCACCTCTTCGAGCAATTCCGGAAAACGCGTGAGGTGGCTCGGCAGGTTGCGGGCGTCAATCGAAACGGCGACCAGAGGTTGTGCCAATTCGGTATGGATCAGTGCCCGCTCCGCCAATTCCGGGAGCAGGCCGGCGGGCAGGTTGTCGATGCAATAGAAGCCGTTGTCCTCAAGGACGTTGAGGGCGGTACTTTTACCCGAGCCGGAGCGGCCGCTGACGATGATCAAACGCATGATTACTGCCCGTTTTGCTCATCCAGGACAACTTGATACAGCGCCTCGTTGCTACTGGCACTGCGCAGTTTGTCGCGTACTTCCTTGCGGTCGAGCATGCTTGCGATCTGCCGAAGCAGTTCCAGGTGTGCATCGGTGGCGGCCTGTGGGACCAGCAGAACAAACAGCAGGTCTACCGGGGCGCCGTCGATCGCGTCGAAATCTATAGGTGCGTCCAGGTGCAGCAGGGCGCTGACAGGTGACTCGCAGCCTTTGAGGCGGCAGTGGGGAATGGCGATGCCGTTGCCAAAACCGGTGGAGCCGAGTTTTTCACGGGCAATCAGAGCCTCAAAGACATCTTGCATCTCCAGTTCAGGCACTTGGCTGCTGATCAGGTTGGCAATTTGTTCGAGGGCTTTCTTCTTGCTGCCGCCCGGCACGTTCACGAGGGAACGGCCGGGGGTCAGGATGGTTTCAAGTCGGATCATGGGGGGAGAGTTAACGACCTGTGCCCTGAAGCAGGCTCAGATTCTTTTCCTTATGCTTTTTGAGTTGGCGGTCAAGCTTGTCTGTGAGCAAGTCGATTGATGCATACATGTCTTCATGTTCGGCATTGGCGACCACTTCTCCACCGGGTATCTGAAGAGTCGCTTCGATTTTCTGCTGAAGCTTGTCGACCTTCATGATGACCTGCACGTTGGTGATCTTGTCGAAATGACCCTCAAGCTTCCTCAGCTTCTGCTCGACGTAGTCGCGTAGTGGAGGGGTGACTTCTACATGGTGTCCACTGATGTTGACTTGCATACAGCTTCTCCTTCGTTGCCAGTGCATAAAGCGGCGGGTAGGAATACCCACCACTGGAACGCTGTGGCCCGCCCGTCACATCAAACGCTTACGCTCGCTGGAAGGCGCGATCCCAAGGGACTCGCGGTACTTGGCGACGGTTCGACGGGCGACCTGAATGCCTTGTGCCTCCAGTAAACCAGCGATCTTGCTGTCACTCAACGGCTTTTTCTGATTTTCCGCAGCAACCAGTTTTTTGATGATTGCGCGGATCGCCGTGGACGAGCATTCGCCGCCTTCGGATGTACTGACATGACTGGAGAAAAAGTATTTCAGCTCATATATGCCCCGTGGGGTATGCATGAATTTTTGTGTGGTCACCCGGGAAATCGTCGATTCGTGCATGCCCACCGCTTCTGCGATGTCGTGCAGGACCAGCGGTTTCATCGCCTCGTCACCATATTCCAGGAAGCCGCGCTGATGCTCGACGATCTGGGTGGCCACTTTCATCAGGGTTTCGTTGCGGCTCTGCAGGCTCTTGATGAACCAGCGCGCTTCCTGCAACTGGTTGCGCATGAAGGTGTTGTCGGCGCTGGTGTCGGCACGGCGCACAAAACCGGCATATTGCGGGTTGACCCGCAGGCGCGGCACCGACTCCTGGTTCAGTTCCACCAACCAGCGCTCGTTGTCCTTGCGCACGATCACGTCGGGAACGACGTATTCGGCTTCGCTGGACTCGATCTGCGAGCCTGGACGCGGGTTGAGGCTTTGCACCAGCTCGATGACCTGGCGCAGGTCGTCTTCCTTGAGCTTCATGCGCCGCATCAACTGGCTATAGTCGCGGCTGCCCAGCAGGTCGATATAGTCGGTGACCAGGCGCTGGGCCTCGGCGAGCCATGGGGTCTTGGCGGGCAGTTGGCGCAGTTGCAGCAGCAGGCATTCGCTCAGGGTGCGGGCACCGATGCCGGCGGGCTCGAACTGTTGGATGCGGTGCAGGACCGCTTCGATTTCGTCCAGCTCGATGTCCAGTTCCGGGTCGAAGGCCTCGAGAATCTCTTCGAGCGTCTCGTCCAGGTAACCCTGGTTATTGATGCAGTCGATCAGGGTCACGGCGATCAGGCGATCGGTGTCCGACATCGGCGCGAGGTTCAGTTGCCACAGCAGATGGCTCTGCAGGCTCTCGCCGGCGGAAGTGCGGGTGGTGAAGTCCCACTCGTCATCGTCATTACTGGGCAAGCTGCTGGCGCTGGTCTGGTAGACGTCCTCCCAGGCGGTGTCCACCGGGAGTTCGTTGGGAATGCGTTCGTTCCAATCGCCTTCCTCAAGGTTATCCACCGTGGGGGCGGTTTCCTGGTAGGAGGGTTCCTGTACGTCGGAATTGGGTTTTTGCTCGATGTTGTCGGCCAATGGGTCTGCATTATCGAAGTCGTCGCCTTCTTCCTGGCGTTCGAGCATCGGATTGGACTCCAGGGCCTCCTGGATTTCCTGTTGCAGGTCCAGGGTCGACAATTGGAGCAGGCGGATGGCCTGTTGCAGCTGCGGTGTCATCGTCAGCTGCTGGCCCATTCTCAGGACTAGCGATGGTTTCATGGCAGGGGCTTAACACCTTATTCGCCGGCGCAATGCGCCATCCACGACAGGGCGCGTGAGCGCCAAACATAAGCAAATTATATGCCTGATATCGGGGCTTTGCCTAGAGCGCGGTAACAATAAAAATCCGGAGGTTTTCATTGACTCCCGCGCGTCGGGCAAACGACCTGCCGCCGCCTTGTTTTTGCAGGCGGCCTTACAGGCGGAACTCGTGACCCAGGTACACTTCCTTGACCAGTTCGTTGGCCAGGATGGTGGCAGAGTCGCCCTCGGCGATCAGCTGGCCATCGTTGACGATATACGCGGTTTCGCAGATATCGAGGGTCTCACGCACGTTGTGGTCAGTGATCAGTACACCGATGCCCTTGGCCTTGAGGTGGTGGATGATCTGCTTGATGTCGCCGACCGAGATGGGGTCGACGCCGGCAAACGGTTCGTCCAGCAGGATGAACTTGGGGGCAGTGGCCAGGGCGCGGGCGATTTCCACGCGACGACGCTCACCACCGGACAGGCTCATGCCAAGGTTGTCGCGAATATGGTTGATGTGGAATTCCTGGAGCAGGCTTTCCAATTCTTTGCGGCGGCCTTCACGGTCGAGTTCCTTGCGGGTTTCAAGGATGGCCATGATGTTGTCGGATACCGACAGCTTGCGGAAGATCGACGCTTCCTGCGGAAGATAGCCGATACCTGCGCGGGCACGGCCATGCATTGGCTGGTGGCTGACATCCAGGTCGTCGATCAGTACGCGACCTTGGTCCGCCTGGACCAGGCCGACGATCATGTAGAAGCAGGTGGTCTTGCCGGCGCCGTTAGGGCCAAGCAAGCCGACGATCTGGCCGCTGTCGATCGACAGGCTGACGTCGCGCACGACCTGACGGCTTTTATAGGCCTTGGCCAGATGCTGGGCTTTCAGGGTTGCCATTACTCGGCCTTCTTCTTCGGCTGGATAACCATGTCGATACGTGGGCGTGGCGCGGTGACCTTGCTGCCATTGGCGCGACCGGCGTTGGCGATCTGCTTCACGGTGTCATAGGTGATCTTCTCGCCTTCCGTGGAGTTGCCATCGGGGCTGAGTACCTTGGCCTGGTCGATCAGCACGATGCGATTCTGCTGGGCGTGATACTGGATGGTCTTGCCGTAGCCCTTCATCGGGCCGGTGTCGGTAGCCGACTGCTTCTGTTCGAAGTAAGCCAGGTTGCCCACCGAAGTCACCACGTCGATATCGCCCGCCTGGGTGCGCGTCAGTGTCACCGTGTTGCCGGTGATCTTCATCGAGCCCTGGGTGATGATCACGCCGCCGGTATAGGTGGCGACGCCTTGCTTGTCATCCAGCTGCGCATCGTCAGCCGAGATGTGGATCGGTTGCTGGCTATCGTTCGGCAGAGCCCAGGCGCTCACGCTTCCCAGTGCTGCGCCCAGACCGAGCAAAATAGGGAGAGTTTTAACGAGCCTCATACTGTCCTCTTACGTTCGATAGCAGGTGTATCCTGCTTTCTTTCAAATACGCTTTCATTCCCTTGCCAGTCGATACACCGCCAGCGCCGTCGATTCTAACGTCTTGCTCGGTCTGCGCATATTGCTTCTGTGGGAATACGGTCATGCGACTGCTGGTAATCACGGTGTCACGGTTTTTGGCGTCAGTACGCGCAACGCGTACCGAGTCAATCAGTTCTACCTCGGTGCCGTCCGGGTTCACCTCGCCACGCTTGCTCGTGACATGCCATGGGAACTCGGTGCCGCGGTACAGGTTCAGGTCCGGGTTAGTCAGCAGGGTGACTTCGGTGGCCTTCAAATGCTCGACTTTGTCCGAGGTCATTTCGTACTGCACCTTGCCGTCAGGCAGGAACTGCACGCTGTAGGCATTGGTTGCGTAATAGTCGATAGCCCCTTCTTCAACCTGCGCTGCAGGCTGGTCGAGGAAGCGCCCCGGGCTGATATTCCAGTAGCCCACCGCGAGGAACAGTGCGGCGATGACTCCGAATAGCAGGAAGTTGCGAATCTTTTTACTCAGCATAAAACGCTCTATAGGTAGGCGGCGTGGGCCGCTTCAAGACTGCCCTGGGCTCGCAGGATCAGTTCACAGAACTCGCGGGCGGCACCTTCGCCGCCACGGGCGGTGGTGACGCCATGGGCGTGCTCGCGAACAAACGTCGCCGCATTGGCGACGGCCATGCCCAGGCCCACTCGGCGAATGACCGGCAAGTCGGGCAGATCATCGCCCAGATAGGCGACCTGCTCATAGCTTAGGTTGAGTTGGCCAAGAAGCTCGTCCAGAACCACCAGTTTATCCTCGCGGCCCTGATACAGGTGAGGAATACCGAGGTTTTGTGCGCGGCGTTCCACAACGGGGGTTTTTCTGCCGCTGATAATCGCCGTTTGCACGCCCGAAGCCATCAGCATCTTGATGCCCTGGCCGTCGAGGGTATTGAACGTCTTGAATTCGCTGCCATCTTCGAGAAAGTACAGGCGGCCATCGGTCAGCACGCCGTCAACGTCGAAAATCGCCAGTTTGATGTGTTTGCCGCGTTGCAACAGGTCGCTGGTCATTTACATCACTCCCGCACGCAGCAAGTCGTGCATGTTCAGGGCGCCAACCGGGTGGTCGTCGCTATCGACCACCACCAGCGCGCCGATCTTGTGGTCTTCCATGATCTTCAAAGCTTCGGCCGCCAGCATTTCAGGGCGTGCAGTCTTGCCATGGGGGGTCATCACGGCGTCGATGGTCGCGGTGCGGATATCGATGGTGCGGTCCAGGGTGCGGCGCAGGTCACCGTCAGTGAATACCCCGGCCAGGCGCCCGTCGGCTTCCAGGATCACGGTCATGCCCAGGCCCTTGCGGGTCATTTCCATCAGCGCATCCTTCAGCAGGGTGCCGCGCTGGACGTGGGGCAATTCCTCGCCCGAATGCATGACGTTTTCCACTTTCAGCAGCAGGCGGCGGCCCAAGGCACCACCCGGGTGGGAAAATGCGAAGTCTTCAGCGGTGAATCCACGGGCTTCCAGCAGCGCCACGGCCAGGGCGTCGCCCATGACCAGGGCGGCGGTGGTGGAGGAGGTCGGCGCCAGGTTCAGCGGGCAGGCCTCGTGGTCCACGTGAACATTCAGGTTCACGTCGGCGGCCTTGGCCAGGGTGGATTCCGGGTTGCCGGTGAGGCTGATCATCTTGATGCCCAGGCGCTTGATCAGCGGCAGCAGGGTCACGATTTCGTTGGTGGTGCCGGAGTTGGACAGCGCCAGGATGATGTCATCCTTGGTGATCATGCCCATGTCGCCGTGGCTGGCTTCGGCCGGATGCACGAAAAATGCGGTAGTCCCGGTGCTGGCCAGGGTGGCGGCGATCTTGTTGCCGACGTGGCCCGATTTGCCCATGCCAACCACGACAACACGGCCCTTGCTGGCCAGGATCATCTCGCAGGCGCGTACGAAATCTGCGTCGATATGGGCCAGCAAGCCTTCTACGGCTTCAACTTCGAGGCGGATGGTGCGTTGCGCGGATTGAATAAGGTCGCTGGATTGGCTCATGTCTGAAGTCGTATAGCCTGACGAAAAGTCGGCGATTATAGCGGTAATGATCAATTCCCTCACGCAAGTTCGTCAGGCTTTATTCAACGAATGCCTGAGATCGATCCTCAGTAACATAGCCAGCAACGTTTTTTCCCTGTCCTTAAACTGAACTAGCGCAGTTCCGGCCTTGGGCGCCCTGTACCAGCAGTGATATAGTTCGCCGCCAGTTCGGTCCGCCCAGCCCATGTGGCTATCTATATGCGTCACCGTTGCAAACGTTTGTCGCATGCATGGTGTCTGAGTGAGAGGCTGCATCCCAAGGAGTTTAGATGAGTGCCGATAACGCCTACGCGGTCGAGCTGAAGGGACTGACCTTCAAGCGCGGGACGCGCAGCATCTTCAATAACGTCGATATTCGCATTCCCCGCGGCAAGGTCACGGGCATCATGGGTCCGTCCGGTTGCGGCAAGACCACGCTGCTGCGTCTGATGGGCATGCAATTGCGCCCCAGCGCCGGTGAAGTATGGGTCAACGGCCAGAACCTGCCGACACTGTCGCGCAGCGATCTGTTCGATGCGCGCAAGCATATGGGGGTGCTGTTCCAGAGCGGTGCGCTGTTTACCGACCTCGATGTGTTCGAGAACGTGGCATTTCCGTTGCGGGTGCATACCCAGCTGTCCGATGAAATGATTCGTGACATTGTGTTGCTGAAATTGCAGGCCGTGGGCCTTCGCGGCGCCATCGACCTGATGCCCGACGAACTGTCCGGCGGCATGAAGCGCCGCGTGGCCCTGGCGCGCGCCATTGCCCTCGACCCGCAGATCCTCATGTACGACGAGCCCTTCGTCGGCCAGGATCCGATTGCCATGGGCGTGCTGGTACGCCTGATCCGTCTGCTCAACGATGCCCTGGGTATCACCAGCATCGTGGTCTCCCACGACCTTGCAGAAACCGCGAGCATTGCCGATTACCTTTATGTAGTCGGCGATGGCCAGGTGCTGGGGCAGGGTACGCCTGAAGAACTGATGAACGCCGACAACCCGCGTATTCGCCAATTCATGACCGGCGATCCCGATGGCCCCGTGCCTTTTCACTTTCCGGCAGCGGATTACCGCTCAGACCTTCTGGGGAAGCGCTGATGCGCAAGACATCTCTTATCGAGAAGGTTCGCCTTTTCGGTCGATCCGGTATCGACATCGTCGAAGTGCTGGGCCGCTCGACGATTTTCCTGTTCCACGCGTTGCTCGGCCGCGGTGGCATTGGTGGCGGCTTCGGCCTGTTGATCAAGCAGTTGCATTCGGTGGGCGTGATGTCCCTGGTGATCATTGTGGTCTCCGGGGTGTTCATCGGGATGGTGCTGGCGTTGCAGGGCTTCAATATCCTGTCCAGCTACGGTTCGGAGCAGGCAGTGGGGCAGATGGTTGCCCTGACGCTGCTGCGTGAGCTGGGGCCGGTCGTGACTGCGTTGCTGTTCGCCGGGCGTGCAGGTTCTGCGTTGACCGCCGAAATCGGCAACATGAAGTCCACCGAGCAGTTGTCCAGCCTGGAAATGATCGGCGTGGACCCGCTCAAGTACATTGTTGCCCCGCGCCTGTGGGCCGGCTTTATTTCCCTGCCGTTGCTGGCGATGATCTTCAGCGTGGTCGGTATCTGGGGCGGCTCGTGGGTGGCGGTGGACTGGCTGGGCGTCTATGACGGCTCCTACTGGGCCAACATGCAAAACAGCGTGACCTTCAGCGGTGACGTGCTCAACGGCATCATAAAGAGCATCGTCTTCGCCTTTGTAGTGACCTGGATCGCCGTATTCCAAGGCTATGACTGTGAGCCCACTTCAGAAGGGATCAGTCGCGCCACCACCAAGACCGTTGTGTACGCCTCGTTGGCAGTACTGGGCCTTGACTTCATTTTGACCGCCTTGATGTTTGGAGATTTCTGATGCAAAACCGCACTGTGGAAATCGGTGTCGGCCTTTTCTTGCTGGCTGGCATCCTGGCTTTACTGTTGCTGGCCCTGCGAGTCAGCGGCCTTTCGGCCAGCCCCACCGCCGATACTTATAAACTTTACGCGTACTTCGACAATATCGCCGGTTTGACTGTCAGAGCTAAAGTGACCATGGCCGGTGTGACCATCGGCAAGGTCACGGCAATCGATCTGGATCGCGACAGCTTCACCGGGCGAGTGACGATGCAACTGGACAAGAAGGTAGATAATCTGCCGACCGACTCCACTGCATCTATCCTCACTGCGGGTCTGCTGGGCGAGAAGTACATCGGTGTCAGCGTGGGCGGGGAAACAGCCCTGCTCAAGGATGGCTCGACCATCCACGACACGCAGTCGTCGCTGGTACTTGAAGACCTGATCGGTAAATTCCTGCTCAATACGGTCAATAAAGACGCCAAATGAGGAATCTGTACATGATCTCTACCTTGCGACGTGGCCTCCTGGTACTGCTGGCAGCGCTGCCGTTGATGGCCAACGCAGCGGGTTCTGCGCACGAACTGGTGCAGGACACTACCAACAGGATGTTGGCTGACCTGACTGCCAATAAAGAGCAGTACAAGCAAGACCCGAGCAAATTCTACGAAGCACTGAATACCATCGTCGGCCCGGTCGTCGATGCTGAAGGTATTTCGCGCAGCATCATGACGGTCAAATATTCGCGCAAGGCCACCCCTGCGCAAATGCAGACGTTCCAGGAAAACTTCAAGCGCGGCCTGTTCCAGTTCTATGGCAACGCTTTGCTTGAGTACAACAACCAGGGCATTACCGTCGCTCCCGCCGGGGATGAGTCGGGCGACCGCACCAGTGTCAACATGAGTGTCAAGGGCAACAATGGTGCCGTCTACCCTGTGCAGTACACGCTGGAGAAGATCAATGGCGAGTGGAAACTGCGCAATGTGATCATCAATGGCATCAACATCGGCAAGCTGTTCCGTGACCAGTTCGCCGACGCCATGCAGCGCAATGGCAACGACCTGGACAAAACCATCAATGGTTGGGCCGGTGAAGTCGCCAAGGCCAAGGAAGAGACCGATAAAGCCGCTGGGAAACCTGCCCAATGACCGAGTCGGCTGTTCGTCTCGGCGACGCGGGCGAGCTGTTCCTCAGCGGCGTGCTCGATTACCGCACCGGGCCTGACCTGCGCAAGCAGGGCCAGGCGCTGATCAAGACCAGCACGGCCCCTGCGTTGGTGCTGGATTGCTCGGCGGTAACCAAGTCCAGCAGTGTCGGCTTGTCGTTGCTGCTGTGTTTCATGCGCGATGCCGAAGCGGCCAAAAAGTCGGTCACCCTTCGTGCATTGCCCGAAGACATGCGTGAAATCGCCGAAGTTTCCGGTTTGACCGAGCTGTTGGCGCATCCTTAATACACATTATCGATAAAGCCCCCCGTCAGAGTCCTGCTATGCGGGGTTCGCAGGCGCGGGGCTTTTTTGTATGATGTGCGACCCGTGCGCACTGGGCGCCGATAGAGGTTGATCATGCAGGCCCTAGAAGTTAAGAGCTTTCTCGAAGGAAAGCTGCCGGATACGAACGTAGAAGTTGAAGGCGAAGGCTGCAACTTCCAGCTGAACGTGATTAGCGATGAACTGGCGGCACTCAGCCCGGTCAAGCGTCAGCAGCAGATCTATGCCCATTTGAACCCGTGGATCACCGATGGCAGCATCCACGCGGTCACTATGAAATTTTTCAGCCGCGCGGCCTGGGCCGAGCGCACCTGAGCCCCCAAGGCGTCGAGATTCTTATGGATAAATTGATTATTACCGGCGGTGCCCGCCTTGATGGCGAGATTCGCATTTCCGGTGCGAAAAACTCTGCCTTGCCGATCCTGGCTGCGACCCTGCTGTGCGATGGCCCTGTGACCGTGGCCAACCTGCCGCACCTGCACGACATCACCACCATGATCGAGCTGTTTGGTCGCATGGGTATCGAGCCGGTAATCGACGAAAAGTTGGCCGTCGAAATCGACCCGCGCACCATCAAGACCCTGATCGCCCCGTACGAACTGGTAAAAACCATGCGTGCGTCGATCCTGGTACTGGGCCCGATGGTCGCTCGTTTCGGCGAAGCCGAAGTCGCATTGCCTGGCGGCTGCGCCATTGGCTCGCGTCCGGTGGACCTGCACATCCGTGGCCTCGAGGCCATGGGCGCGACCATCGACGTCGAAGGCGGCTACATCAAGGCCAAGGCTCCGGAGGGCGGCCTGCGTGGCGCCAACTTCTTCTTTGATACCGTCAGTGTGACCGGTACCGAGAACATCATGATGGCTGCCGCCCTGGCCAACGGCCGCAGTGTGCTGCAAAACGCTGCGCGCGAGCCTGAAGTGGTCGACCTGGCCAACTTCCTGATCGCCATGGGTGCCAACATCACCGGCGCCGGCACCGACACCATCACCATCGACGGTGTGAAACGCCTGCACCCGGCCACCTACAAAGTGATGCCGGACCGCATCGAGACCGGTACCTACCTGGTTGCTGCCGCCGTCACCGGTGGTCGCGTCAAGGTCAAGGACACCGATCCGACCATCCTGGAAGCGGTCCTGGAAAAACTGCGCGAAGCCGGTGCCGAAATCACCACCGGTGAAGACTGGATCGAGCTGAACATGCACGGCAAGCGGCCAAAAGCCGTTAACGTGCGTACCGCTCCGTACCCGGCGTTCCCGACCGACATGCAGGCGCAGTTCATCTCCTTGAACGCCATTGCCGAAGGCACGGGGGCCGTGATCGAGACCATCTTCGAAAACCGTTTCATGCACGTGTACGAACTGCACCGCATGGGCGCGAAGATCCAGGTCGAAGGCAACACTGCCATCGTGACCGGCACCGAGAAGCTCAAGGGCGCGCCAGTCATGGCTACCGACCTGCGCGCTTCGGCCAGCCTGGTGATCTCGGCGCTGATCGCCGAAGGCGATACCCTGATCGACCGCATCTACCACATAGACCGTGGTTACGAGTGCATCGAAGAAAAACTGCAGATGCTCGGCGCGAAAATCCGCCGCGTACCGGGCTAGTCCCTCTGCATTGTAGGAGCGAGCTTGCTCGCGAAGAACTCGTGGGCACCGCGTTGAGTCTGAATAAACGCGTTATCGTTGACGTTTTTCGCGAGCAAGCTCGCTCCTACAGACACTGGTTTGTTTCAAATCGAGGCTGTCATGGCCTCGATCTGTGTCTGGCGCCGTTTGCGACCGGACAGCAATAGCCTGATGAAGGACTGACGTTTCCCATGTTGACCATCGCACTGTCCAAGGGCCGCATCCTTGACGACACTTTGCCGCTTCTGGCTGAAGCGGGCATCGTGCCGACCGAGAATCCGGACAAGAGCCGCAAGCTGATCATCCCAACGACCCAGGACGACGTTCGCCTGCTGATCGTACGGGCTACCGACGTGCCGACCTATGTTGAACATGGCGCGGCCGACCTCGGTGTCGCCGGTAAAGACGTGCTGATGGAATACGGCGGCCAAGGCCTGTACGAGCCGCTGGACCTGCGCATTGCCCTGTGCAAGCTGATGACCGCCGGCCGTGTCGGTGATGTCGAGCCTAAAGGCCGCCTGCGCGTGGCCACCAAGTTCGTCAACGTCGCCAAGCGCTACTACGCCGAGCAAGGCCGCCAGGTCGACATCATCAAGCTCTACGGCTCGATGGAGCTGGCGCCGCTGATCGGCCTGGCCGACAAGATCATCGACGTGGTCGACACCGGTAACACCCTGCGTGCCAACGGTCTCGAGCCACAGGACTTTATCGCCGACATCAGCTCTCGGCTGATCGTCAACAAAGCGTCGATGAAGATGCAGCACGCCCGTATCCAGGCGTTGATCGACACCCTGCGCCAGGCAGTGGAGTCTCGACACCGCGGTTGACTCACCCGCGTAGCTGAAAAGCTGCGCCCGTCTATCCGCCTCATAGCCAGAATTCTCAGGTGCCCAAGCGGAAACGACTGCTAGTTTAGGGCGCCTGAGTTTTTGCCAATTCTATTGAGGCCCTCGCTATGACCACGTCCACTGCAATTGCCCGACTCAACGCTGCCGACCCGGATTTCGCCCATCATCTGGATCATCTGCTGAGCTGGGAAAGCGTGTCCGACGACTCGGTCAACCAGCGGGTCCTCGACATTATCAAGGCCGTGCGCGAGCGCGGTGATGCGGCGCTGGTGGATTTCACCCGGCAGTTCGACGGTCTGGACGTCAAGTCCATGTCCGACCTGATCCTGCCCCGCGAACGCCTGGAACTGGCCCTGACGCGCATCACCGCGCCCCAGCGCCAGGCCCTCGAAGTCGCCGCGACCCGAGTGCGCAGCTACCACGAAAAACAGAAGCAGGACTCCTGGAGCTATACCGAGGCTGACGGCACCGTACTGGGCCAGAAGGTCACGCCCCTGGACCGTGCCGGCTTGTACGTGCCGGGTGGTAAGGCCTCGTACCCCTCGTCGGTGTTGATGAACGCGATTCCCGCCAAGGTGGCCGGCGTCACCGAAGTGGTCATGGTGGTACCGACCCCGCGCGGTGAAATCAACGAACTGGTACTGGCTGCCGCCTGCATTGCCGGTGTCGACCGCGTGTTCACCATCGGCGGTGCCCAAGCGGTTGCCGCCCTGGCTTATGGCACCGAAAGCGTGCCGAAGGTCGACAAGGTGGTCGGCCCCGGCAACATCTACGTGGCCACTGCCAAGCGCCACGTGTTCGGCCAGGTCGGTATCGACATGATCGCTGGCCCTTCGGAAATCCTCGTGGTGTGCGACGGCCAGACCGACCCGGACTGGATCGCCATGGACCTGTTCTCCCAGGCCGAGCACGATGAGGACGCCCAGGCGATCCTGGTCAGCCCGGACGCCGAGTTCCTCGACAAGGTCGCCGCCAGCATCAATAAGCTGCTGCCGACCATGGACCGTGCCGAGATCATCGAGAAATCGATCAATGGCCGTGGCGCGCTGATCCTGGTGCGTGACATGGAGCAGGCTATCGAAGTGGCCAACCGTATCGCGCCGGAGCACCTGGAGCTGTCCGTGGCCGATCCACAGGCCTGGCTGCCGTCGATTCGCCATGCGGGTGCGATCTTCATGGGCCGCCACACCAGCGAAGCCCTGGGCGACTACTGCGCCGGCCCCAACCACGTCTTGCCAACCTCTGGCACCGCGCGCTTCTCGTCGCCGCTGGGGGTGTATGACTTCCAGAAGCGTTCGTCGATCATCTTCTGCTCGCCACAAGGCGCGTCCGAGTTGGGCAAGACCGCCTCGGTGCTGGCCCGTGGTGAATCCCTGAGCGCCCACGCCCGTAGCGCTGAGTATCGAATCCTGGAAGAGGGGAAATAACACATGAGCAAATTCTGGAGCCCCTTCGTCAAGGACCTCGTGCCTTACGTGCCCGGCGAGCAACCGAAGCTGACCAGGCTGGTCAAGCTCAACACCAATGAAAACCCCTACGGCCCGTCGCCCAAGGCGCTGGCTGCGATGCAGGCCGAGTTGAACGACAACCTGCGCCTGTACCCGGACCCCAACAGCGACCTGCTCAAGCAGGCCGTGGCCAAGTACTACGGGATAGACGCCGACAAGGTGTTCCTCGGTAACGGCTCCGATGAAGTCCTGGCACACATCTTCCACGGCCTGTTCCAGCACGAGCTGCCGTTGCTGTTCCCGGATATCAGCTACAGCTTCTATCCGGTGTACTGCGGCCTCTACGGCATCAAGTCCGACCCGGTGCCGTTGGACGAGCAGTTCCAGATCCGCGTAGCGGACTACACCAGGCCCAACGGCGGGATCATCTTCCCCAACCCGAACGCGCCCACCGGCTGTGTGCTGGCGCTGGACGCCGTGGAGCAGATTCTCAAGGCCAGCCCGGATTCGGTGGTGGTGGTCGATGAAGCCTATATCGACTTTGGCGGCGAAACAGCCATCAGCCTGGTGGACCGCTACCCGAACCTGCTGGTGACCCAGACCCTGTCCAAATCGCGCTCACTGGCCGGTTTGCGCGTGGGCCTGGCCGTGGGCCACCCGGACCTCATCGAGGCGCTGGAGCGGGTCAAGAACAGCTTCAACTCCTATCCGCTGGATCGCCTGGCGATTGTCGGCGCGGCGGCGGCGTTCGAGGACCGGGAGTACTTCGAGAAGACGTGCCGGTTGGTCATCGACAGTCGCGACCAATTGGTCGCGCAACTGGAAGGCAAGGGCTTTGAAGTGCTGCCGTCAGCAGCCAACTTCATCTTTGCCCGCCACCCACGGCACGACGCAGCCGGCCTGGCGGCCAAGCTGCGTGAGCAAGGGGTGATCGTGCGGCACTTCAAACAGGAGCGGATTGCCCAGTTCCTGCGGATCAGCATCGGTACGCCGGAGCAGAACCAGGCGCTGATCGATGGGTTGGGTGAGCTCTAAGCCACACTGAAGATCAAAAAATGTGGGAGGGGGCTTGCCCTAATGCCAGTCAGTTAAGCGTACATCGCCTCCTGTAGGAGCGAGCTTGCTCGCGAAAAACGTCAACGATAACGCGTGCTTCCTGAATGAGCGCGGCGCCTGTGAGTTTTTCGCGAGCAAGCTCGCTCCTACAAAAAGCCTTAACTGACTGGCATTAGGGCTTGCCCCCTCCCACATTAGGTTCTGCCATATGTGTTAGATCAGCGGCTCATCCGGCTTCTTGTTCTTCCAGCCATCATTGCCCGGCAGCAACAGGTTCAGGCCAATCGCTACCACCGCACACAGGGCAATGCCTTTCAGGCCGAAGTCATCCGGACCGGTCCCGGTTCCCACCAGCACCCCACCAATCCCGAACACCAGGGTCACCGACACAATCACCAGATTGCGCGCTTCACCCAGGTCGATCCTGTGGCGGATCAAGGTGTTCATCCCCACCGCGGCAATCGAGCCGAACAGCAGGCACAGGATCCCGCCCATCACCGGCACCGGGATGCTTTGCAGCAGTGCGCCGAATTTGCCGATGAACGCCAGGCTGATGGCAAACACTGCCGCCCAGGTCATGATCTTTGGGTTGTAGTTCTTGGTCAGCATCACCGCGCCCGTCACTTCGGCGTAGGTGGTGTTCGGCGGGCCGCCAAACAGGCCGGCGGCCGTGGTGGCGATCCCGTCACCGAGCAGGGTGCGGTGAAGGCCAGGCTTCTTCAGGTAGTCGCGACCGGTCACGCTGCCCACCGCAATCACGCCGCCGATGTGTTCGATCGCCGGGGCCAGGGCCACTGGGACGATAAACAGGATCGCCTGCCAGTTGAACTCCGGCGCGGTGAAGTGGGGCAGGGCGAACCACGGGGCGGCGGCGATCTTCGCCGTGTCGACCACGCCGAAGTAGAACGCCATGGCAAAGCCCACCAGCACGCCGGAGATGATCGGCACCAGGCGGAAGATACCCTTGCCGAACACCGCGACGATCAACGTGGTCAGCAGCGCCGGCATCGAGATCATCATCGCCGTCTGGTAATGAATCAACTCGGCGCCATCGCCGGATTTACCCATCGCCATGTTCGCGGCAATCGGTGCCATGGCCAGGCCGATGGAAATGATCACCGGGCCGATCACCACGGGTGGCAGCAGGCGGTCGATGAAACCGGTGCCTTTGATCTTCACGGCCAGGCCGAGGAAGGTATAGACAAAACCGGCCGCCATCACCCCGCCCATGGTCGCTGCGAGGCCGAACTGGCCCTTGGCAAGAATGATCGGGGTAATGAAGGCAAAGCTCGACGCCAGGAAGACCGGCACCTGCCGCCCTGTCACCAGTTGGAACAACAGCGTGCCCAGGCCGGCGGTGAACAGGGCGACGTTTGGATCAAGACCTGTGATCAGTGGCATCAACACCAGCGCGCCAAATGCTACGAAGAGCATCTGTGCGCCAGACAGGATCTGGCGCCAAAGCGGGTCGTTGAATTCATCCTGCATGCTCACGCGTCCTTCTGCTTGGTGCCGAAGATCTTGTCACCGGCATCGCCCAGGCCTGGGATGATGTAACCGTGTTCGTTCAGGCGCTCATCGATGGAAGCGGTGTAGATCTGCACGTCCGGGTGGGCTTTCTCGACGGCGGCGATGCCTTCGGGCGCGGCCACCAGCACCATGGCGCGGATGTCCCGGCAACCGGCTTTTTTCAGCAGGTCGATGGTGGCAACCATGGAGCTGCCGGTAGCGAGCATCGGGTCGATGATCATGGCCAGGCGCTCGTTGATTTCCGGTACGAGTTTTTCCAGATAGGTGTGGGCCTGCAGGGTTTCTTCGTTGCGGGCGACGCCGACGGCGCTGACCTTGGCGCCCGGGATCAGGCTGAGCACGCCTTCGAGCATGCCGATACCGGCACGCAGGATCGGCACCACGGTAATTTTCTTACCGGCGATTTTCTCGACCTGGACAGTGCCTGCCCAACCTTCGATGTCGTAGGTTTCCAGGGGCAAATCTTTGGTGGCTTCGTAAGTGAGCAGCGCTCCAACTTCCTGAGCAAGCTCACGGAAATTCTTCGTGCTGATGTCGGCACGGCGCATAAGGCCGAGTTTGTGTCGGATCAGCGGGTGGCGGATCTCGCGAGTGGGCATGGGAAAGGCTCCGGCGGCGGGCAAAAAAACCGGCCTAGATTAATCTATCCGAGGGTGTTGTCCTATAGACATCTAGTACGTTAGTCCATTAAGGCTTGCTCGGAGCGCATGAGAAGCGTACCTTCGCCCGCTTTTCTTGCCACAGCACCCCTTGGAGAGCGCCATGTCCGCTGATCTCGAGCATATCCGTCAAATCATGCGCGAGGCTGACTGCCTGTACACCGAAGCGCAAGTCGAAGCAGCGATCGCTAAGGTTGGCGCACACATCACCCGCGAAATGGCCGACACCAACCCGGTGGTCTTCTGCGTGATGAACGGTGGCCTGATCTTTGCCGGCAAATTGCTGACTCACCTGCAGTTCCCGTTGGAAGCGTCCTACCTGCACGCCACTCGCTATCGCAACGAAACCAGCGGTGGCGACCTGTTCTGGAAAGCCAAGCCGGAAGTTTCGTTCATCGACCGCGATGTGCTGATCATCGACGACATCCTTGATGAGGGCCACACCCTGGGCGCGATCATCGACTTCTGCAAACACGCTGGCGCACGTAAGGTGCACACCGCCGTGCTGATCGACAAAGACCACGACCGCAAGGCCCGTCCCGAGTTGAAAGCCGATTTCGTCGGCCTGCCGTGCATCGATCGCTACATCTTCGGTTACGGTATGGATTACAAGGGCTACTGGCGCAACGCCAATGGAATCTACGCCGTCAAAGGTATGTAACCTATGACTCGCTTTCTTGATCAGACGCTGTTTGCCGAGTTGGCCGAGAAAGCGGGCGCCAGCCCCCGTGGCCGGCATCATCACAACTTTCATCAGATGGAAGAACCGTGCCATCGCCTGGCCGTGGGCCTGCAGCCCAGCACGTATGTGCCGCCACATCGGCACTTGAGCGCGGATAAGGCGGAAACCTTGCTGGTCCTCCAGGGGCGCTTGGGCTTGCTGGTGTTCAGCGACACCGGCGAGGTGCTCGCCAAGCGCGTGATGCAGGCCGGCGGCGAATGCTCGGGCGTCGACCTGCCGCCCGGCGTGTTCCATGGCCTGGTGGTGCTCGCCCCCGACACGGTGATGTTCGAGTGCAAGGCCGGGCCTTATCGGCCGGTGGGCGAAGGCGAACTGGCCGATTGGGCGCCCCGTGAAGGCGACGCCAATGTGGCCGAGTATCAACGCTGGATGCTTGCCCAGTTCGATTGAGCTACAGTGCTGGGCCACCTCTTGCGGAGCGGCCCATGAGCCTGTTGATACGCACCTGCGCCGCCCTGGCGTTGACCCTCAGTCTGCCGCTGGCTGCGGCGCCTGCGCCGATGCATGCGCAGTTCCTGCCGCCGGACGATCTGACCCTGCGCGCCGAAACCCCTGACCAGCAGCAACTGCTGCAAGTCACCGAATATGCGGTGGTGGTGGGCAACCAGCGTCAATCCACGCAACAACCGATCCCGGTGACCTCGCCGCTGATGATCCGTCTCAAGGGCAAGTCCCTGAACAAAGGCGCGACTATCAGCCAGGTGGTGCTCAACTTCGATGCCGAAAGCAAAAGCTTGAAAAAGCCGGTCTACGATGACAAGAGCAAAACCTTGACCCTGTCCTACCCGGTGGCCCAGTACCGAGTGATTGTCGACCTGCTGCGCAATGACGCGGTGTATGTGCAGTTCCTCAGTTACGCCAACGGGCATGTCTGGGCGGATTTGCATACCGGTGCTGTTCGTAGCAAATAGCAAAAACACTGAAGAACCAATGTGGGAAGGGCTTGCCCCCGTCCACATTGGTTCTTCACCGCTTTCGAAGCCTGCGCCTCGCAGGTAGACTTCAAACCCCGTGTAAATGTCTGCTGGCTGGAGTCGGTAATGCGTAAAGATAAGAAACAGGTGATTGGTGACGAGATCGGCGACGACCAGATCAAGTTGTTCCTGGACTTCGAGCCGGTTGACGCGACTTCCCCGTCCCTGCACAAACTGATCAAGGCCTACCGTGGCCTGCGTATCGACGACTTCGAACGCTTCCTGGTTTTCTTCAAGGCGGCCGGTTTGGACCTGGATGGCAAGGATGAGCACGGCCAGACCTTTGTCGACCTGATCAAGGACCAGCGCAACGCCGCCGACTATATCGAGCTGATCGACAACGCCCGCGGCTGATTATTCCCGGCCACAAAAAACGCCCCGTTCTCATCGCGAGAACGGGGCGTTTTTGCTTTTTACTGTAGGAGCGAGCTTGCTCGCGAAAAAACAGAGAACGCCGCGTTAAACCAGATGCGCTGCGTTATCGTTAACGATCTTCGCGAGCAAGCTCGCTCCTACCGGTCTCGGCGGCAGATTCAACCAGTTCGAGGCTGATGTTGTTCTGCGTATTGATCTTGCGATACAGCTCGGCATTAGTCTCCAGGACCTTCTCCCGTGCCGGGAAGATCTCGTGCAGCTTGGTCGCCCACTCACCGGCAGTTTTCTGCGGGAAGCACCGCTCGATCAGTTCCAGCATGATCGACACGGTCACCGAAGCGCCTGGGGACGCACCCAGCAGTGCTGCCAGTGAGCCATCTTTAGCCGCGACCAGCTCGGTGCCAAATTGCAGCACGCCGCCTTTCTTCGGGTCTTTCTTGATGATCTGCACCCGTTGGCCGGCCACTTCCAGGCGCCAGTCTTCGGCTTTCGCTTCGGGGTAGAAGCGACGCAGGGATTCCAGGCGCTGCTCCATGGACTGCATCACTTCGCTGACCAGGTACTTGGTCAGGTCCATGTTGTCGCGGGCCACGGCCAGCATCGGGCCAATGTTGCCGGCGCGAACCGACAGCGGCAGGTCGAGGAACGAGCCGTGCTTGAGGAACTTGGTGGTGAAGCCGGCGTAGGGCCCGAACAGCAGGGATTTCTTGCCGTCGACTACGCGGGTGTCCAGGTGCGGCACGGACATCGGCGGCGAGCCCACGGCGGCCTGGCTGTAGACCTTGGCCTGGTGGTGCTTGACCACTTCCGGGTTGTCGCAACGCAGCCACTGGCCGCTGACCGGGAAACCGCCAAACCCTTTGCTTTCTTCGATACCCGAGGCCTGCAGCAGCGGCAGGGCCGCGCCACCGGCGCCGAGGAACACGAACTTGGCGTCCACTTCGCGGCTGTTGCCGCTGTTGACGTCCTTGATGCTCACGGTCCAGCCTGCGCCGTTACGCTTGAGGCCGGTCACGCGCTTGCTGTACTTGACCTGAGCGTCCGGGGAGCTGGTCAGGTGAGTGAGCAACTGGTTGGTCAGGGCGCCGAAGTTGACGTCGGTGCCGTTCATCACACGGGTGGCCGCGATTTTTTCGTCGAGCGGGCGCCCCGGCATCATCAGCGGCATCCACTCGGCCATTTCGCTGCGGTCTTCGGTGTAGTGCATGTCCGAGAACGCATGGTGCTGGCTGAGGGTTTCAAAGCGCTTCCTGAGGAACTCCACGCCTTTTTCGCCCTGCACGAAGCTCAGGTGCGGCACCGGGCTGATAAAGGACTTGGACGAGCCAAAGGTGCCCTTCCTGGTCAGGTAGGCCCAGAACTGCTTCGACACCTCGAACTGGGTGTTGATGTGCACGGCTTTCTTGATGTCGATGGAGCCATCGGCGGCCTGGGGCGTGTAGTTCAGCTCACACAGCCCGGCGTGACCGGTACCGGCGTTGTTCCACGGGTTGGAACTTTCCGCGGCACCCGAGTCCATCAGCTCAACGACTTCCAGCTTGAGGCCGGGGTCGAGCTCTTTGAGCAGTACGGCCAGGGTGGCACTCATGATGCCGGCCCCTACCAGTACTACGTCGACTGCTTCGTTATGCGCCATTTAACGCGTCTCCAAAATCTGCAGCACCAAATTGACGGCATGACTGCCAGGAGTGACGGGGCGTTTCACGTGTTGCCCCAGGTTACCCATGGCCAGGATCGCCATGTCCGTTTCGCAATTCCTTGCACATTCAGCACACGCTTCCTGCCCGGCCTGATCTGCCTATGAACGCATTCATGGGCGCCTGTGGCAATTCGACTTATGGTCAAAGCGTGCGATTCGTGCAATCAATCCGTAGCGGACAGGCTCAAGCTCCGGTGTTTGCGGAGTACTCGGGCCTGTGTGGTTGGGCTGTTCCAGACGCTGATGGTGCTTGTACAAACGCCAAACTATTCATTTGCTCGCCACACTCTTGTGAAGTTGTGAAAACCCGTTTTTTTCACGCTCTTTTGAAGACGTGAACCTCAAAAAAGGGCTGCCCCGGCCTGGCACCTGGCCCGCAAACCTCTGCCGACACGCGGCAAAACGGGCAAACAACTCAAGTGGCCGAGCGCAATGGCAGCTCTGGCAGATTCGGTAAAGGCGGGTGGTTTGCAAAGGAAACAGCAAGCGCGCCAGCTTCACAGGATCTGTGTGGGCGGCTCTCTGTGGGCGATTCTTGGGGTTAATACCGAGGCATTAACGATGCTGCGAGGCCCGATCAGGAGACGTCCTTATAATCGGGGGGAGATTGTAGCGAAGAACGCCGGGGAAATGGGCGGGTTTTATGACTTTTATTAGGCGTTCGGTCAGGCGGCCAACGCCTGGTGACGTAGCGACCGCGCAGGGCGTGGGCTTACACGGGCGCGGGCCGGCAACGGATGATGCATCCAGCTCAGGCGAATTTCTTCGATTTCCACCCAGCCTTCGCCGACGGGAGGCTGGCAGCACGCTTTGAACGCCTGGCAACGGCCTTGCGCATCGAGCAGGGCGAACTGGCGAAGGGCGGGCTTGCGCGTAAACAGCGACCAGAGAAAATGCATGGCGATCAACCTCCTGAGATTGAGGCCAAGCATGCCTGCTTCGGATGACGAGCCCATGTAACGGCTATGACATATCGGTGACATCGAACCGCAGGCGACGCCCCGGGTCACAGGTTGTAACTGACGCTAGTTCCCTGCAGGGGCGCCCCGCTATACTGCCGGCCTGTCGGTACCTGATTTCTGGAGAGAAGCGCATGTTGCAACGCCTGTTGTTCGGTTTGATCACTGTGACCAGCTTGACCCTGGTTGGCTGCGCCAACAGCCCGCAGCAACTGACCCCGGAACCGAAAATCACCACGCAGCTGGCCCCGGTGGGCCATGGCCAGCCGGTGTCGGTACGGGTGGTGGACGGTCGTCCGTCGCCGACACTCGGTTCGCGCGGTGGCCTGTACCCGGAAACCGCCCTGGTGTCGGTGAACGCTCAAGACGTGCTGCCCAAGCTGCAAGCCCAGGCGGAAGCGGCCGTGCGCCTGCTGGGTTTCACCCCCAGCCCCAACGCGCCGGGCGCTCCGCAGTTGACGATCACCCTGGCCGAGTTGAAGTATCAGTCGCCTAAAGACGGTCTTTACGTGACCGAGGCGTCCATTGGCGCCACCTTCAAGTCCGACGTCACCGCCGGCACCCGTCGCTACAGCGGCCGTTACGGTGCGTCGCTGAACCAGCGCTTCGGCATGTCGCCTAACCAGGAAACCAACACCAGGCTGGTCAGCGACGTCCTGAGCGATGCCTTGACCCGCCTGTTCAAGGACCCAAGCATCGGTTCATTGCTCAGCTCGCAGTAATCGCTCAAACAAAAAAACCGGGCTCAGCGATGAGTCCGGTTTTTTTATGCCTTCAGTTTCACGCGGCCGTGTCGATACAAAAGTCCAGCATGCTCACCCCCGTCAACAGATCGGCCTCGGGCAAGTCCGCATGCTGGTGCCCGCCAAGGGCGCAATACACCAGCCAGTGGCGGTCCTGCACGTTGAACGCCAGGCCGCCGATCAGCGCCTCCTGCTCGTCGCTTTGGGCAATCAGATACAGCCGATCCTGGTTGTGCGCGTGCAGCATGACAAGCTCCTGAATGTTCGAAGGGCAACAGAGTGGCTTGTTAAGGTGACGTTCAGGTGACGGCGTAAATTACTGGATACATTAGCCGTCCATGGGAGATGGAGCGGTTTTGGTGCTCGAGGCCACTACCGTCAAGGTTTGTATCTGAACCGATACCCACAGACTGTTTCATCGAGGTTTGCGATGGCGCTGCCCGCACTATTGATCAATGCCGTGGCTTTATCAGTGGCCTGCCCAGGCGCTGCGCTGCTGTTCATCACCCGCCTGCGCGAGCAACGCGCCATGGCTGAACTGACGGCGCAAAGTGAAGATCGCGCAATCGACCAGCCCATGCTGTTCCTGGATGTGCGCACCGAGCGGGCGCACCGTGTGGCTTACCGCATCGGGTTCGCCTGCCTTGGACTGGCGCTGGCTACTTCCTGGCTCAGCACCCGAATCTAAAAAAACGCAGAACCAATGTGGGAGGGGGCTTGCCTCCTCCCACATTTTCTTGATCGGTGTTTACAGCGGGATTCCAGCCTTGACCCGATACTGATTGCGCACTGGCGTCGCGTATTGCACCACCAGGAAAGGCCGGTGCTCGGCCGGGCAGTCGTTCAGGCGCCGCTCCCACTCCGCCTTCGCCTTGGCCAGTTCATCGGCCGGGAACACGTCGGCCGCCTTCGGCACCTGCAACTGCGGGTCGGCATCGCTCCACTGGGCGTACGCCAGGTAGTGCACAGGGAACAGCCGGTAGCCGCCGAGAATCTGCCGATCCATTTCCACGGCCAGGACCTTGGTGTCTTCGAAACGCTCGGTAATCGGCGGCGCGAAGTTGATATGTACGCGGCCTTTGTAGCCGGTGATGCCCAGCGCAATGCTGACGTCATCCTCGCCTTGCGCCTTGACGTAGGTGCCGGTGGTGGCGCGGATATACAGTTCGCGGGCCTTGGCGGCATCGCACGGGTCGTACTCGTAGCTGATGGACACCGGCGTCAGGTTGAGTGACTGGATCACTTCGGCAAACGGCTCGTCCTTGCGGCTGACATGGAACATCTTGAGGATCGCCGACTCGGTGCGGTCATCCCCGTCCTTGGCGCGGCCTTCGGCCTGGGCGATCCAGATCGACTGGCAGTCGTTGCGGATCGAATGGTTGATATAGGCCGACAGCAGGTTGAACGCCGCCATCTTCTCCTTTCGCCCGGTGATCGAACGGTGCACGATGAAGCTCTTGTTCAGGCGCATCAGGTCACTGACAAACGGCTTTTGCAGCAGGTTATCGCCGATGGCGATGCGTGGCGTCGGCAGGCCGGCGTGGTAGACGGCATAGTTGACGAAGGCCGGGTCCATCACGATGTCGCGGTGGTTGGCCAGGAACAGGTAGGCGGTGCCGGATTTGAGCTGTTCGACGCCGGTGTAGGTCACGCCGTCGGTCGCCCGGTCAATGGTGTGGTCGACGTAATACTCGACTTTGTCCTGAAGCGTGGCCACGGTGGTGACACCGGCGAACTCGCGGCGCAGTTTGCGCGCGATCATCGGCTTGAGCAGCCAGCCCAGGGCGCCGGCAAAGCGCGGGAAGCGGAAGTGGGTCAGGATGTCCAGAAAGGCCTTGTCACTGAACAGCCGGGCCAGCACTGCCGGGACTTCGCTGTCGTTGTAAGGTCGGATGGTATCGAATTCGCCCATCATGCTCTCTTGTTAGAAACGGCTAGGGTAAGTAAAGGAAATACCAGGGAGCGTCCGGGCAATTGGCCCGGCCGGAAAATAGCCCTGTAAATAGACCGGCGATTATACGCACAAGTCACCTGGGAGACTGCGATGCTGGAAACTGCTCTGTACGATTGTCCTTATTGTGGTGAGGCGGTAGAGACCGCGGTGGATTTATCCGGCGGTGATCAGACATACATCGAGGACTGTCAGGTGTGTTGCCGACCGATCATTTTCAACCTGCAGGTCCATGGTGAAGAGTGGATGCTCGAAACCCGCAGTGAAAACGAATAACAGGTACGCCCATGCAGCGAATCTACGAACCGGAAAACCTGATGGAAGGCGAGTTGCTGCAGCAAATGCTCGCCAGCGAGGGCATCGAGGCGCACCTGGTAGGGCGCCATTTGCTCGGCGGCACGGGGGAGTTGCCGATCTTCGGCCTGCTGGGGCTGGAAGTGGACAACGACCGGGCGGCTGAAGCCCGCGAGCTGATTACCGCCTATATCGGTGCGCAACCCCTGCCCGGCGACGAACCCGACAGCTTCCCCGACGTATTGGTCTGTTAGGCTGTCGGTCGGTTTACCCAAGAGTCGTGTTGCCCCATGTGTGGACGTTATGCCCTGTTTCGCTGGAACCCTACCTTTGCTGCCCTGCCGGGCTTTCCGACCGACCAGCAGGCCCAGTGGAACATCTCCCCGAATGATTCGGTGCTGATCCAGCGCCTAAATGACGGCCAGCGCACCCTGGCACGGGCGCGCTGGGGCCTGACGCCGCCCTGGCTGACTGACCTTTCCCGCACCCCGGCCCATGCCCGTGCCGAAACCCTGGCCGAGCAACCGATGTTTCGCGAAGCATTTCGCCAGCGCCGTTGCCTGCTGCCCGCCAACGGCTTTTACGAATGGCGCGGCACCCAGCGCAAGCGTCCGTACTGGTTGACGCCGGGGGAGGGCTCGACCCTGTTTTTTGCAGCGATCTGGGAGGCGTACCCGGTGCAGGAGCAGGTGTGGCTGAGTACGGCAGTGGTGACCCAGGCCGCCCAGAATCAGCGCCGGCCGTTGATTCTGGACGGGGCGGGTCAGGCCGCCTGGCTCGATCCCGAGACGCCCTTGCATGTGTTGCAAGGCTTGCTGGCCAGTGAGCCGGTCCCATTGCGTGAGCGAGTCCTGGCCAACATGGTCAATGATCCCAAGCTCAACGGGCCGGAGTGCCTGACCCCGGCCTGAGCCTGAGGCCGGTTGCTCACTGAAGTTGCCGGGCGTGTGAGATGTGTCCGAAATTCATCGGTTACACGTCTGTTGTATCTGGCGCCGATACAAATGAGCGCCTACGATACGCGCCATGTTTTCAGGGCGTCTTTTCAGGGAGAGTGTATTGATGAAGAAATCATTGGCCGTAAGTGTATTGGCGGCAGGCGTGTTGCTGGCCGGGTGTCAGTCGGTCAACACCACCAGCGGCGGCGCGGTCGGGGTTGAGCGCAAGCAATATATGTTCAGCATGCTGTCGAGCCAGGAAGTCGACCAGATGTATGCCCAGTCCTACCAGCAGACCCTGGGCGAGGCCAGCAGCAAAGGCCAGTTGGACAAGACCAGCGCCAATGCCAAGCGCGTGCAGGCGATCGCCAATCGCCTGATCGCCCAGGCGCCGACCTTCCGCCCGGATGCGGCGCAGTGGAAGTGGGAAGTGAACCTGATCAAGAGCGATGAGATGAACGCCAACTGCGGGCCTGGCGGCAAGATCTTCGTGTACAGCGCGTTGATCGACAACCTCAAGCTCACCGACGATGAACTGGCCGCGGTGATGGGCCATGAAATCGCCCACGCCTTGCGTGAGCATGGCCGCGAAGCCATGTCCAAGGCCTACGGCATCGAGATGGCCAAGCAGGGCGCCGGTGCGTTGTTCGGCCTGGGCCAGGACAGCCTGGCGCTGGCCGATACCGTGGCCAACTACGGCATGACCTTGCCCAACAGCCGCAGCAATGAAAACGAAGCGGACCTGATCGGCCTGGAACTGGCGGCCCGTGCCGGCTACAACCCGAACGCGGCGATCACGCTGTGGAACAAGATGGCCAAGGCTTCGGAAGGCGCACCGCCGGAGTTCATGAGCACTCACCCGGCTTCCGACAGCCGGATCGCCTCGTTGCAGGCAGCGATTCCGAAGGTGATGCCGCTCTACCAGCAGGCCAAGAAGTCCTGATCGACGCCGTGTAGGAGCGAGCTTGCTCGCGAAAAACGTCAACGATAACGCGTGTTGCCTGAATAAACGCGGCGCCGGTGAGTTTTTCGCGAGCAAGCTCGCTCCTACAGGCATCAGGGTAAACCATCTTCCGTGTTTGGCTTAGATCCAGCCACTGCTCTGCATGGCCTTGTACACCGCCACAATCGCCAGGACAAAGAACGCTGTAGCCGCCAATCGGCGAATCAATGTCAGCGGCAGTTTCTCCGCCGCAAAATTCCCCGCCAGAACCACCGGCACGTTGGCAATCAACATGCCCAGGGTGGTGCCGATAATCACCAGCCACAGTTCCGGGTACTGCGCCGCGAGCATCACCGTGGCGATCTGGGTCTTGTCCCCGATTTCCGCCAGGAAGAATGCAATCAGCGTGGTCAGGAACGGCCCGAACTTGCGCGTGGTGCTGGCTTCGTCGTCGTCGAGTTTGTCTGGCACCAGGGTCCACAGCGCGGTGGCGCAGAAGCTGGCCGCGAGAATCCAGTGCAATACCGCATCCGAGAAGAAACTCCCGAACCAGGCCCCCACGGCACCGGCGGCCGCATGGTTGGCCAGGGTTGCAGCGACGATGCCGGCGATGATCGGCCAGGGCTTGCGAAAGCGTGCAGCAAGGATGAGCGCGAGCAGTTGCGTCTTGTCGCCGATTTCGGCCAAGGCAACGATTGCGGTAGGAACGAGCAATGAATCCAGCATCAGGTAGGTTTCCAGGGGCGGGTCGACACGGCTATGACACGTACAGCCTTCCCGCCCCGGGTAAGGTGTGCGTGTCATAGGTCTTGTCAAACCCCGGTCCGTCTGTGCGGACTCCTGGGTCGCATACGCCATGGCCTGTTGACCAAGTATGTTGACGTATGCCGGACGAGCGTGGCGCTCGTGGGAGACTACTCCCCTAGGACGGAGCGGATTCTGCCTAGGCAAAATCCATTCGGCAAGCGTTCTTTTTCAAACCGCCATCAGCTGCGTTTGGCACGGTAGATGCGAAAACCATTGCCTTCGGCCTTGACCGCACACACGCCCAGATGCTCTTCGATCAACGGCTGGTACTTCAGGAAGCTGTTAGCCACCAGGCGAAGTTCGCCACCTTTTGCCAGGTGTTTCGCCGCTTTTCGCAGCAGGTTCTCCGTGGCGAAATAGTCGGTGTGCACGCCGACATGGAACGGTGGGTTGCTCAAGATTGCATTCAACCCCATCGGCGCAGCGTCAATGCCATCACCGGTCAGCACATCGGCTTCCAGCCCGTTGGCGGCCAGGGTCAGGCGACTGCTGGCGGCGGCGAAAGCATCCACATCCAGCATCGTTACGCTGTTGTGCGGGTAGCGACGTTTGACCGCCGCCCCCAACACGCCGGCGCCGCAACCGAAGTCGAGCAAATGGCCGCTCGGCAGTTTGTCCAAGTGTTCCAGCAACAGCTCGGTGCCGCGATCCAGACGGCCGTGGCTGAATACACCCGGCAGGCTCACCACCTTGAGCGGGCCTTCGGCCAGCGGCACATCGAACACCTGCGCCAGGCTTTCCAGCTCGACCGCTTGCGGGGCGTTGGCCACGGTGATTTGCCACAGCTGGCAATGCCGCGCGCTGTCGAGCTTGCGCGGTTTGCCATACGGGGCCATTTGCCTGGCGGCGCTTTCGATACCGCCTTTTTTCTCGCCTACCAGGAACAGCTCGGCGCCGGGCAGTCGCGCTGCCACTGCGTTGAGCAGGTAATCGGTGAGGTCCTTGGACTTGGGCAGGAAGATCACCGCCGCATCGAACTCGCGCTCGGGCGCATTCACCCCAAACTGGCTGCGCTCCGGGAAGCGCGCGTCGAGCGCCGCCTGGTCGCCGGCATGCCAGCACCAGCCGTGGGCGTTGGGCAGGCGACCCAGCAGGTCGTCGGCGGGCAAACCCACCAGCAGCAGGTTGCCTTGAAAAAGTTCGGCCTGACGAAGCAGTACTTCACTGCGCGGATCCATGGTCTGCTCCTTGAAAAGGAGCGCAGTTTATCAACTGACGACACGCAGCGGGGCGCCGCTGAAAAAGCCCCGGGCGTTTTCCGCCAGTTGGCCGACGATACGCTGCCGCGCTTCGCGACTGCCCCAGGCGTTGTGGGGTGTGACGATCAGTCGAGGAATATTGCCGGCCAGCAGCGGGTTGCCATTGACCGGTGGCTCAACACTCAGCACGTCGGTCGCTGCGCCGCCCAGGTGGCCGCTGCGCAAGGCATCGGCCAGGGCCTGCTCGTTGATCAAGCCACCGCGCGCGGTGTTGACGATAAACGCGCCGGGCTTGAGCAGCGCCAGTTCACGGGCGCCGATAAAGTCGCGGGTGTGTTCATTGAGCGGGCAGTGCAAGGTGAGTGCGTCCACCTGCGCGAGCAATTCATCCAGCGGCACGCGGTCGGCACGGGCGGGGCGCCCGGGAATCGCGCCGAGTAGCACGCGCATCCCGAAGGCTTCGGCCAGGCGCGCCACGGCACTGCCCAATTCGCCATGGCCCAGCAGGCCGAGGGTCTTGCCTTCCAGCTCGACAATCGGGTGGTCCAGCAGGCAGAACTGCTTGGCCTCTTGCCATTTGCCGGCGCTCACATCGCGCTGATAGTCCTGCAGCCGCGTCGCCAGGTTGAGCAACAGCATGATCGTGTGCTGCGCCACCGACGGTGTGCCGTAGCCCTGGCAGTTGCTCACGGTGATGCCATGGGCGCGGGCGGCTTCCAGGTCGATGTTGTTGGTGCCGGTGGCCGATACCAGGATCAACTTGAGTTCCGGGCAGGCCCCCAGGGTCTCGCTGTTGAGCGGGATTTTGTTACTGATCGCCACCTGCGCGCCTTGCAGGCGCTCGACCACATTCTGCGGCGTGGTGCCTGTCAACAACTGCAAGTCGCTGAAACTGTCTCGCAACTCGCTGAGATCGAGGTCGCCCAGATCCAGGGACGGGTGATCAAGGAAGACGGCGCGGCGATTGTTCGTCATCAACTGTACCTTTTGCGACAGGGTTCGAAGGCGTAATCTGCCGAGCCTACCAGATGAAATAATCCGTTACTTAATGGAGTGAGTATGTACGCCGCCGAGTTTTTGACCGTAGCCCTGATTCACCTGTTGGCGGTGGCCAGCCCCGGCCCGGATTTCGCGGTGGTGGTGCGTGAGAGCGTGACCCACGGCCGCCGCGCCGGAACCTGGACTGCGTTGGGCGTGGGCTCGGCGATTTTCCTGCACGTGGGCTATTCGTTGCTTGGCATCGGCCTGATCGTGTCCCAGTCCATCGTGTTGTTCAACGCACTGAAATGGGCCGCCGCCGCCTACCTGCTGTACATCGGCTTCAAGGCCCTGCGCGCCAAACCGGCCAAGCCTGCCGTCGAGGGCGAGTTGCACCGCGAAGCGGGCGAGCGTACCCCGCGTGGCGCGTTTACCGCAGGCTTCGTCACCAACGGCCTGAACCCCAAGGCGACGTTGTTCTTCCTGTCGCTGTTCACCGTGGTGATCAACCCGCACACACCGCTGGCGATCCAGGCCGGCTACGGCGTGTACCTGGCGGTGGCGACGGCGTTGTGGTTCTGCCTGGTGGCGATGTTGTTCAGCCAGCAGCGCGTGCGCGCCGGGTTTGCACGGATGGGGCATTGGTTTGATCGGACCATGGGAGCAGTGTTGATTGCGATTGGGGTGAAGTTGGCGTTTACCAGCGCGAAATAAACGCTGTTCTCAAGTAAACACAATCCAGTGTGGGAGGGAGCAAGCCCCCTCCCACATTTGACCTCCATTGTCCCTGAATAATGGCTCAAAGCTAGCATTCCCCAGCCTCTGCAAATCATTCCTTTGGCTGATTTAGCTGAAACATAACCTCTCTACAGTGCAGGTCTTCAAGCCAAGACCGTGCAGTCATAAAAGGGATTCGTATGTTGCAGACCCGTGTTATTCCGCCCGCCGAAGGTGCGTATCAATACCCGCTGTTGATCAAGCGCCTGTTGATGTCCGGTACCCGTTACGAGAAGACCCGGGAAATTGTCTATCGCGACAAGCTGCGCTACACCTACCCGACCTTGATCGAGCGCGTCGCGCGCCTGGCCAACGTGCTCACCGAAGCCGGGGTCAAGGCCGGTGACACTGTGGCGGTGATGGATTGGGACAGTCATCGTTACCTGGAATGCATGTTCGCCATCCCGATGATCGGTGCGGTGATCCACACCATCAATGTGCGCCTGTCGCCGGAACAGATTCTCTACACCATGAACCACGCCGAGGACCGCTTCGTGCTGGTCAACAGCGAGTTCGTGGGGCTCTACCAGGCCATTGCCGGGCAGCTCACCACCGTGGACAAGACGCTGCTGCTCACCGACGGCGAAGCCAAGACCGCCGAGTTGCCCAACCTGGTCGGTGAGTATGAAACCCTGCTGGCCGCCGCCAGCCCGAAGTACGATTTCCAGGACTTCGACGAACACTCCGTCGCCACCACCTTCTACACCACCGGCACCACCGGCAACCCCAAGGGCGTGTACTTCACCCATCGCCAACTGGTGCTGCACACCATCGGCGTGGCGACCATCATGGGCAGCGTCGACAGTGTGCGCCTGCTGGGCACCAACGACGTGTACATGCCGATCACGCCGATGTTCCACGTGCATGCCTGGGGCCTGCCGTATGTGGCGACCATGCTTGGCCTGAAGCAGGTCTACCCCGGCCGCTACGACCCGGAATACCTGGTAGAGCTGTGGCGCAAGGAGAAGGTCACCTTTTCCCACTGCGTGCCGACCATCCTGCAAATGGTGCTCAACGCCAAGGCTGCCCAAGGCGTCGATTTTGGCGGCTGGAAAATCGTCATCGGCGGCAGCGCCCTCAACCGTACGCTGTATGAGGCGGCGAAGGCCCGTGGGATTCAACTGACCGCCGCGTACGGCATGTCCGAGACCGGCCCGCTGGTGTCCTGCGCCCACCTCAACGAAGAACTGATGGCCGGCACCGAGGACGAGCGCATCAGCTACCGCATCAAGGCCGGCGTGCCCGGGCCGTTGGTGGAAGCGGCGATCATGGACGCCGAGGGCAATTTCCTGCCCGCCGACGGCGAGTCCCAGGGTGAGTTGGTGCTGCGCGCGCCGTGGCTGACCGAGGGGTATTACAACGAGCCGCAGAAGGGCGCCGAGCTGTGGGCGGGTGGCTGGATGCACACCGGCGACGTGGCCACCCTCGATGCATTTGGGGTGATCGATATTCGCGACCGCATCAAGGACGTGATCAAGACCGGCGGCGAGTGGATCTCCTCCCTGGCCCTCGAAGACCTGGTCAGCCGTCACCCGGCGGTACGCGAAGTAGCGGTGGTGGGCATCGCCGACCCGCAGTGGGGCGAGCGCCCGTTTGCGTTGCTGGTGGTGCGTGATGGCCATGAGATTGGGGCCCGCGAGCTCAAGGAACACCTCAAGCCTTTTGTCGAACTGGGCCATCTGAGCAAGTGGGCGATTCCGAGCCAGATCGCCGTTGTTACGGAAATTCCCAAGACCAGTGTCGGCAAGCTCGACAAAAAACGTATCCGTATTGACATCATTGAATGGCAGGCCAACAACAGCACCTTCCTGTCCACCCTCTGAGCTGATTTGCCGTGCCCTCGTGGCACGGCGATGCTCTATCTCGCGCCTTCACTTGTGATTTGCCAATTTTCAGCCATCCTTGCCGCGTCGGCCTTCGCCGACATGGCGAAAGGGCTGTGGCAGACGGGTTGGTGATGCAAATCACACTTTAGAGGGATCAAGCGATACCCCCTGCTGGCTATAGTCCCACCCAGAGTTTTTCAAGGATGCATCGCTTCGGGCCATGGAGGTTCAGTTGCCAGGCGGCATTGGAATCGTTGTATTCCGGCCGTTACAAGCATCACAGAACAAACTCACTGCCATAACAATAATGCACATGGAGTAGCGTCGATGACCTCAGTAAACCAGTTCTGGCGCCGGGCAAGACTGCCCCTGGCCGTCAGTCTCGCCTCTACGCTCGCCGGGCCCGCATTCGGCGTCAGTTTCAATATCGGTGAAATCGAAGGTAGTTTTGACTCGTCGCTTTCTGTGGGGGCGAGCTGGTCGACAGCCAAGCCCAACCAGGACCTGATCGGTGCCAACAACGGCGGCAACGGTCTGTCCCAGACCTCCGATGACGGCCACTTGAACTTCAAGCGTGGCGAAACGTTCTCGAAGATTTTCAAGGGCATTCATGACCTGGAGTTGAAATACGGCGACACCGGCGTGTTTGTGCGCGGCAAGTACTGGTATGACTTCGAACTGCAGGATGAGAGCCGCGAGTTCAAGGACATCAGCAACAACAACCGCAAAGAGGGCGCCAAGTCTTCTGGCGGGCAGATTCTCGATGCGTTTATCTACCACAACTACTCCATTGCCGATCAGCCCGGCAACGTGCGGTTCGGTAAGCAGGTAGTGAGCTGGGGTGAAAGTACTTTCATCGGTGGTGGCATCAACTCCATTAACCCGATCGATGTGTCTGCATTCCGTCGTCCGGGCGCCGAAATCAAGGAAGGTTTGATTCCGGTCAACATGTTCTACGTGTCGCAGACCCTGACCGATAACTTGTCGGCGGAAGCCTTTTATCAGTTGGAATGGGACCAGACCGTTACCGATAACTGCGGCACTTTCTTCTCTCAGCCTGATGTTATTTCCGATGGCTGCAGTGACAATTTGCGAGTATTGAACAGCCGTCGCTTCCTACCCGCCGGAGTACTGCCAGGGCTCGCCGCAAATGGCGTCGACGTTAACAACGAGGGCGTATTGGTGCGTCGCGGCCCGGATCGTGATGCGCGCGACAGTGGTCAGTTCGGTGTCGCGTTCCATTACAACTACGAGCCTCTGGATACAGAGTTCGGCGCTTACTTCATGAACTACCACAGCCGCGCTCCGATCTTCAGTGCCCAGGGCGCCCCGCAATCGAAATACACCGGCGCAACGCCAGGTGTGCCTGGTCAATTGCGTCCGCTGGTGGTCGCGGGTAACTCCAATTATTTCGTTGAGTACCCAGAGGATATTCGTCTCTATGGCTTGAGTTTCTCCACCACCCTGCCCACGGGGACTGCATGGAGCGGCGAGTTTAGCTACCGTCCTAATGCCCCGGTCCAACTGAGCACCACCGACATCCTGTTTGCCGGTGTGAAACCTATTGGTGGGCCGGTCCTCGGCAATGCGTCGTTGCTCAACGGGGCTCCGGGCCAGGACTTGCATGGTTATCGTCGTAAGGAAATCAGCCAGTTCCAAACGACATTTACCCACTTCTTCGACCAAGTCATGGGCGCTAGCCGTTTGACCCTGGTGGGTGAAGTAGGTGTAACCCATGTGGGTGGTCTGGAGAGCAAGTCGGATGTGCGCTACGGTCGTGACCCTGTCTTCGGCCCTGGTACGCTGCCGAATAATGCCTGTGCGGCGTTGAACACGTCTACGGCTCAAGGCGCCGGCCTGGCAAATGCCAACGGACTGAACACTAACTGCAACAACGATGGCTTCACCACTGCCACTTCCTGGGGGTATCGCGGTCGGGCTATCTGGGAATACCCGGACGTTTTCGCCGGCGTAAACCTCAAGCCAAACGTGGCATGGTCCCATGACGTCAAGGGGTACTCCCCGGGTCCTGGCGCCAACTTCGAAGAGGGCCGCAAAGCCGTCAGTCTGGGCCTGGATGCCGAATACCAGAACACCTACACCGCCAGCCTGAACTACACCAACTTTTTCGGTGGTGATTTCAGCACGGTGAATGACCGCGACTTCGTCGCCCTGAGCTTCGGCGCCAACTTCTAAGCACACTGTATTTTCAGGAAGACCAGAACATGAAAATAACCAAAAGTCTGTTGCACGTGGGTGTGCTTGGGCTGTCGATCCTGGCGAGCAATGTCATGGCGGCAGTGTCGACGGATGAGGCCGCCAAGCTGGGCACGACCCTGACGCCGATGGGCGCGGAAATGGCCGGTAACGCGGCCGGCACCATCCCGAAATGGTCGCCGATGCCGACCAACGCCGGCGCTGTGGATGCCAAAGGTTTCCTCGCCAACCCGTACGCCAGTGAACAACCGCAATTCACCATCACCGCGCAGAACGTCGAGCAGTACAAAGACAAGCTGGCACCGGGGCAGTACGCGATGTTCAAGCGTTACCCGGAAACCTTCAAGATGCCGGTCTACCCGACCCATCGCGGCGCTACCGTACCGGCCGATGTGTTCGCCTCCATCAAGAAGAACGCCACCACCACCAACCTCGTGTCTGGCGGCAACGGCCTGGAAAACTTCGAAACCGCCATACCGTTCCCGATCCCGAAAAGCGGCGTGGAAGTCATCTGGAACCACATCACCCGTTATCGCGGTGGCAGCGTGACCCGCCTGGTGACCCAGGCCACGCCGCAAACCAACGGCTCCTACAGCCTGGTGTACTTCCGCGACCAGTTCGTGTTCCGCGACAAGATGAAGGACTTCGACCCGAAGAACCCGGGTAACGTGCTGTTCTACTTCAAGCAGCAAGTGACCGCCCCGGCACGTCTGGCCGGTGGTGTGCTGCTGGTGCACGAAACCCTGGACCAGGTGAAGGAGCCGCGTTCGGCGTGGGTCTACAACGCCGGCCAGCGCCGCGTGCGCCGGGCGCCGCAAGTGTCCTATGACGGGCCGGGTACCGCCGCCGACGGCCTGCGTACCTCCGACAACCTCGACATGTACAACGGTGCGCCGGACCGCTACGACTGGAAACTGGAAGGCAAGAAGGAAATCTACATCGCCTCCAACAGCTACAAGATCGATGATCCGAAGCTCAAGTACGCCGACATCATCAAGGCCGGCCACATCAACCAGGACCTGGCACGCTACGAGCTGCGCCGTGTCTGGCACGTGGTCGCGACCTTGAAGGAAGGCCAGCGCCACATCTACGCCAAGCGTGACTTCTACATCGACGAAGACACCTGGCAAGCCGCAGTGATCGACCACTACGACGGCCGTGGCCAACTGTGGCGTGTCGCCGAAGCCCATGCCGAGAACTACTACGACAAGCAAGTGCCGTGGTACGCCCTGGAAACCCTCTACGACCTGCAGTCCGGCCGCTACCTGGCCCTGGGCATGAAGAACGAAGAGAAGCAGGCCTATGACTTCGGCTTCACCGCCACCACCAGCGACTTCACCCCGGCGGCCCTGCGCCAGGACGGTGTTCGCTAAGTTGCACGAGTAACTCAAGGTGGGAGGGGGCTTGCCCCCGATAGCGATGCGACAGTCAGCGCAGCATTGACTGATCCGCCTCTATCGGGAGCAAGCCCCCTTCCACTTTTTGTTTGCGGCGATATTTCTTGTCTCAGTTCTTTTTCAGGCAAATGTTGCAAAGATCTACAAACCCGCCGCTTTTACCGCTAGTCTGCGGACATCTGCAATGCCGATAACAGCCTTCTACAAGAGCCCGGCGATGACTGATCTGTCCCGAATCCAAGGGCCTGCCAGCCGGGTAATCCCGACCCTGGAAGGTCGCTTCTACAGGCCCCCGCTGCCTGATGGCTACGTGCTGCGCCCGCGCCTGTGTGAACGGCTGGGCGCCGGCCTGGAGGGGCGGTTGCTGCTGGTCTGCGCACCGGCCGGGTTCGGCAAGAGCTCGTTGGCGGTGGAGTTCTGCCAGGGCCTGCCGGCTCAGTGGCACAGCCTGTGGCTGGGCCTGAGCCCACGGGACAACGACCCAGGGCGTTTTCTTGAGCGCCTGCTCGAAGGGTTGCAGCACTACTTCCCGGCACTCGGCACCCAATCCCTGGGCTTGCTGAAAATGCGCCAGCGTCATCAACCCTTTGCGTTTGAAGAGTGGCTCGACGGCCTGCTCGATGAGCTGACCGTGCACCTGTCCACCCGTGCGCCATTATTACTGGTGCTGGATGACTACCATCTGGCCCAGGGACCGGTGCTGGACCGTTGCCTGCAATTTTTCCTCAACCATTTGCCCGATGGCCTGGTGGTGCTGGTCACCAGTCGCCAGCGCCCGGACTGGCATCTGGCGCGCTTGCGGTTGTCACGGCATTTGCTGGAGTTGCACGAGCAAGACCTGCGCCTGACCCATGCCGAATCCCAGGCGTTGCTGGATCGCCACAGCAGTTCCTTGAGTGGTGAAGCCCTCGACAACCTCATCCGCCGCAGCGAAGGCTGGGTGGCCGGCCTGCGATTTTGGCTGCTGGCGGCTTCCGAAGCCGGCAATGAGGGCGCCTTGCCGCAAAGCCTGCACGGTGGGGAAGGGCTGATCCGCGACTACCTGCTGGAAGAAGTGATCGACTGCCTGCCTCCCGAAGTGCAGGCGTTCCTGTTCGACACCGCGCACCAGGAGCGTTTTTGCAGCGAGCTGTGCGATGCCGTGCGCGAAGCCCATGACAGCGCCGAGATCCTGCGCTACCTGCAAGCCCACCAAGTGTTCCTGGTGCCCCTGGACGAGCAGGGGCACTGGTACCGTTATCACCATTTGTTCTCCGACCTGCTGCGCACCCGCCGCGCGAGCAGCAATGTCTTGCCGGCCGCCAGCCTGCATCTGCGCGCGTGCCGCTGGTTCAACGCCCAGGGCTTGATCGACGAGGCGGTGGAGCAGGCATTGCGCGCCGGGCACCTCGACGTGGCGGCCAACCTGGTGCAGAACCTGTCCGAAGAACAACTGCTGGCCGAGCAGAATGTCGGCATGTTGCTGCGCTGGAAAATGGACTTGCCCGACAGCCTGCTGATCAGCACGCCGCGCCTGATTGTGCTGTACAGCTGGGCGTTGGCACTGGCCTGCCAGTTGGATGCGGCGCAGGAGTTATCCGCGTACCTCAGTCGCTTCCTGCCGGCACCCTCGGCTACCGCACAGCGCTCGATGCTGGCCCAGTGGCTGGCGCTGAGCGGGATTATCGCCCGCGGTCGAGGTGACCGTGAATGGACGCAGCGCTATTGCAGCGAGGCGTTGGACAGCCTGCCGCAACGGCGTTACGGCCAGCGCCTGGTGTGTCTGTCGACCCTGTCCAACCTGGCCATCGCCGATGGCGATCTGTGGCGCGCCCGTGGCCTGAACCGCGAATCCCTGGAACTGGCGCAGCGGGTCGGCAACCCGCTGTTCGAAGCCCTGGCCCATTACGACCGTGCACGGGTGCTGCAGGCCCGTGGCGAAATCCTGCGCGCGCTCGATGAGGTGCGCCAGGGCCTGCAGCGCCTGCACGGCCTGGCACCGCAGCGACTGTATGCGGTGCGTGCGCGGCTGTCGCTTTACGAAGGCTATTTGCTGTTGATGCGCAACCAGCCCGAAACCGGCATTGCCCTCCTGCGCGCAGGCCTGGCCGAGGCGCGAGCCTGTCGCGATATCAGCGTGCTGATCGGCCATTGCGTGATCGCCAGCTTCGAAGGGCGGCGCCATGACTTTCCCAAAGCCTTCGCCGAACTCGCCGAAGCCGAGCGCCTGATGCATATCTGGGATGTGCCGCCGATCTACTACCTGGCGATGATTACCCTGATCAAATGCGAACTGTGGCTGGCCCAAGGCCGCACCGACCTGGCGGATGCCTGGCTGACGCGCCTGGGGCAGACTTACCACGGCGAACAGGCCGCCGCTGCACCGGAATTCCACCCGCACTTGCCGCAACATATCGGGCTGCAACAAGCCGCCCTCGATGCCGTGCGCCATCAGCCCCAGGCGGCGCTGGAGCGGCTCGAAGCACTGGCGCAACAGGCCCACGACAGTGGGCGCCAGATGATTGCCCTGATGGCGCTGACCCAGCAGACCCAGTTGCTGCTCGAGTGCGGTCAGGAAACCAGGGCGCGGCCGGTGCTGGCCCAGGCGCTTGAGGCGGGCGCCGGGGGCGCGTTACAGCCGTTCCAGCGCTTGTTGGACGGGCATCCGGACTGGATGCGTGAGCAATTGGGCAAGGACCCGCAAGGTGTGTTGCACCAGAGCCTGCTCGCGCTTCTCCCGGCGGTCGTGACGCCCGAGGTCACGACTGGCCACGAAACCCTGAGCACGCGCGAGCTGGCGGTCCTGCAACTGATCGCCCAAGGCTGCTCCAACCAGGAAATCAGCAACCAGCTGTTTATCTCCCTGCACACCGTCAAGACCCACGCCAGCCACATCAACAGCAAACTTGGGGTCGAGCGACGCACCCAGGCCGTGGCGCGAGCCAAGGCGATGGGCTTGCTGGCGTAAGTGCCGGGCGGTTTACGGTGCCGGCGGGCACTGGCCGGTTGACCTGACGACCGCCTGGCTGACCTGCGCGGCAAAGCGCTTGAGATTGTTTTGATGGGCGAGCACCACGTTGTCGATGCTCGGCCCGGCGGGCGACTGCAACGTGGTCCGGCAGGTCAGCGGTGGGCGCTCGGTGCCCCCGGCCGGGCGCAGGCGCCATTTGACGTCGAGCAGCGCGTACTGGCCGGGTACGGAGTCAAAGCGCTGCACTTCAAGACGCAACAACATCGATTGTCGAGGGTTGCTGTTGGCCAGTTGGTCCACCAGCGCACTCCTCAGCTCATCCGCGAGGCTCGCGGCCCACCACTGGGTTTCCAGGATCGCCACGCCACTGTCGCCCTGGCGGATCACAATCTGCGGTCGGTCGACCTGGGGGGGAACGGTGATGCTTTCAATCCGGATGCTGCCCGCGTCCGCCCCAGTGGCCGTATTCCAGTGCGCCGGTGTCAGCGTATGAAAGGTAATCGGAGTACTGCTGCACGCCGCCAGCAACAGCAGCATGCCGACCACTGTGATTTTCAACGGAAACGTCATGGCGTTTGCTCCAGGGGTCATTTGCGCGGTGGTCCTTGCAGGTCCAGGGGCGCGGCGTTGTCGGGACGGCCGCGAATCAGCGATTCCGGGTGACGGCCCAGGTAGTCCGACAGTTCGCGCAGGGAGCGCGACATGCGCCCCAGTTCATCCAGGGTCTGGGTCAACTGCTCGCGCTGCGGTGAATCCTCGGCCAGGGTGGAACTGGCCGATTGCAGGGTCTTGCTCACGTCAGCCAGGGTGTTCTGCACGCCGGGCAGGGTCTTGGCATTGAATTGGGTCAGGCCTTTGCGCAGCTCGACCAGGTTGCTGTCGAGGTTGCCGGCAATACGTTCGATCGGCAGTTGGTTGATCTTGTTGACGATGCTCTCGAGTTTTTCCTGCAGTTGCTCGAGGTTGCCGGGAATGGTTGGAATGCTGACCGGGCGCAGGCTGGGGTCAAATTTGACCTTCTCGGCTTTCGGGTAGAAGTCCAGCGCGATGTATAACTGGCCGGTCAACAGGTTGCCGCTGCGTGCCTGGGCGCGCAGGCCATTTTCGATGAACGAGCCGATCAGCCGTACGCCGGCGGCCTCATCGTTGGGGTCATGGTTCATGACCTTGAGCAGTTTGGTGTGGGCCTGTCCGAGCAACTGTGGATAGATCACGATACCGACGTTGAGTGGGAAGCTGCGTTTATTGGCATCGAAGTCGAGGTTGATCGATACCACTTTGCCAAACTCGACGCCGAGGAACTCCACCGGCGCCCCGACCTTGAGCCCGCGCAATGCCTGGTCGAAGCGCAGGGCCATGTATTGCCCCTCGCCATTGGGTGGGGCGAGGGCGCTGTCCTGGTCGTCGAAGAGCTCAAAGGTACGTGCCTCGTCGGCCGGTTTGTCGTTGGGGCTGTACGGCGGCGCCCGAAAGGCGATACCACCGACCAGCATGGACGAAAGCGATTCGGTCTTCAGCGCGAAGCCATTGGCGCCGACGCTCAGGTCAACCCCGCTGGCATTCCAGAAACGCGTGTTTTCGGTGACATAGGCATCATTGGGCGCATGCACGAACACCTCGACATTGACACCCTTGCCTTCGGCATCCAACTCGTAGGCCACCACCTGGCCGACCTCGATTTTGCGGTAGTACACCGGTGAGCCGATATCCAGCGAACCGAGGGTCTGCGTGTGCAGCGTGAAACGCTTGCCCGGTTCGCCGTAGGTGATGGGCGGCGGGTTTTCCAGGCCTTTGAACTGCTTGGCACGGGTCTCCGATTGGCCGATGTCGGCACCTATGTAGTCGCCGGAGAGCAGGGTGTCGATGCCGGATACGCCGCCGGCGCCGATACGCGGGCGTACCACCCAGAACTGCGAATCGGCGCGGGTGAAGCTTTCGGCCTGCTTGGCCAGTTGAACCGTGGCGTTGACGCTTTTCTGGTCGTCGCTCAAGGCGACATCGGTCACCTGGCCGATCACCACGTTGCGGTACTTGACCTCGGTTTTGTTCGCGATCAGACCGCTGCCGGTCTTGAAATTGAGGGTGATGGTCGGGCCCTGTTGGAGGACGCTGTGTACCACCAGCGAAATCCCCACCAGCACCGCGACGATCGGCACGATCCACACCAGCGAAACGCTGAAGCGCCGTGTCTTGATTGCAGGCGATCCTGGGGCTTGCGGGGTGTCAGTGGGATGTGACGTCATCCGCGGTCTCCTTGTTGTGTGGGGTTTCCCAGATCAGCCTCGGGTCGAAGCTCATGGCGGCCAGCATGGTAAACACCACCACCAGGCCGAAAAACAGGATACCCAGGCGCGGCTCGATGGTGCCCAGGGCCTGGAACTTCACCAGTGCGGCCACCAGCGCGACCACGATGACATCCAGCATCGACCAGTAGCCAATCAGTTCGACGAAGCGGAACAGCTTCGAACGTTCCTTGCGTGCCCAAAGGCTATTGCGCTGCACGGTGACCAGCAGCAGGGCCAGGGACACAAACTTGATGCCGGGCACTGCGATGCTGGCGATGAAAATAATCAGCGCAATGTCCCACGCGCCGTGCTGCCAGAACTCCAACACCCCACTCATGATAGTACTGTCCGCCCCCGAGCCGAGCATGGTGGTGTTCATCACCGGCAGGAGATTGGCCGGCACATAGAACGCCAGCGCGGTGAGCATGTAGGCCCAGGTGCGCGTCAGGGAACTGACCTTGCGCCGGTGCAAGGGCGCGCCGCAGCGCTCGCATTCGTTCGGCCCGTCGCGCATGTCGCAGGACAATCCACAGCTGTGACAGAGGCACAGGCCGAGCTCGCTGGCCGTCGGCGGTGTGCTCATACGCTGTCCCACAGGTCGCGCACATCACGCCCGGCAATGCGGATCAGCAACAGGCTGAGTACGGCCAGGGCAAACAGGCCGGTGCCGGGGATCACATCAAGCATGCCGGCCAGCTTGAACACCGCCACCATTGCCCCGAGCAGACACACCTCCAGCATGCTCCAGGGCCTGAGTGCCTCCAGCCAACGCATGCACAATCGGAACGCCGGTGAGCGCTTGCCCGCGAGGGCGAAGCTCAAGACCCACATCAGCAGCAGTAACTGGAACACTGGCGCGATGATGATGGAAATGGCCGCCACCAACGCGATAAACGTGATCGGCCCCAGGCTCAGCGCTACCACCGAGTCCCATAGCGTGGCGCTGCTTTTCAGGCCTTGCAGGCTGATACTCATCACGGGATAGAAATTGGCGAACGTCCACAGCACCGCAGCCGTCAGCGTCAGGGCGAGACGCTGTTGCACGGTCAGGCCGTTGTAGCGCTGGAGCACGCCTGCGCAACGTATGCAGTGGGCTTTTTGATGTTTGGCGAGCGTGACTTTTTCGTACACACAGTCGCAGTGCTCGCAGATGATCAGTTGATTCGCCATGGGGATCGCTCCAACGCGGCACGGTGGCGGGGGCCTGGGTTGTTTTTCGATGGCGTGGGCAAGCTTAGCAGTCGCTGCTCTTCAGGTCTGGCACCGCGTCAACCATACTGTGCGGAATATGCCATAGCGCCCGCAGGAGCATCGATGAATATTGAAAAAGCCGCGCTGATCCGCGAAACCTTCCCGGTCGGCCCGTTGCAGTGCAACTGCAATGACGAGTGACTGGCCCTCACGTTGATCTACAGAGGACCGGGTGGGTAATCCTCCTGCAGTGTTAACCACTTTTTTGACTTGTTAATCGCCATGGTTTACGGTGTAAAAAAGTGGTTAACAAGGTGGCGTGAAATGCCGGTTTTACTGGATGATATCAAGGGTTACCTCGAATCCACTGTGGGCTTGGAAGCGCACCTTCAAGCAGCCTCAGGCCTGAAGGTTCCCTTTCATATCAAGGATGCCTACAAACTCGTCTATCTGGCCCTTATGGTCGGGCCGAAGGCGAAACAAACGCTACCGATGCTCCTACTGCTTCCAGTGGAAAATAAGTACCCGGGATCTGTAACGCTTGGGAAGCACATCGCTCAGGTACAAAAAACCACGGACAAGGTGGTTGTGTACGTATGCCAGTCACTGTCGGTGCCGGAGCGGCGTAGCCTGATCGCCAACAACATCAATTTCATCCAGCCTGGCTATCAGATGTTCATCCCAGAGTTGGCGATGGACCTGCGCGAGACCGTTCGGACGCGCCGAAACGAGGAAGACGTTTCAGCCCTTCTTCCTGCTGCACAAGCGATGGTCTTGGCTCGCCTGTATGAGGGATGGGACAGCGATACGATCTTCAACTCCAACGGCATCATGAACGGTTTCAAATACAGCCGCGTCACACTTGCCAAAGTGATCGATCAGTTGCTGAAGCTGGGCATCGTCCATCCTGCACAAAGTCAGGGGTTCAAAAATTGCTATTCGTTCGGTGCACCTCCGGCCAGCGTCTTCAAAAATGCTCGCCCCTTTATGCGCTCTCCCGTTAAACGGAAGGTTGCGATCGACCGAGTGCTTCATACAGGCGGCGGCGTATTTCTCGCGGGCGAGACCGCTCTGGCCAAATGCACGATGCTGGCGGGTCCCATACAACCGGTTTTTGGAATGACCAAAAAGCAGTTCGACGACATGGTCCAGGAACTGGCATTCAAGGTAACCGACTCGGTTGATGAGATCCGGGCATGGGTGGAGATATGGTCTTATCGAAGCCTAAAGGAAGGAAAAAACATCGCAGATGAAGCGTCATTGCTTCTGAGCTTGGAAAACGTCCCGGACGAACGTGTCCAGTTGGCTTTAGATGAACTTAAGGAGGCAGTGACTTGGCTGAAATCAGAGGACTAGACGTATTCGGACAACACTTCAGCGATTTTCGTGATCAGTATGTGCTGATTGGCGGTGTTGCCTCCTGGCTCACGATGGATGCGGCGGGCCAATCGTTCCGCGCAACCAAGGATCTCGATATCGTGCTGGTTATCGAAGCGCTCAATGCCGAGTTTGCCGGGGCGTTCTGGGCCTTCATACGTGCCGGACGGTACGCCATCCGGCAGGTTGGTGGGATTGACGGTCAGCGGCCTGTTTTCTATCGGTTCCAGCACCCCGAGGACGAGGCCTATCCCGTCCAGATCGAATTGTTCTCGCGTGCTCCCGAGGGTGTCGCGCTCCCGGCGGACGCGACGCTGACCCCTATTCCTACAGACGAATCGGTATCAAGCCTGTCCGCCATCTTGCTCGATGACCCCTACTACCATTTCCTCCTTGAGGGCCGGCAGCGCAATGACGTTCTGACCTTCATCGGCGCCGACCGGCTGATCCCACTCAAGGCGCACGCTTGGCTCAATTTGTCAGCGCGAAAGGAGGCTGGCGAACAGGTCGACAGCAAGAACCTCAAAAAACATCGAAATGACGTACTGAATCTGAGCGGCCAATTGACGGATGACCCCATCAACCTGCCGGAAAGCATTCAGACCGACATGAGGGCGTTTCTGGCGCTCTTGGCGAACGAAGAGATCGATCTCAAGTCCATCGGACTGAAAGGCGCCCTGGGGGACTATATCGAGCGTCTTACATTGAGCTTCGGATTACAGCCACCAATCCAATAGGAACACATTCTGAAAAACTGTCAGCCAACGATCATGACCGCGAGCACATGAACGCATTCCTCGGGCATGCGCTCGATGCTTACAAACAAAGCAGGTGACATCACTCGTCATCGCTTTTCACACAGTGCCAAAAATGTGCCGTTAACTTTATAGGAGCACCCATGGAAGCCGAAAAGCCCACGCTGATCCGCGAAACCTTCCCGGTCGGCCCGTTGCAGTGCAACTGCACGATCATTGGCGACCCCATCACCAAGAAGGCCATCGTGGTCGACCCGGGTGGCAATCATGAACTGATCCTGGCGCGCCTCGATGCCCTGGGCCTGAAAGTGGTGAGCATCATCCACACCCATGCCCATCTCGATCACTTCCTGGCCTCGGGGCAATTGAAGGAAAAGACCGGTGCAACCCTGCACCTGCACAAGGAAGACCAGTTTCTCTGGGACAACCTGGAGATGCAGTGCCAGATGTTTGGTGTGCCCTACACGCCGGTGCCGTCGCCGGATCGCTGGCTGGCCGATGATGAGGCGTTGGCCTGTGGGTGCGGTGTGGCGCTGCATACACCGGGGCACACGCCAGGCTCGATGAGCTTCTGGTTCGCCGATGCCAGGCTGCTGATTGCCGGGGACACGCTGTTTCGGCGCGGTGTTGGGCGTACGGATTTGTGGGGTGGGGACCAGGCGACGATCGTGCGTTCGATCAAGCAACGGCTCTACACGCTGGATGAAGGCGCGACGGTGGTGACCGGCCATGGCCCGGACACGCGCCTGGGTGACGAGATGCGTGAGAACCCATTTGTGCGGGCGTGAAGCAATGGTTCGAACGGCAACCCGCTGTAGCAAAAACTCAGGCCGCGTTCAGCATGTGTCTGCTACGGTTTCTGTAGCAACGCAAGACCCGAATGTTTTGTTACAGCTCTGGGCGCGCCCACGGAATTTTTACCGTTTGTCGCGTTCCAAACTCGGCACGGGTCCATTGCCAATGTCCTTTGCACCACAGAATGCAAAAGTAGGAGCTCCCTTCATGTTCACTCCGCGTCGTCTGCTTGTTGTCGCTACCGCCGTAGCCCTGTTGTCCGGCTGCGCTTCACCTAATCCTTATGGCGGTGGCAGCCAGGGACAGGCGAATAATGAATCCAGCGGTATGAGCAAGACCGCCAAGTACGGTGGCCTGGGTGCCCTGGCCGGTGCATTGGCGGGTGCTGCCATCGACCATAACAACCGTGGCAAGGGCGCGCTGATCGGCGCAGTGGTTGCGGGTGCCGGCGCCGCGGGTTACGGCTACTACGCCGACCAGCAGGAAAAGAAACTGCGTGAGAGCATGGCCAATACCGGGGTTGAAGTTCAGCGCCAGGGCGACCAGATCAAGCTGATCATGCCGGGTAACATCACCTTCGCCACCAACTCGGACGCGATCTCCAGCAGCTTTTACCAGCCGCTGAACAACCTGGCCAACTCCCTCAAGCAGTTCAACCAGAACACCATCCAGATCGTGGGTTACACCGACAGCACCGGCAGCCGCCAACTGAACATGGACCTGTCGCAGCGCCGTGCCCAGAGCGTGGCCAACTACCTGACCTCCCAAGGCGTTAATGGTGCCAACCTCAGCGCACGCGGTGCCGGCCCGGATAACCCGATAGCCAGCAACGCCGACGTGAACGGTCGTGCGCAGAACCGTCGCGTAGAAGTGAACCTCGGCCCGATCCCCGGCCAGCAGTACGGCCAGCCTGGCGCGCAGCAGCAAGCGCCGCAGCAGAACAACCAGTTCCAGGGCAACCCGTACCAGCAATACCAATAAACGCTGGCCACTAAAAAGGGCGCCATGCAGTGAATGCATGGCGCCCTTTTTTATGGCTGCCGCTTACATCAATCGATGTACTCGAACACCTTGACGATCTTCTGCACGCCGGATACGCCCTGCACCAGGTTGGCTGCGCGCGTGGCTTCCGCCTGCGTCAGCAGGCCCATCAGGTAGACGATGCCGTTATCGGTGACCACTTTGATCCGCGAGCCGGGAATCGCGTTGTCGGTCAGCATCTGTGCCTTGATCTTGGTCGTCAGCAGGGCATCGTTGCTGATGGCCAGCAGGGTGATCGGGTCCATGACCTGCAATTCGTTGTGGACCTTCTTGACCCGCTGTACGGCCGAGGCTGCCTGTTCGGCCTGGGCCTTGAGGTCGGCGCGTGGCGTTTGGCCTGCGAGCAGTACCACGCCGTTGAAGCTGGTCACGACGATGCGTGAAGCACCGTTGCCCAGGTCCGTGGCGGCTTTGGCAATGTTGACTTCGACCTTGGTTTCGATCAGCGAGTCGTCAATCTTGCTGCCGAAGGTGCGGGTGCCCTTGTCATCCTGAATAGGGGTGTCACGTGTCGCAGTGATTGCCGTGCTGCAGCCGCTGATGCCGAGGCACAACGTAATGGCCAAAAGGCCGAGGCGGTTAACGGTCATTCTTCACTCCCAAACAGTTGGCTGTCGATCAGATCGCACAGGCAGTGGATCGCCAGCAGGTGGACTTCCTGAATACGTGCGGTGACATTGGCCGGGACGCGAATCTCCACATCTTCGGGCAGCAGTAGCGAGGCCATGCCGCCGCCGTCGCGTCCGGTCAATGCTACGACAATCATTTCGCGATCATGTGCGGCCTGGATCGCTTGAATAATATTCGCCGAGTTGCCGCTGGTGGAAATCGCCAGCAGCACATCGCCTGGTTGGCCCAGTGCGCGGATCTGCTTGGAGAAAATTTCGTTGTAGCTGTAGTCGTTGGCGATCGAGGTGATCGTTGACGAATCGGTGGTCAAGGCGATAGCCGGCAGACTCGGGCGCTCACGCTCGAAGCGGTTGAGCAGCTCGGACGAAAAATGCTGGGCATCGCCGGCCGAACCGCCGTTGCCGCACGAAAGCATTTTGCCCTCGTTGAGCAAGGCATTGACCATGACCTGACTGGCTTGCTCGATGTGCGGTGCAAGTACGTCCATCGCCTGTTGCTTGGTGTCGATGCTGGCCTGGAAAAGCTGGCGAATTCGGGATTGCATGTCCATCTGTGTGACCTTAAGTAGCGCGGCTGTTTGGCACAGGAATGTGCAGCCCGCAAAGCAAAGAGCAAAAGTGTGTGATGAAGGTGTCCGGCGAATCAGCTGTCGAAGGCATTTTGCAGCCAGTTCAGATCAACTTGACCAGACGGTGTGCTTTCCATGGCAACCACATCGAAACGGCAGGGGGCGTCGGCCCAGCGATGCTCTTTTTGCAGGAAAAACTGCGCAGCGAGTATCAGCTTCTGACGCTTGCGCCCGTCGATACTGGCGAGCGCGCCACCCCATTGTGCGTGTTTTCTGTAGCGGACTTCGACGAATACTACTGTATCGCCGTCAAGCATGACCAGATCAAGCTCGCCGCGTTTACACAACCAGTTCTGCGCCAGCAGGCGCAGACCCTGTTGTTGCAAGTGTTTCAATGCTTGAAGTTCGGCATCCTTGCCGCTTTGTGCAGTAGACCGCTCCGGCATCAGCGCGGGGTGTCCGGCAGGCGCTGGATCTCGCCACCAACGAACTTCGCCCATGGCATCTGGCGATCGACGCGCTGGTTGGTGCTGATGCCCAGGTTGCCCGAGAGGCCGTCAATGCGTGTATCCGGCAGTGCCTTCAACTGGCCCAGGCGCGGGGCCAGGCGGTAGGCGTCGACGCCCATCGCATACAGGCGGCCAAGGCTGCCATTGGCTTGCGGCCATTGTGCGGCAACCTGGTTACGCAGCGGGTCGGTGGTGTTGAGCAGCCAAGGGGTTTCGCAGAACATCACGTTGGTCATGTCCAGGTATTGGTTCTTGTCACCGCTGGCGCTGAATACGTGGGACGTGGCGTACACCGGCACATCACCGGCGTACTGGAAGTTCAGGGTCGGCTTGATCTGCTGGGCCAATTGCGGGGTAACGGCCAGGAAGATGAACTCGATGTCCTGGCGACGTGACGGCTGTGCCGCTACGTCTGTGCCCACTGTGCTTTGCAGGCTCTTGGCGCGGCCTTCGCTTTTACGCAGTTGGAACAGGTCGGCGATTTGCTGGGCAAGGGCGACCGGCTGGTCGACATACTCGACACCGACAACCATGCCACCGTTGGCTTCCCAATCCTGGCGGAAGGCCCTGTAGACACGCTCGCCCCATTCGCCACGCGGCACCATGGCAGCGGCGCGATGCAGGCCGTCGGCACGCGCGCGGCGCGACACTTCGCGGGCTTCGTCTTCAGCGGCGAGGCCGAACTGGAACAGTTGCGGCGGGCTCTGGTCGGTCTCGCTGTAGTTCAGCGCGAGGGTGGTGATCGGTAGCTGAGGGCGCGTGCTGAGCTGCTTGACCAATGGCTTCTCCAGCGGACCAACTACCAATTGCACGCCGGCAGCCTGGGCCTTGGCATAGAAGTCGTCGATGGAGGCCAGGCGCGAGCTGTCATAGAACTCGATGACCGGTGGCTTCTGCCCGGCTTGTTCAGCCTGGTAGTGCGCCGCCATGAAACCTTCGCGCAGGGCCTTGCCGACGGAGGCCAGCGGGCCTTCCTGGGGCAGCAGCAGGGCGATCTTGTTCAAGGGCTGGCTGGCCAGCTCCTTGAGCTTGGTCAGCGGGGTTGGCAGTTGCACGGCGGCCGGGTGGCCCGGGTTCTGTGCGCGCCAGGTGTCTATGGCGGCCTGCTGTTGCTCAAGCGTACCGGCGCCCTTGACCGCTTGGGCCAGGGTAATCCAGCCGTCCAGGGTCGGGTTGCCGCTGGCTTGCAGTTGTTCCGCAGGCAGTGCGGCAATCAAGGTCCAGATGGCTTCGTGATTGCTTTTGGCGGCATCGCCGCTGAGCAGTGGCGCCATGGCGACGCGCTCGCGGGCAGCGGCCAGGGTCTGGCCATCGGCTTCATAAGCGCGGGCGTGCACGGTGCCAGTGCGAATCTGCTGTTCGGTCGGCAGCTCCTTCAGGCTTTGCAGGCTCGGATGGTTCAAGGCGGTCAACGCGGCCTTGGGCTGGTTGCGCGTCATGGCCAATTCGGCAGCCAGGGTGCTGGCAAAGACTTGCGCGGCTGGCTTGAGGACATCCAGGGACACTTGCGCAAGAATCTGCGACGAGCGGCCAGGGTTGTTCTGGCGGTAGGCCATGTCTGCCGCACTCAGGCGCAGCAACGCGGCCTTTTCTGGCGTCTTGGCGGTGGTGGCCTGTTCGAGCAGTTGCTCGATACTGGCGTCCGGGGTCCGTGGAAGGTCGCCAAGGCTGGACGAGGGCGAGCTGGCGCAAGCGGCCAGTAAGGCAGCGAGGCAGAGGGCGGAGAGCAGCCGCAGGCAAGCGATCATGTAAGTGTTCCTGATACCGATCAAATTAGCGTGGAATTGTACCCAAGCACTGGCCCAGGCGCGATGTTACTGGCGTGAAACCGTCGATTTAGATCGTGCAAGTGGTGCGATCAGCCATGCACGGCTGAAAAGCCATCGGCCGTGATGGCATATTTTCAAGGCGCCTACGCGCTACAATATGGCTTTTGCCAACCATCGAGGTGTGCGCTTTGACTGCTCCAGGTCCTTTGAATTCCACGGCAGGCTCGCTTTTTGTCGTGGCGACGCCCATTGGCAATCTGGACGACATCAGTGCCCGGGCGCTGAAAGTGTTGCGCGAGGTTAAATTGATTGCGGCGGAAGACACTCGACACTCCCAGCGTTTGATGCAGCATTTTGGTATCAGCACGCCATTGGCGGCTTGTCACGAGCATAACGAGCGCGAAGAAGGCAGTCGCTTTATCGTGCGGTTGTTGGCGGGCGACGATGTGGCGCTGATCTCGGACGCGGGTACGCCGCTGATCTCCGACCCTGGGTACCATCTGGTCCGCCAGGCGCGTGCCGCAGGTATCAATGTAGTGCCTGTTCCTGGAGCGTGCGCGCTGATCGCTGCATTGTCGGCGGCAGGCCTGCCGTCGGACCGTTTTATTTTCGAAGGTTTCCTGCCGGCCAAGGCCGTGGGGCGTCGTGCGCGTCTACAGGCATTGAAAGAGGAGCCGCGCACGCTGATCTTCTACGAAGCGCCTCATCGTATTCTTGAATGCCTGCAGGATATGGAGCTGGTGTTCGGCGGCGAGCGCCTGGCCCTGCTGGCCCGTGAGCTGACCAAAACCTTCGAAACCCTCAAGGGCCTGCCGCTGGAAGCGCTGCGCGCGTTCGTCGAGGGCGACAGTAATCAGCAGCGCGGCGAGTGTGTGGTGTTGGTGGCGGGCTGGACCGCGCCGGAAAATGAAGAGGCCGTCGGCAGCGAGGCCATGCGTATCCTCGACCTGCTGCTCAAGGAGATGCCCCTCAAGCGCGCTGCGGCGTTGGCGGCGGAAATCACCGGGGTACGCAAGAATGTGTTGTATCAAGTCGCGCTGGATAAACAGAAAGCCGAATAGTTCCGGGGGTAAACCGGTATTCCGTCCGAACGTGATGGCAATGCTGCACTTTTAATACTTGTCCTGAGGCCGTCGTGCCGTTAACCTGCGCGGCGGAGAGTCGATTGGACAGTCGCTGCCCTCTATGAAAATTAGGGGGGGGAGGAAAGTCCGGGCTCCATAGGGCGAAGTGCCAGGTAATGCCTGGGAGGCGTGAGCCTACGGAAAGTGCCACAGAAAATAACCGCCTAAGTACTTCGGTGCCGGTAAGGGTGAAAAGGTGCGGTAAGAGCGCACCGCACGACTGGCAACAGTTCGTGGCTAGGTAAACCCCACTTGGAGCAAGACCAAATAGGGTCCCAAGGCGTGGCCCGCGCTGGGACCGGGTAGGTTGCTAAAGATGTCCAGTGATGGCCATCGTAGACGAATGACTGTTCAAGACAGAACCCGGCTTACAGATCGACTCTCCACCTTTTTCCTTCTGTCCGAATCTCGGGCAGAAAACCGGTAGTAACGCAAGAATCCCTCCCTGCCAAATCATTGGCAGATGCATCTTCGTAATACCAAAAAAATCTTACTCTTAATAAATCACTTTAACTTTGATCTGTAGCTCTTTGAGCTATTTGTGCTTGTCGAGCCAAAAACACCGCCGAACTCTGATTTCTCCTCCTTTTACGCTCCTAAATCTCCGATCTGTAAGGCTTTTCCTTGAATCCGCGCCTTGACGGTGTGGTGGGCGCATTCCTATAGTGTGCGCAAGTGGCGGAAAGTGGCACAAAGTGGGTTTTTTGAACGTAAAACGCTAAAATTTGGAGAAACGCATCTGTGTTTCGCGGAGCTAACGCTATCAGTCTCGATGCAAAAGGCCGTCTCGCCATGCCGAGCCGGTATCGTGACGAGCTGATTTCGCGAAGTTCCGGACAGTTGATCATCACAATCGATGCCGTTGACCCTTGTTTATGTGTTTACCCCCTCGATGAGTGGGAGTTGATTGAGACCAAGTTGCGTGCCTTGCCTTCATTGCGTGAAGAAAACCGCCGTCTGCAGCGTTTGCTGATTGGTAATGCCGTCGACCTCGAGCTCGATGGCAGTGGTCGTTTCCTGGTGCCCCCGCGTTTGCGCGAGTACGCCAAGCTGGATAAGCGCGCAATGCTGGTCGGCCAACTGAACAAGTTCCAATTGTGGGACGAAGATGCCTGGGATGCTGTTTCTGCAGCTGACCTGGCTGCTATTCAACAACCGGGCGCCATGCCTGATGAACTGCGTGATTTGATCCTGTGACTATTGATAGCGGCTTTAACCACATCACCGTACTGCTTGACGAAGCCGTTGAGGCTCTCGCCGTACGCGCGGATGGCTGCTATCTGGACGGTACCTTTGGCAGGGGCGGGCATAGCCGGTTGATCCTCAGCCAGCTCGGGCCCGACGGCAAGCTCCTCGGGTTCGACAAAGACCCCCAAGCGATTGCCACCGGGCAAGCGCTAGCGGCCGAAGACGGCCGCTTTGTCGTTGTGCAGCGCAGCTTTGCCGAGCTCGGTGCCGAAGTCGCCGAGCGCGGCATGGCGGGCAAGGTGGCCGGGGTTTTGCTCGACCTGGGCGTGTCTTCGCCGCAGCTCGATGACCCGGAGCGCGGCTTCAGCTTCATGAACGACGGCCCCCTCGACATGCGCATGGACCCTACCCGTGGTGTCAGTGCCGCGCAGTTCATTGCCACTGCGCCGGTGGAAGAAATCGCCCGTGTGTTCAAGGAATACGGTGAAGAGCGCTTCGCCGGCCGCATGGCCCGTGCCGTGGTGGAGCGTCGCGAAATCCAGCCGTTCGAGCGCACCGCCGACCTGGCCGAAGTGCTGAAAGTCGCCAACCCCGCGTGGGAAAAGGGCAAGAACCCGGCGACCCGCGCGTTCCAGGGCCTGCGTATTCACGTCAACAACGAATTGGGCGACCTGGAGGCTGGCCTCGAGGCTGCCCTCGAGGCGCTGGAAGTAGGCGGTCGCCTGGTGGTGATCAGTTTCCACTCCCTGGAAGACCGCATCGTCAAGCTGTTCATGCGCCGCCTGGTCAAGGGCGAGTCCGACAACCTGCCGCGCAACCTGCCGGTACGTTTCGAAGCCTTTGTGCCGAAAATCAAAATCCATGGCAAAGCGCAGTTCGCTTCCGAAGCCGAACTCAAGGCCAACCCACGTTCCCGTAGCGCCGTCATGCGCGTCGCGGAGAAGCTGCGGTGAGCAAGCTTTTCGCCAAGCCCCTCCCGGGCGGCAGCTTCTTTATGTTGCTGCTGTTTGTCGGCGTGCTGGTGTCCGCAATTGCGGTGTCCTACAGCGCCCATTACAACCGCCAACTGCTCAATACCCTCTATGGGGAATTGAGCGTGCGTGACAAGGCGCAGGCGGAGTGGGGGCGGTTGATCCTCGAGCAAAGCACCTGGACGGCCCATAGCCGTATCGAAGTGCTGGCCACCGAACAGCTGAAAATGCACATCCCGGGCGCGGCCGAAGTGCGCATGGTGGCGCCATGATGAAGCTTGAAGGCGCACTCTACCCATGGCGCTTCCGCCTGATGCTCGGCTTGCTGGCATTGATGGTGGGTGCGATTGCCTGGCGGATCATCGACCTGCAAGTGGTCGACCGTGACTTCCTGATCGGCCAGGGCGATGCCCGTAGCCTGCGTCATATCCAGATCCCTGCGCACCGTGGCCTGATCACTGACCGTAACGGCGAGCCGTTGGCGGTGAGTACGCCGGTGACCACCCTGTGGGCCAACGCCAAGGAATTGCAGGTTGCCAAGGACAAGTGGCCGCAACTGGCTGCCGCCCTGGGCCAGGATCCGAAAGCCTTGGCTGAGCGCCTCGAGGCCCAGGCAAATAAAGAATTTATCTACCTCGTTCGCGGCCTTACCCCCGAACAAGGCCAGCAGGTGCTCGACCTTAAAGTCCCTGGTGTCTACGGCATCGAGGAGTTCCGTCGTTTCTACCCTGCCGGTGAAACCACTGCCCATATGGTCGGCTTTACCGACATTGATGATCATGGTCGTGAAGGTGTGGAACTCGCCTACGATGAATGGCTGGCCGGGGTACCGGGAAAACGACAGGTCATCAAGGATCGGCGCGGCAGGTTGATCAAGGATGTCCAAGTCACTAAAAACGCCAAGGCCGGAAAGCCCTTGGCGTTGTCGATTGACCTGCGCCTGCAATATTTGGCCAACCGTGAGCTGCGTAACGCGATCATCGAGAACGGTGCCAAGGCCGGCAGCCTGGTGATCATGGACGTGAAGACCGGCGAGATCCTCGCCATGGTCAACCAACCGACCTACAACCCGAACAACCGACGCAACCTGCAACCGGCGATGATGCGTAACCGCGCGATGATCGACGTGTTCGAGCCGGGCTCGACCATGAAAGCCATCTCCATGAGTGCCGCCCTGGAAACCGGACGCTGGAAACCCAGCGACAAGGTCGAGGTGTATCCGGGTACGTTGCAACTGGGCAAATACACCATTCGTGACGTGTCCCGTACTGAAGGCCCGGTGCTGGATTTGACAGGTATCCTGATCAACTCCAGTAACGTGGGCATGAGTAAGGTCGCCTTCGATATCGGTGGTGAAACCATCTACCACCTGGCGCAGAAGATCGGCCTGGGGCAACCCACCGGCCTGGATTTCCCGGGTGAGCGCGTCGGCAACCTGCCCAACTACCGCGACTGGAAAAAAGCCGAGACCGCCACGCTTTCCTACGGCTACGGCCTGTCGGTGACCGCCATCCAGCTGGCCCATGCCTTCTCCGTGCTGGCCAATAACGGACGCATGGTGCCGTTGAGCCTGATCCACGTCGATGAAGCGCCGAAAGCCACCCAGGTGATCCCGGAAAACGTCGCCAAGACCATGCAGGGCATGCTGCAACAAGTGATCGAAGCACCGCGCGGCGTATTCCGTGCCCAGGTGCCGGCGTATCACGTGGCGGGCAAGTCCGGTACCGCGCGTAAGACGTCGGTGGGCACCAAGGGCTACGCCGAAAACTCCTACCGCTCGCTGTTCGCCGGCTTCGGCCCGATGAGCGATCCGCGCTACGCCATCGTCGTTGTGATCGATGAGCCGAGCAAGGCCGGTTACTTCGGTGGCCTGGTATCGGCACCGGTGTTCAGCAAAGTAATGTCCGGCACCCTGCGCCTGATGAACATCACCCCGGATAACCTGCCGCCGACCCAACAAGCGAATGCCGGACCACCGGCCGCTGCAGTAAAAGCCAATGGAGGGCGCGGCTGATGTCTCTTAGCCTGAACAAGATTTTTGCCCACGCCGGCCGCGATCTGCTGATTCGCGAGTTGACCCTGGACAGCCGTAACGTGCGCGCTGGCGACCTGTTCCTGGCGGTGCCGGGCGGCAAGTACGATGGCCGTGCGCACATCGCCGACGCGCTGCAGCGCGGCGCGGCTGCCGTGGCCTATGAAGTCGAAGGCGCCACGGTGCTGCCGATCACCGACGTGCCGCTGATCCCGGTCAAGGGACTGGCCAAGCAACTGTCCGATATTGCCGGGCGTTTTTACGGCGATCCGAGCCGCCACCTCAATCTGGTGGGCGTCACGGGTACCAACGGCAAGACCAGCGTGACCCAATTGGTCGCCCAGGCCCTTGACCTGCTGGGCCAGCACTGCGGCATTGTCGGCACCCTGGGTACCGGTTTTTATGGCGCGCTGCAAAGCGGCCTGCACACCACGCCGAACCCCATCGCCGTGCAAGCGACCCTGGCCGACCTGAAAAAGGCCGGTGCCAAGGCGATTGCCATGGAAGTGTCGTCCCACGGTCTGGACCAGGGCCGCGTTACCGCCCTGGCCTTTGATGTGGCAGTGATGACCAACCTGTCCCGCGATCACCTGGATTATCACGGCACCATGGAGGCGTACGCCGCCGCCAAGGCCAAGCTGTTTGCCTGGAATGACCTCAAGTGCCGGGTGATCAACCTGGACGACGCTTTTGGTCGCCAACTGGCGGCCCAAGACAGCGAAGCGCGCCTGATCACCTACAGCCTGGAAGACGCCGGCGCGTACCTGTATTGCCGCGAAGCCCAATTCAATGACGAAGGCGTGCGCGCCACGCTGGTCACGCCTCAGGGCGAGCACCACTTGCGCAGCACCCTGCTCGGGCGTTTCAACCTGAGTAATGTACTTGCCGCCATCGGCGCGCTGCTCGGCCTGGATTACGCACTGGACGAGATTCTCAAGGTGCTGCCGAAGCTCGAGGGCCCGGCCGGTCGCATGCAGCGCCTGGGTGGCGGTACGCAGCCGCTGGTGGTGGTTGACTACGCCCATACCCCGGATGCGCTTGAAAAAGTCCTCGAAGCCTTGCGCCCTCACGCCAAGGGCAAGTTGCTCTGCCTGTTCGGCTGTGGCGGTGATCGTGATCGCGGCAAGCGGCCGTTGATGGCCGAGATCGTCGAACGCCTGGCCGATGGTGTGCTCGTCACCGACGACAACCCGCGCAGCGAAGACCCGAGCCGGATTTTCGATGACATTCGCACCGGCTTCAAAGACGCATCCAAGGCCACCTTCGTCGCCGGTCGCGGCGCGGCAATCGCCCAGTTGATCGCCAGCGCCAGCGCTGACGACGTGGTTGTGCTGGCTGGTAAGGGGCACGAGGATTACCAGGAAATCAACGGCGAGCGTCATGCCTTCTCCGATCTGGTCGAGGCCGATCATGCCTTGACCGCCTGGGAGGTCGCCCATGCTTAAGGCGATGACGTTCAGCGAACTGACCCAGGCCTTGTCGGCACGCGTACTGTCGAGCGATTGCAGCTTCAGGGGTGTGAGCATCGACAGCCGTGCGATCCAGCCGGGGCAACTGTTTGTCGCCCTGGCCGGTCCGCGTTTCGACGGTCACGACTACCTGAACGAAGTCGCCGCCAAAGGCGCCGCAGGTGCCTTGGTGCAGCGCGAAGTGGCTGATTCCACCTTGCCGCAACTGCTGGTCGCCGACACCCGCCTGGCCCTCGGCCAATTGGGGGCGCTGAACCGTGCCGCTTTCGATAAGCCCGTTGCCGCCATCACCGGCTCCAGCGGCAAGACCACGGTCAAGGAACTGCTCGCCGGTATCCTGCGTACGCGCGGCCCCGTGCTGGCCACCCGTGGCAACCTGAACAATGATTTCGGCGCTCCGCTGACCCTGCTCGAACTCGCCCCGGAACACACCGCGGCGGTGATCGAACTGGGTGCATCGCGCATCGGCGAAATCGCCTACACCGTGGCGCTGACCAAGCCCCACGTCGCCATTATCAATAACGCCGGTACGGCCCACGTCGGCGAGTTCGGTGGCCCGGAAAAAATCGTCGAGGCCAAGGGTGAAATCCTTGAGGGCCTTGATGCATCGGGCACCGCAGTCTTGAACCTGGACGACAAGGCCTTCGAGACCTGGCGTCTACGCGCCGCCGGTCGCAAGGTCCTGACGTTTGCCGTGCTTAACGCCGCAGCTGATTTCCATGCCTCCGACATCACCGTCGATGCCCGTGGCTGCCCGTCCTTCACGTTGCATACCCCGCAAGGTAGCGAGCACGTGCAACTGAATTTGCTCGGCAACCATAACGTCGCCAATGCCCTGGCTGCTGCGGCTGCGGCTGGCGCCTTGGGCGTGTCGCTGTTCGGTATCGCCACGGGCCTGGGCGCGGTGCAGCCGGTCAAGGGCCGTACCGTGGCGCAGTTGGCGACAAACGGCATGCGCGTGATTGATGACACCTACAATGCCAACCAGTCCTCGGTGTGCGCTGCCATTGATCTGCTCAAAGGCTTTGACGGTCGCAAGGTGCTGGTGCTGGGCGATATCGCCGAACTGGGCGACTGGGCCGAACAGTCCCATCGTGAAGTCGGCGCCTACGCCATCGGCAAGGCCGACGCGCTCTATGCGGTCGGCCCGAACATGGCCCATGCCGTGGCTGCCTTCGGCCCCGGTGCGCGCCATTTCGCCACCCAGGCCGAGTTGATCCAGGCACTGGGCGTGGCAGAACAAGACAAACACACAACCATTTTGATCAAGGGATCGCGCAGCGCGGTGATGGAAAACGTCGTCGCGGCCTTGTGTGGCTCAAGTACGGAGAAACATTAATGCTGCTGCTGCTGGCTGAGTATCTGCAACAGTTCCACAAAGGCTTCGCGGTCTTTCAGTACCTGACCCTGCGCGGGATTCTGGGTGTGCTGACCGCGCTGTCTTTGTCGCTGTTTTTAGGGCCGTGGATGATCCGCACCCTGCAGAACCTGCAAATTGGTCAATCGGTTCGTAATGACGGCCCGCAGTCGCACCTGTCCAAGTCCGGCACCCCGACCATGGGCGGTGCGCTGATCCTGTCGTCCATCGGTATCAGCACCTTGCTGTGGGCCGACCTGCACAACCGCTACGTATGGGTGGTGCTGCTGGTGACCTTGCTGTTCGGCGCCATCGGCTGGGTCGATGACTACCGCAAGGTGATCGAGAAAAACTCCAAGGGGCTGCCAAGCCGCTGGAAGTATTTCTGGCAGTCGGTGTTCGGCCTTGCCGCCGCGATCTTCCTCTACACCACGGCGCCAAGCGCAGTGGAAACCACCTTGATCATCCCGATGCTCAAGGACGCCAGCATCCCGTTGGGCATCGGCTTCGTGGTGCTGACCTACTTCGTGATCGTCGGCTCCAGCAACGCGGTGAACCTGACCGACGGCCTCGACGGCCTGGCGATCATGCCGACGGTGATGGTAGGCGGCGCGCTGGGTATCTTCTGCTACCTGTCGGGTAACGTGAAATTCGCTGAATACCTGCTGATCCCCTACGTACCGGGCGCGGGTGAGCTGATCGTGTTCTGCGGCGCCTTGATCGGTGCCGGCCTGGGGTTCCTGTGGTTCAACACCTACCCCGCACAAGTCTTCATGGGCGACGTCGGCGCACTGGCGCTGGGCGCGGCCCTGGGCACCATCGCGGTGATCGTTCGCCAGGAAATCGTGTTGTTCATCATGGGCGGCGTGTTCGTGATGGAAACCCTGTCGGTGGTCATCCAGGTGGCGTCCTTCAAGTTGACCGGGCGCCGCGTGTTCCGCATGGCGCCGATTCACCACCACTTTGAACTCAAGGGCTGGCCTGAGCCGCGTGTGATTGTCCGTTTCTGGATCATCACCGTGATTCTGGTCCTGGTCGGCCTTGCCACCCTGAAACTGAGGTAGAAACGAGTGTCCCTGATCGCTTCAGACCACTTCCGCATCGTTGTCGGCCTCGGCAAGAGCGGCATGTCCCTGGTTCGCTTCCTGGCGAACCGGGGCACGTCGTTTGCCGTGGCCGATACGCGGGAAAATCCACCGGAGCTGGTCACGCTGCGCCGTGACTACCCGCACGTGGAAGTGCGTTGTGGCGAGCTGGATGTTGAGTTTCTGTGCCGCGCCGATGAGCTCTACGTGAGCCCCGGCCTGGCCCTGGCGACACCGGCCCTGCAAGCCGCAGCGGCCCGTGGCGTGAAGCTGTCCGGCGACATCGACCTGTTTGCACGCAATGCGAAGGCGCCGATCGTGGCCATCAGCGGTTCCAACGCGAAAAGCACCGTGACCACCCTGGTCGGCGAGATGGCGATGGCGGCCGGCAAGCGCGTGGCCGTGGGCGGTAACCTCGGCACGCCGGCGCTGGACCTGCTCAGCGACGACGTCGAGCTGTACGTGATGGAACTGTCGAGCTTCCAGCTGGAAACCACCCACGACCTGGGTGCTGAAGTGGCCACCGTGTTGAACGTCAGCGAAGACCACATGGACCGTTACAGCGGCCTGCCGGCGTACCACCTGGCCAAGCACCGGATCTTCCGCGGCGCCAAGCAATTTGTGGTCAATCGCCAGGATGCGCTGAGCCGTCCGCTGATGGGCGAGGGCATGCCGTGCTGGACCTTCGGCCTGGGCAAACCCGACTTCAAGGCCTTCGGCATTCGTGAAGAGAACGGCGAGAAGTACCTGGCCTTCGAATTCCAGAACCTGATGCCGGTGCGCGAGCTGAAAATCCGTGGCGCCCATAACCAATCCAACGCCTTGGCCGCATTGGCGTTGGGGCACGCCGTGGGCTTGCCGTTCGACGCCATGCTGTCGAGCCTGCGCACCTTCGGCGGCCTTGAGCATCGCTGTCAGTGGGTTCGCGACCTGGACGGCGTCAGCTATTACAACGACTCCAAGGCCACCAACGTGGGGGCCGCATTGGCCGCCATCGAAGGCCTGGGCGCCGATATCGAAGGCAAACTGGTGCTGATCGCCGGTGGCGACGGCAAGGGTGCCGATTTCAAGGACCTCAAGGCACCGGTGGCTGCCCATTGCCGCGCCGTGGTGTTGATGGGCCGCGACGCCGATTTGATCGCTGCCGCGCTGGGCGATGCCGTGCCACAGGTGCGCGCCACCTCCCTGGACGACGCCATTACCCAATGCAAAGCCCTGGCCCAGCCAGGCGATGCGGTGCTGCTGTCGCCGGCGTGCGCCAGTTTCGACATGTTCAAGAACTACGAGGAGCGCGGCCAGTTGTTCGCCCGCACCGTGGAGGGCTTGGCATGAGCATTGACTTCAGAAACATCATCAAGCCGTACCCGTCGCCGATCATTACCGGGCGCGGCATCGACCTTGATTTCCCGATGCTCGCCGGTTGCCTCGCGCTGCTGGGCCTGGGCCTGGTGATGATCACCTCGGCTTCTTCCGAAGTGGCCGCCGTGCAATCGGGCAATACCCTGTACATGATGATCCGTCACCTGGTCTACCTGATCATCGGCCTGGGCGCGTGCATCGTCACCATGATGATTCCCATCGCTACCTGGCAGCGCCTGGGCTGGCTGATGCTGATCGGCGCGTTCGGCTTGCTGATCATGGTGATCCTGCCCGGCATTGGCCGCGAGGTGAACGGCTCGATGCGCTGGATTGGCTTCGGTGCGTTCAACGTGCAGCCGTCGGAAATCGCCAAGGTGTTCGTGGTGATCTACCTGGCCGGTTACCTGGTGCGTCGCCAGAAGGAAGTGCGCGAAAGCTGGATGGGCTTCTTCAAGCCATTCATCGTGCTGCTGCCCATGGCCGGCCTGTTGCTGATGGAGCCTGACTTCGGCGCCACCGTGGTGATGATGGGCGCGGCGGCGGCGATGCTGTTCCTCGGCGGCGTGGGCTTGTTCCGCTTCAGCTTGATGGTGGTGCTGGCAGTGGCTGCGGTGACCATCCTGGTACAGGCGCAACCGTACCGGATGGCGCGTCTGATCACCTTTACCGACCCCTGGTCCGACCAGTTCGGTTCCGGCTACCAATTGACCCAGGCCTTGATCGCCTTCGGTCGCGGCGAATGGTTGGGCGTGGGCCTGGGCAACAGCGTGCAGAAGCAGTTCTACCTGCCGGAAGCGCACACCGACTTCGTGTTCTCCGTACTCGCCGAAGAACTCGGCGTGGTCGGCTCGCTGTGCACCGTCGCCCTGTTCGTGTTCGTGTGTGTACGCGGCATGTACATCGGCCTGTGGGCCGAGAAGGCCAAACAGTATTTCGCCGCCTATGTGGCCTACGGCTTGTCGTTCCTGTGGATCGGCCAGTTCCTGATCAACATCGGGGTGAACGTCGGCCTGCTGCCGACCAAGGGCCTGACCTTGCCGTTCCTCAGTTACGGCGGCAGTTCGTTGGTGATCTGCTGCGCCTGTCTTGGCTTGTTGCTGCGTATCGAGTGGGAGAGTCGAACCCACCTGGGCAGCGAAGAGATGGAGTTCAGCGAAAGCGACTTCGCCGAGGAGCCGACCCATGGGCGCTAACGTGCTGATCATGGCCGGCGGCACCGGGGGCCATGTGTTCCCGGCCCTGGCGTGCGCCCGGGAATTCCAGAACCGTGGCTACACCGTGCACTGGCTGGGTACACCGCGCGGCATCGAAAACGAGTTGGTGCCGAATGCGGGCTTGCCGTTGCACCTGATCAACGTCACGGGCCTGCGCGGCAAGGGCAAGTTGTCCCTGCTCAAGGCACCGTTCGTGTTGCTCAAGGCGGTGTGGCAGGCGCGCAAGGTCATCCGTGAATTGCAGCCGGTGTGTGTGCTCGGCTTCGGTGGTTATGTGACCGGCCCCGGTGGCGTCGCCGCCAGGCTTGCCGGCGTGCCGGTGATCGTGCACGAGCAGAACGCCGTGGCCGGTACCGCCAACCGTTTGCTGGTGCCGTTGGCTGCACGGGTGTGCGAGGCGTTCCCCAACACCTTCAGTGTGTCGGATAAGCGCCGTACCACCGGCAACCCGGTGCGCACCGAGCTGTTTATGGATATCGCCCGCGAAGCACTCGCAGGGCGCAAGGCGCACCTGCTGATCCTGGGCGGAAGCCTGGGGGCCGAGCCGCTGAATAAATTGCTGCCGGAAGCCGTGGCGCAACTCCCTGTGGAATTGCGCCCGGAGATCTTCCACCAGGCCGGCAAGAACCACGATGAAGTCACCGCCACGCGTTATCGCGACGCCGGTGTGGCGGCCAATGTGCAGCCCTTTATCAAAGACATGGCCCATGCCTATGGCTGGGCCGACCTGGTGGTCTGTCGCGCGGGTGCGTTGACCGTCAGTGAACTGGCTGCTGCCGGTCTGCCGTCCTTGCTGGTGCCCTTGCCCCACGCCATCGACGATCACCAGACCCGCAACGCCGAATATTTGGCCGGGGAGGGCGCTGCCTTCCTGCTGCCGCAAAGAACGACTGGCGCCGCCGATTTGGCCGCACGCCTGACCGAGGTTTTGATGCAACCGGAACGACTCAACAACATGGCGAGCACCGCAAGCCGCCTGGCCAAACCTGACGCAACCCGCACCGTGGTCGATATCTGCCTGGAGGTGGCCCATGGTTGAGAATCAGAAAGCCATGCCACAACCGGAAATGCGCCGCATCCGTCGCATCCACTTCGTCGGTATCGGCGGCGTGGGCATGTGCGGCATCGCCGAAGTGTTGCTGAACCTGGGCTACCAGGTGTCCGGCTCGGATTTGAAAGAGTCGCCGGTCACCGAGCGCCTGAAGTCGTTTGGCGCGCAGATCTTTATCGGTCACCGCGCCGAGAACGCTGCCGAGGCTGACGTGCTGGTGGTGTCCAGCGCCGTGAACACCTCCAACCCGGAAGTGGCCACTGCTCTTGAGCGCCGCATTCCCGTGGTGCCACGCGCCGAGATGCTCGCCGAGCTGATGCGCTATCGCCACGGCATCGCCGTCGCCGGTACCCATGGCAAGACCACCACCACCAGCCTGATCGCCTCGGTGTTCGCCGCCGGTGGCCTGGACCCGACCTTCGTCATCGGTGGCCGCCTGAATGCAGCCGGTACCAATGCCCAGCTTGGTACCAGCCGCTACCTGATCGCCGAAGCCGATGAAAGCGACGCCAGCTTCCTGCACCTGCAACCACTGGTCGCTGTGGTCACCAACATCGACGAAGATCACATGGCCACCTACGACGGTGACTTCAACAAGTTGAAGAAAACCTTCGTCGAGTTCCTGCACAACCTGCCGTTCTACGGTCTGGCCGTGCTCTGCCTGGACGACCCGGTGGTGCGTGAAATCCTGCCCCAGGTCAAGCGTCCGACCGTGACCTACGGCTTCAGCGAAGACGCCGACGTGCGCGCGATCAATGTGCGCCAGGAAGGCATGCAGACCTACTTCACCGTGCTGCGTCCCGACCGCGAGCCGCTGGATGTGTCGGTGAACATGCCGGGCAACCACAACGTATTGAATTCCCTGGCGACCATCTGTATCGCCTCCGACGAGGGCGTCAGCGATGAAGCCATCGTCGAGGGCCTGTCGCGCTTTGCCGGTGTCGGCCGACGCTTCCAGGTCTACGGCCAACTGTCGGTGGAAGGCGGTGACGTGATGCTGGTGGATGACTATGGTCACCACCCGACCGAAGTTGCCGCGGTGATCAAGGCCGTGCGCGGTGGCTGGCCGGAGCGTCGCCTGGTGATGGTCTACCAGCCGCACCGCTACAGCCGCACCCGCGATTTGTACGACGATTTCGTCAATGTGCTGGCCGATGCCAACGTGCTGCTGTTGATGGAGGTCTACCCGGCCGGTGAAGAACCGATCCCGGGCGCCGACAGCCGCAAGCTGTGCAACAGCATCCGCCAGCGCGGCCAGTTGGACCCTATCTACATCGAGCGCGGTGTGGACCTGGCACCGATCGTCAAGCCGCTGCTGCGTGCCGGCGATATCCTGCTGTGCCAGGGCGCCGGTGATATCGGCGGCCTTGCGCCTAAGTTGCTGGCGAGCCCGCTGTTTGCGGCCGCCAAGAAGGGGGCGTCGAAATGACCGCTGACTACGGCTCCCTGTTCTCCACCATCACGCCAGCCGACTTCGGCCGCGTGGCCGTGCTGTTCGGCGGCAAGAGCGCCGAGCGCGAAGTGTCGCTCAAGTCCGGCAACGCCGTGCTCGAAGCGCTGCAAAGTGCCGGCGTGAATGCGTTCGGGATCGACGTGGGCGATGACTTCCTCGCCCGCCTGCAGGCCGAGAAGATCGACCGTGCCTTCATCATCCTGCACGGCCGTGGCGGTGAAGACGGCAGCATGCAGGGCCTGTTGGAGTGTGCCGGTATCCCTTACACCGGCAGCGGCATCCTCGCTTCGGCACTGGCCATGGACAAGTTGCGCACCAAGCAGGTGTGGCACAGCCTGGGTATTCCCACCCCGCGTCACAGCGTTCTGTGCAGCGAAGACGATTGTATTTCTGCAGCCAAGGAACTGGGCCTGCCTTTGATCGTCAAACCTGCCCATGAAGGCTCCAGTATCGGCATGGCTAAAGTGAACTCGGCCGCCGAATTGATCGACGCATGGAAAGCGGCAAGTACCTACGATTCGCAAGTGTTGGTGGAACAGTGGATCCAGGGTCCCGAGTACACCATCGCCACCCTGCGTGGCCAGGTATTGCCGCCCATCGCATTGGGCACGCCCCACACCTTTTACGACTACGACGCCAAGTACCTGGCCTCCGATACCCAGTACCGGATCCCGTGCGGCCTTGACGCAACCAAAGAACAGGAATTGATGGACCTCACGGCGAAAGCCTGTGAGGCGTTGGGTATTGCCGGTTGGGCACGGGCAGACGTGATGCAGGATGACCAAGGGAATTTCTGGTTCCTGGAAGTCAACACCGCGCCGGGCATGACCGACCACAGCCTGGTACCGATGGCCGCTCGCGCAGCCGGCCTGGATTTCCAGCAATTGGTGCTGGCGATTCTGGCCGCCAGCATCGAGCCAAGAGGCTAAGGACATGAAAGGCGCATCGCTTCGTCATCAGCCCCCACAAGCACCGAGCCGCAAGCCGGTGCCACGGGGTGCCAGTCGAATGGTGGCTAAAGAGCCGATGTCGGCGCGCCTGCCGAAAGCCAACTTTGGTTTCCTCAAGGCGCTGTTCTGGCCGGTGATGCTGGTGGTGCTGGGCTTCGGCACTTACGAGGGCGCGCAGCGTCTATTGCCCTATGCCGACCGGCCGATCACCAAGATCAGCGTACAGGGCGATTTGAGCTACATCAGCCAGCAAGCGGTGCAGCAGCGTATCGGCCCGTTCCTGGCGGCGAGCTTCTTCACCATTGACCTGGCGGGTATGCGCCGGGAGCTGGAACAGATGCCGTGGATCGCCCACGCCGAAGTCCGCCGCGTATGGCCGGACCAGGTAACGATCCGCCTGGAAGAACAACTGCCCGTGGCCCGTTGGGGCGATGAGGCGCTGTTGAACAACCAGGGCCAGGCGTTCACCCCGCGTGAGCTGGCCAATTACGAGCACCTGCCGCAGCTGTTCGGGCCGCAGCGGGCGCAGCAGCAAGTGATGCAGCAGTACCAGGCCTTGAGCCAGATGCTGCGGCCAATGGGCTTCTCCATTGCACGCCTGGAACTGCGTGAACGGGGCAGCTGGTTTTTGACGACCGGGGCAGGCAGTTCCGGCCCGGGCATCCAGTTGTTGCTGGGACGCGATCGCTTGGTGGAAAAGATGCGCCGCTTCATCGCCATCTATGACAAGACCTTGAAAGAACAGATTACGAACATTGCGAGCGTCGACCTGCGTTACGCCAACGGCCTTGCCGTCGGCTGGCGTGAACCGGCTGCGCCCACGGCAGCGCAACCCGCTGTCGCGAAGAATTAAGAAGAGGCAGGACCCATGGCAAACGTGCAAAGCGGCAAAATGATCGTCGGTCTCGATATCGGCACCTCCAAGGTGGTGGCGCTGGTGGGCGAGGTCGGGGAAGACGGCACGATCGAAATCGTCGGTATTGGCACGCATCCTTCCCGTGGCCTGAAGAAGGGCGTGGTGGTCAACATCGAGTCCACCGTGCAATCGATCCAGCGCGCCATCGAAGAAGCGCAGCTGATGGCCGGTTGCCGGATTCACTCGGCGTTCGTCGGCGTGGCGGGCAACCATATCCGCAGCCTGAACTCCCACGGCATCGTGGCGATTCGCGACCGCGAAGTCAGCGCGGCCGACCTTGAGCGCGTCCTCGACGCCGCCCAGGCCGTGGCGATCCCGGCTGACCAGCGCGTGCTGCACACCCTGCCGCAGGACTACGTGATCGATAACCAGGAAGGCGTCCGCGAGCCCCTGGGCATGTCGGGCGTGCGTCTGGAAGCCAAGGTCCACGTGGTGACCTGTGCCGTCAACGCCGCGCAGAACATTGAAAAATGCGTGCGCCGCTGCGGCCTGGAAATCGACGACATCATTCTCGAGCAGCTTGCCTCCGCGTATTCGGTACTGACCGACGACGAAAAAGAGCTTGGCGTATGCCTGGTGGACATCGGCGGCGGCACCACCGACATCGCGATCTTCACCGAGGGTGCTATTCGTCACACCGCCGTGATCCCGATTGCCGGCGACCAGGTGACCAACGACATCGCCATGGCGCTGCGTACACCGACCCAGTACGCCGAAGAAATCAAGATCCGCTACGCCTGCGCCCTGGCCAAGCTGGCCGGTGCCGGTGAAACCATCAAGGTGCCAAGCGTGGGCGACCGTCCACCGCGTGAGTTGTCGCGCCAGGCCCTGGCTGAAGTGGTCGAGCCGCGCTACGACGAGCTGTTCACACTGATCCAGGCTGAACTGCGCCGCAGCGGCTACGAAGATTTGATCCCGGCCGGCATCGTGCTGACCGGTGGCACCTCGAAGATGGAAGGCGCGGTCGAACTGGCCGAGGAAATCTTCCACATGCCGGTCCGCCTGGGTGTTCCCCATGGCGTCAAAGGCCTGGGCGACGTGGTGCGCAACCCGATTTATTCCACCGGTGTGGGCTTGCTGTTGTACGGGCTGCAAAAGCAGACCGACGGCATTTCCCTGTCGGGCCCAAGCAACCGTGACAGCTACCGCAGCGACGACGAGGCCAAGGCGCCGTTGTTCGAGCGGTTGCAGGCTTGGGTTAAAGGCAATTTCTAAAGATTTACCGCAACACCGTTTCAAGTAGTAGGCGAAAAAACTAGAGAAAACGAAAGGAGAGGGAACATGTTCGAACTCGTAGACAACATCCCCGCCAGCCCGGTCATCAAAGTGATCGGTGTCGGCGGTGGCGGCGGCAACGCTGTCAACCATATGGTCAAGAGCAACATTGAAGGCGTTGAATTCATCTGCGCCAACACTGACGCCCAGGCGCTGAAAAGCATCGGCGCGCGGACCATCCTGCAATTGGGCACAGCCGTGACCAAGGGCCTCGGCGCCGGCGCCAATCCGGAAGTCGGCCGTCAAGCCGCCCTGGAAGACCGCGAGCGTATTGCCGAAGTGCTGCAGGGCACCAACATGGTGTTCATCACCACGGGCATGGGTGGCGGTACCGGTACCGGTGCAGCGCCGATCATTGCCGAAGTGGCCAAGGAAATGGGGATTCTGACGGTTGCGGTCGTGACCCGTCCGTTCCCGTTCGAAGGCCGCAAGCGCATGCAGATCGCCGACGAAGGTATCCGTCTGCTGTCTGAAAGCGTCGACTCGTTGATCACCATTCCCAACGAGAAGCTGCTGACCATCCTGGGCAAGGACGCGAGCCTGCTGTCCGCGTTCGCCAAGGCTGACGATGTACTGGCCGGTGCCGTTCGCGGTATCTCCGACATCATCAAGCGCCCGGGCATGATCAACGTCGACTTTGCCGACGTCCGTACTGTCATGAGCGAAATGGGCATGGCGATGATGGGCACTGGCTGCGCCAGCGGTCCGAACCGTGCACGCGAAGCCACTGAAGCGGCCATCCGCAACCCGTTGCTGGAAGACGTGAACCTGCAAGGCGCACGCGGCATCCTGGTGAATATCACCGCCGGTCCTGACCTGTCCCTGGGTGAGTACTCCGACGTGGGTAGCATCATCGAAGCCTTCGCTTCCGAGCACGCCATGGTCAAGGTCGGTACCGTTATCGACCCGGACATGCGCGACGAGCTGCACGTGACCGTGGTTGCCACCGGCCTGGGCGCGAAAATCGAGAAGCCTGTGAAGGTCATCGACAACACCCTGCATAACAGCCAGGCCAGCCACGCGAGCCAAGCGGCTGCCGCTCCAGCGCCTTCGCGCCAGGAACTGCCGTCGGTGAACTACCGTGACCTGGATCGTCCGACCGTGATGCGCAACCAGGCTCAGGCCGGTGCTGCGGCGTCCCGTAGCCCGAATCCGCAAGATGATCTGGACTACCTGGACATCCCGGCATTCCTGCGTCGTCAGGCCGATTAATGGAATGTATCAGGGCTATGAAGGTGATTGGTGTTCAGCAAAGGTCTGGTCTGCTATTATCGCCAGCCTTTGTTGATACCAGTTCGCAATTTGCGCTGAAGCGGTCCAAGCCATGATTAAACAACGCACCCTGAAGAATATTATTCGTGCCACAGGTGTAGGTCTGCACTCCGGGGAGAAGGTATACCTGACCCTCAAGCCTGCACCTGTCGACACCGGCATCGTGTTTGTGCGTGCCGACCTGGACCCTGTGGTGCAGATTCCTGCTCGCGCGGAAAATGTTGGCGAAACCACGATGTCGACCACGTTGGTCAACGGTGACGTCAAAGTGGACACGGTGGAGCACTTGCTCTCGGCCATGGCCGGTTTGGGCATCGATAACGCCTACGTCGAGCTCTCCGCGTCCGAAGTCCCGATCATGGATGGCAGCGCTGGACCCTTCGTATTCTTGATTCAATCTGCCGGCCTGGAAGAACAGGACGCAGCCAAGAAGTTCATACGCATTCTGCGGGAAGTGACAGTAGAAGACGGCGACAAGCGCGCCACCTTCGTCCCGTTCGAAGGCTTTAAAGTGAGCTTTGAGATCGATTTCGATCACCCGGTATTCCGTGACCGCACCCAGAGTGCAAGCGTGGATTTTTCCAGCACTTCGTTCGTAAAAGAAGTCAGCCGCGCCCGTACCTTTGGTTTCATGAGTGACATCGAGTACCTGCGCAAGCACAACCTCGCACTCGGCGGCAGCGTTGAAAACGCCATTGTGGTCGACGCGGATGGTGTACTGAACGAAGACGGCCTTCGCTATGAAGACGAATTCGTGAAGCACAAGATCCTCGATGCAATCGGTGACCTCTACCTGCTGGGCAATAGCCTGATAGGCGAGTTCAAAGGCTTCAAGTCGGGCCACGCCCTTAACAACCAGCTGCTGCGCAAGTTGATTGAGCAGACAGACGCTTGGGAAGTCGTGACCTTCGAAGATGCCAGCACCGCACCGATCTCTTACATGCGTCCCGTTGCGGCGGTGTAAGTAACAACTCTCTTTCTTTAGTTTTTAAAGGCTGCCTTCGGGTGGCCTTTTTTTATGTGCCTGTGGCGCGCCTCCCTCGTTCCCATGCGCAGCGTGGGGGCGATCATCACCCCTCACTGGCATCCACAATCCGATTGCGCCCCGTGTGCTTGGCCTCATACAACGCGCGGTCCGCACTGAGCAGCAAGGCCTCCAGGGACATCCGGCTGCGCTTGTCCCGGGTGCTCATGCCGATGCTCGCCGTGATCGGCTGCTCATCCCCCGCCACCCGCGGCAAATGTTCGATGCTGCTGCGGATATGCTCGGCGATGACCCACGCGCCCTTGGCGTCCGTATTGGGCAGTACAACCGCGAACTCCTCGCCGCCGTAACGCGCCGCGAGGTCGGCAGGACGGCGGATATTGCTGTTGATCACCTGGGCCACCGTACGCAGTGCTGCATCGCCACCATGATGGCCGTGGCGGTCGTTGAAGGCTTTGAAGTGGTCCACGTCGATCATCAGCACGGTCAGTGGTTCGAGCGAACGTTGCGCGCGGTCCCATTCAAGGCGCAGGCGTTCGTCGAGGATGCGGCGGTTGGCCAGGCCGGTCAGGGCGTCGGTGGCTGCCAGTTCTGACAGTACGCGCTCTGCGCGATAACGGCGGCGCAGTTCCCGGCGCAGCATCCAGGTCAGCCATAACAAGCCGATACACAGGATGCCCGTGGCGCCACTGGTCAGCAGTGCGGCGCGCTTCCAGGGGGCGAATACATCTTCACTGGACAGGGCTACTACCACGATCAGCGGCAGGTCTCCGACATTGGTGAAGGTGTACAGGCGCTCCTTGCCGCTGATGGCAGAGATGGCCTGGAAGCTGCCACTGCCTTCGCGCAGCATGCGCTTGAAGTTAGGACGTTCGCTCAGGTCCTTGTCGATCATGTCGCGCTCCAGCAGCGGTTGCTGGGCGAGCAAAATGCCTCGGTTGCTCAGCAGGTTGACGCTGCTGCCGTTGCCGATGGTGAGCGTACTGAAAAGCTGATCGAAGTACGCCAGGCGCATGGTTGCGACGGCAACGCTGGCAAATTCACCATTGGGGCCTGATACGCGCCGACTGAACGCCATGCGCCAGACCTGGTCGCAATCGCAGTGGATCTTGAACGGTCGGCTGATGAACAAACCGGCCTGGGCGTCTTTGGCATGCACCTGGAAGTAATCGCGGCTGGCAAAGTTGCGCGGGGTGGGCTGCAGGGTAGAAGAGTCCGCGATCACTGCGCCATCTGCGTCCAGCAACAGGACTTCGCCTTTGAACGGCGCAGCGGTAGACAACTCAAACTGCACCAGGTGCTGGATATTCGCCGTAACCTGGGACAGGTCATCGCGTTGCCTGGCAGCAATCAACCCCTTGAGGGCCAGGTCGTAGAGTTCGACGTTGCGCAGCACGTCGGCATTGATCAACTGCGCAATATTGGTGGTTGAGCGCGTAGCGGCCTGCAGGGTGCTGGCGTGTTCGCGGATCAGCAACGCTGCGACGATGACCACGATCAAGACAACAGTGATACCGCTGCCCAAAACCATTAACAGTTCTGGGCGTGCGGGCAGGATACGGACATGGCGTTGGCTCATCGGGCAGACTTCAGCGATGTGGATGCTGGCAGTTTAGTTCTACCCGATGAAAATTAAATACTCGGTTAAAAAGAAAGATCTACGCGTTAGAACACGTTGATCGGGTAGTCGACGATCACCCGGTATTCATCCACATCCCGGTCTACCGCCGAGTAGCCATGACTGCCGCGATTGGTCGCCCATTGCAGGCGCACGGCCAAATCCTTGGCCTTGCCACCCTGCACCACATACTTCAAATCGATATCCCGTTCCCAGTGCTTGGCGTCCTTGCCGTCAGCGCTGTACCAGGCACTGTAGCCACGGCTTTGCGGGTCGACTTTTGTCAGATCGGTCTTACCGCTGATGTAGGACACCGCCGAGGTAAGGCCAGGCATGCCGAGGCCCGCGAAGTCGTAGGCGTACTTGAGCTTCCATGAGCGCTCATTGGGGCCGTTGAAGTCCGAGTATTGCTGAGAGTTGTCCAGGTACACGCTGTCGCCCTGGCTGATGTAGTCGAACGGCGTGTTGCCGTTGACCCGCTGGTAGGCGGCGGTGACGCTGTGGTGACCCACGCCGACGGTGAGGTGCAGGCTGTAGGTGTTGTTGTCGATATCCCCGAGCAGCGACTGGCCGGTGTCCTGGGTGTGGTAGTAGTGCAGGCCCGGGTTGAGGCTGACCAGGTCGTTCAGCGCGTAGGTGTAGTCCAGGTCGTAGTAGTACTGGTGCCACACGTCCTTGAGTTCGGAAGCGTACAGGTTGCTGGTCACTCCCGGGATGCCGCTGAACGACACGCCCGCCCAATTCATGTGCTGGCTGTCAGCGTTGCTCGGCAATGCGCCATAGCTGGTGCCGATGCGTCGGTGGCCGCTCTGGTTGTAGAGCTTGGTGAAGCTGGCCTGGCCGCCTTCGAGCATCCAGCCGTCGAAACTGTGGTTGCTCAGGCTCACGCCACGGAAAGTCTGCGGCAGCATGCGCGTCATGCCGCCGGCGATCACCGGGTTGTTGAGGAACAGGTCGCCGGCCTTCAACTCGGTATCGAAGGCGCGCATCTTCAAGGTGCCCCCTGCGGTGGAAAACGAACCGGGCGCTTTGCCGCTGCCGTCAGTGCTGCCGTAGGGAAGGATGCTGGAACCGTCGGTGCCGCCACCGCCGTCGAGCTTGAGGCCGAGCATGGCGTGGGCGTCCAGGCCGAAGCCGACGGTGCCCTGTGTGTAGCCGGATTCGAAGGTGCCTATAAAACCCTGGCCCCATTCCTTGCTGTCATCGGTGTGGATGTCGCGACGGTCGCGGTTCATGTAGTAGTTGCGGGTGTTGATGTTGAGGTGCGAGCCTTCGACGAATCCGTCGGCGGGGGTGGTGTCTGCCGCGTGGGCAAGGGGAACGATCGTTGCTGCAATCGCGAGGAATAACGGGGTGAACGTCAGCGAGTTCTTCACCGGTGGAGCTCCTTTGGTCAATCGAAAACGGCCAGTGTCGTGGGGGTGTGCCTGGCCTTTTTTTAGCGCAAAAAAAAGCCGCTGAAGTCAGCGGCTTTAAGACAGATTCCCAGTGTAGAGCCCTGGAAATAAGTCGAGGGAAATTCGGGTAAGCGGGTCAGCTGTCTTTGCCGTCGCGCTCATCGATGCGTCAAAGTAACGCAGGCGAGCGCTGCGATACAGAGTGTAACAAGATAATGACTGTTGCCAAAACAGCAACAGTGATGCTGGGGCCATGGGGGAGATGTCTAGACCGGCAGAGTGATGCCAAAGGTATTGCCGCTGACATCGCTGCGCACGAACACATCACCGCCGTGCATCAAGGCAATCGCCTTGACGATGGCCAGCCCCAAACCGTGATTCGCCCCGCTGTTACTGCGCGACGCATCCACTCGATAGAAACGTTCGAACAGCCGGGGCAGGTGTTCGCTGGCAATCACATCGCCAGGGTTGGTCACGCCGATGGCTACCTGATGCTCCAGCACGTCGATGTTCACGTCGATCACCTGCCCGGGCGCGGTGTGCTGCACCGCATTGCTCAGCAGGTTGATCAGCGCGCGGCGCAGGTGGGCTTTTTCGATCTGTACCTGGGCGTCGCCGTGGACCTGCACCCGGACCTGGGCGTCTTCGAGGATGAAGTCCAGGTAGTCGAGGGTGGTGGCTACCTCGTCGGCCAATGAGCTTTCAATCAGCTTGGTGGCCTTGCTGCCCTGGTCGGCGCTGGCGAGGAACAGCATGTCGTTGATGATCGAGCGCAGGCGTTCCAATTCCTCGAGGTTGGATTGCAGCACCTCGAAATAATGCTCGGCCGAACGCCCGCGCGTCAGGGCGACCTGGGTCTGGCCGATCAGGTTGGTGAGCGGTGAGCGCAGTTCGTGGGCGACGTCGGCGTTGAACGACTCCAGGCGCGAGTAGGCCTGTTCCACGCGGTCCAGCGTGGAGTTGAACGAGTTGACGAACTGGCTCAGCTCCGGCGGCAGCGGTGACAGTTGCAGGCGCCCGGAGAGCTTCGGCGGCGCCAGCTTCTGTGCTTCATCCGAGAGTTTGCCCAGCGGCTTGAGGCCAATGCGCGACACCCAGAACCCCAGCAGCGCCGCCAGCGCCACGCCGACCAGCGCCAGGCTGACCAGTGCCACCAGCAGATGGTGCTGGGTCGCGCGGAAGTTCTCAGTGTCGATGGCGATCATGAAACGCAGCGGCGGGCGTTGGTCCTTGGCCGGGAACTGGCTCACCAGCACTTTGAACGGGTATTCGCGCCCCGGCAGGTGCAGGTCGCGCTTGCCCGTCGGGCCTTCGGCGAAGGTGCGGATCCGCGCATCGGGGTTGCCGTACTCGTAGTTCGGATCGCTGCTGACGACCCAGAAGCGGATACGCTTGTCTTCCTCACCCAATAATTTGAGCTTGGCTTGAATCTTCACCCAATGGTCCGGCGTGCCGAAGCGGTTCACAGAGGATTCCAACACGCTGTAGCGCGCATCCAGCTCCGCCCCTGGCAGCAAGCCCAGGCTGCGATCCACCTGCTGATACAGCGCGCCGCCGATCAACAGGAATATCAGCGCCGCCACCAGGGTGAACATGCTGCTGAGGCGCAGCGCAATGGAATTAGCCGACACTGCGATTCTCCAGCACATAACCCATGCCGCGAATGGTGTGCAGCAGCTTGTGTTCGAACGGCCCGTCAAGCTTGGCGCGCAGGCGCTTGATCGCCACTTCCACGACGTTGGCGTCACTGTCGAAATTGATGTCCCAGACCATTTCTGCAATCGAGGTCTTGGAGAGGATCTCGCCCTGGCGCCGCGCCAATACGCTGAGCAGCGAGAACTCCTTGGCGGTCAGGTCCAGGCGCACACCATTGCGGCTGGCCTTGCGGCTGATCAGGTCGATCCACAGGTCGGCAACGGTCACTTGCACCGGCTCGTGGCCGCCGCTGCGGCGGGTCAGGGCTTGCAGGCGCGCCACCAGTTCGAGGAAGGAAAACGGTTTGCCAAGATAATCGTCGGCGCCTTCGCGCAGGCCGCGGATACGGTCTTCCACGCGCTCGCGGGCGGTCAGCATGATCACCGGTGTCTGTTTGCGCGCACGCAACGCCCTCAGCACGCCAAAGCCATCGAGGCCGGGCAGCATCACGTCGAGCACGATCACCGCGTAATCGTTCTCCAGCGCCAGGTGCAGGCCCTCGACGCCCTCGCGCGCCACATCGACGGCGTAGCCTTGCTCCGTCAGGCCTCGGTGCAGGTAATCGGCGGTTTTTTCTTCATCTTCAACAATCAGTACGCGCATGAGCCTTTTGCTCCAGGGCGGTGCCTTGGCCTCAGTGTGTGGTCGCCAGCTCGGCACCTGGCTTGGGCCGGTGGAAAAATTTCTCAAGGTACAAGTATATGACCGGTGTGGTGAACAGCGTCAGCGCCTGGCTCACCAGCAAGCCGCCGACCACCGCGATGCCCAGGGGCTGGCGCATTTCCGCGCCAGGGCCAGCGCCGAGCATCAACGGTACCGCGCCCAGCAGAGCGGCGAGGGTGGTCATGATGATCGGCCGGAACCGCGTGATGCAGGCTTCATAGATTGCCTCTTCCGGCGGCAGCCCGCGTACCCGCTGGGCGTCCAGGGCGAAGTCGATCATCAGGATGCCGTTCTTCTTCACGATGCCGATCAGCAGCACCAGGCCGATCAGCGCCATGATCGAAAAGTCCTGGCCCATCAGCGACAGCATGATCAGCGCGCCCAGCCCCGCCGAGGGCAAGGTGGAGATAATCGTCAGCGGGTGCACGAAGCTCTCATACAACACACCCAGAATGATGTAGACAGCCACCAGCGCCGCGAGGATCAGCCAGGGCTGGCTGGCCAGCGAACTCTGGAACGCCTGGGCCGCGCCCTGGAAGTTGCCGATGATGGTGGTTGGCATGCCGATTTCATTCTTGGCCTGGTTGAGCATGATCACCGCGTCACCCAGCGCCACACCGGGTGCCAGGTTGAACGACAGGTTGGCGGCGGGGAACATGCCGTCATGGCTGATGGACAAGGGCCCCACGGTCGGCGCGTCGACCTTGGCCACTGCCGACAACGGCACCATCTCATTGGTCAGTGGCGAGCGCAGGTAGAAGTAGTTCAGGCTTTCGGCCTTGCCGCGCTGTTGACTGTCCAGCTCCAGCACCACCTGGTATTGGTTGATCTCGGTCTGGAACTCGTTGATCTGGCGCTGGCCGAAGGCGTCGTAGAGCGCCTGGTCGACATCGGTGGCGGTCAGCCCAAAGCGCGCGGCGGCCTGGCGGTCGATGCTGATATGGGTGATGCTGCCGCCCAGTTGCAGATCGTTGGACAGGTCGCGAAACGCCGGGTTGGCGCGCAGTTTTTCGGTCAGGCGCTGGGTCCAGGTGTTGAGTGTCGGGCCATCGTTGCTCTTGAGTACGTACTGGTACTGGGCGCGGCTGGGGCCGGAGCTGAGGTTGATGTCCTGCCCCGCGCGCAGGTACAGCACGATGCCCGGCACTTTCGCCAGCTTGGGCCGGATGCGGTCGATGAACTGGCTGGCGGACACGTCGCGATCACCGCGGTCTTTCAAGGCGATCCAGAAGCGCCCGTTGGCGATGGTCTGGTTGCTGCCGGTCACGCCCACCGAGTGGGAAAACGCCTGCACCGCCGGGTCATCCTTGACGATCTCAGCCAGGGCCTTGTGCTTGGCGACCATGTCCGGGTATGACACATCGGCCGCCGCTTCGCTGGTGCCGAGCACAAAACCGGTGTCCTGTACCGGAAAGAAGCCCTTGGGGATAAACACGTAGCCGGCCACGGCCAGGGCCAGGGTCACCACGAATAGCGCGGCCATGCTGCGCTGATGGGCCAGCGCGCGGCGCAGGTTGCGCGCATAGCCGGCCAGCAGGCGTTCGCTGAAGCCGGGTTTGTCGTGGGCCGGATGGGTCGGGGCGTGCATGAACAGCGCGGCCAATGTCGGTGCCAGGGTCAAGGAGACCACCACCGAAATCAGGATGGTCGAAGTGGCCGTCAGCGCGAATTCCTTGAACAGCCGTCCGACCACACCGCCCATGAACAGCAGCGGAATAAACGCCGCCACCAGCGAGAAGCTGATGGACACCACGGTAAAGCCAATCTCGCCGGCGCCCTTGATCGCCGCTTCGCGCTTGTCGAGCCCGGCTTCGAGGTGGCGGTGAATGTTTTCCACCACCACGATGGCATCGTCGACCACAAAGCCCACGGCGATCACGATCGCCACCAGGGTCAGGTTGTTCAGGCTGAAGCCCATCAGGTACATCAGGGCAAAACTGGCGACCAGCGACACGCCGAGCACGCTGGACACAATCAGCGTCGCCGACAACTGGCGCAGGAACAGCGCCATCACCGCCACCACCAGCAGGATGGCGATCAGCAGGGTGACTTCCACTTCATGCAGGGACGCGCGGATGGTCTTGGTGCGGTCAGACAATACGCTGACCTGCACCGAGGCCGGCAGCATGCCTTGCAGGCGCGGCAGTTCGGCCTGGATGCGGTCTACGGTCTCGACAATGTTGGCGCCGGGCTGGCGCGAGATCACCAGATTGACGCCCGGCGTGTCGCCGGACCAGGCCTGCACGTAGGCGTTTTCCGAACCGTTGATGACTTTGGCGATATCGCGCAGTTGAACGGGGGCGCCATCCTTGTAGGACACGATCAGTTGGGCGTAGTCCTCCGGGTGAAACAGTTGGTCGTTGGTCGACAGGGTCGACACGCTGTTCTCGCCGTAGATCGCACCCTTGGCCAGGTTGAGGCTCGATTGCTGGATGGCCAGGCGGATATCGGCCAGGGTCAGGCCGATGGCCGCGAGTTTGTCGGGGGAAGCCTGCACGCGGATCGCCGGGCGCTGCTGGCCGGTAATGTTGATCTGGCCGACGCCGTCGATCTGGCTGATCTGCCGCGCCAGCAGGGTTTCCACATAGTCGCTCAACTCGGTGCTGGGCATGCTGTCGGAGCTGACACTGAGGATCAGCACCGGGCTGTCCGCCGGGTTGACCTTCTTCCAGGTGGGCAGGCTCGGCATGTCGCTGGGCAGCTTGCCGGATGCGGTGTTGATCGCTGCCTGCACTTCCTGCGCGGCGGTGTCGATGCTCTTGTCGAGGGTGAATTGCAGGGTCAACAGGCTTGAGCCCAAGGCACTGCTGGAGGTCATCTGGGTCATGCCGGGAATGGCACTGAACTGCACTTCCAGCGGCGTCGCCACCGAGGAGGCCATGGTGTCCGGGCTGGCGCCAGGCAGTTGTGCCGTGACCTGGATCGTCGGAAATTCCGCCTCCGGCAGTGGCGCGATGGCCAGGCGCGGGAAGGCAATGATCCCGAGCAGCACCAGGGCAAACGTCAGCAGCAGGGTGGCGACCGGGTGGTCGACGCACCAGGCCGAGGGCGACCGGCTGCCGTTCATGGCTGCACCTTGGCGTCGACGGTCTGGATCACCTGCGGTGGCTCCTTGAGCACCTCCACCTGGGCACCGGCCTTGAGCCGCGACTGGCCATCACTGACCAGTACATCACCGGCCTGCACGCCCTTGATAATGTTGACGTCGCTGTTCTGATAGGTGACTTGCACCGGCACCACATCGACCTTGTCACCGTTGACCCGGTACACGAAGTGCGAATCCAGGCCGCGTTGCACCACGGTCGGCGGCACCACCAAGGCATTTTTGTCGAGGGCGGTCTGGATCTTGATGGTCACCAGTTGCCCCGGCCACAGGCGTTGCGAGGCATTGTTGAACTCGGCCTTGGCGCGCAGGGTACCGGTGGTGGAGCTGATCTGGTTATCGATCAGGCTCAAGTGGCCTTCGCCGAGCAGGTCTCCGGTCTGGCCGTCGGTGTCGGCACCCAGGTAGGCGTCGACGCTGGCCTTGGCAGGCGCTGCGATCAGGCCTTGCAGGGTCGGCAGCATCTGTTGCGGCAAAGAGAACTCAACGGCAATCGGGTCGATCTGGGTCACGGAGAACAGGCCCTGGGTATCGCTGGTGCGCAGGAAGTTGCCTTCATCCACATTGCGAATACCGACGCGGCCACTGACCGGTGAGCGAATCTGGGTGTAGGACAGCTGGACCTGGGCTGCATCGATGTTGGCCTGGTTACCTTGGACGGTGGCCTTGAGTTGGTTGACCAGGGCTTGTTGCTGGTCGTAGGTCTGCTTGGACACGCCGTCGTCGACGCTCAATTCCTTGTAGCGCTTGAGGTTGACCAGCGCCACCTGCAACTGCGCCTGGCTCTCGCCCAGTTGCGCCCTGGCCTGGTCGAGGCTGGCGCGGATCGAGCGATCATCGATTCTGGCCAGCAAGTCGCCGGCCTTGACCCACTGGCCTTCCTTGACCGGCAATTGGGTGAGAATGCCGTCGACCTGCGGGCGAATGACCACACTGTGCAGGGACAGCACCGTGCCGATGCCGCTGACAAAGCGTGGAATGTCCTGCTGCGCTACGCTCACCACCCGCACCGGGATCGCGGTGGGTGCCGTCAGTCTGGCCTTGGCTGGCCGGGTCAGCGCCCAGGCTGCAACCGCCACGACCACGAGTACACCCACGATCAGGGCAGTTTTTCGTTGAATGTGCATGGGTGAGGCGCCGGGGCAAAGGATGGGGAGAGTGAGCGGTCTTTATAGCCCTTCAACCCGGTCAGCACGGTGACGGCTAACTGACAGCGCTGTCAGCAAACTCCGACCATTCGTACCGGTGGTGGTTAAAGATCTGAAGCTCGCAGGTATACTGCGCGCCAGTGTGGCCCGCAAGCCGGCCCCGCATCATTTTTTGCACGCCCCGGAGCTTTCATGACTTCCCCGACACAACCCCCTGTTGAAGCGACCGACATCGTCGATCCGGCCAGCGCCGAAGGCGTTGAAAAAGCCGAGATCCCGGCGTTCAAGTTTCCGTTCAAGCCGGGTGAGTTGGCTGGGGCCAGGAATGCGGCCCAACCGTGGTACAAAAACGGCGCCAAGAACGGCCATACCAAGTCGCCAGGCATGGCACCGCCGGGTACTCGTCGTTCGATGGGTAAACGCTGAGATTAACAAGTCGCACATCGTGTCGATTATTGCCTACAGCCTCTGCTGAAATTTCTGATTGTAGGCCTACGACCGTTTCTTGAAAGCTTGCACAGCCTTTGCTCTGCCCCTGTGATTTCAGGGGGAAGCAGGGCGATGCTGGTCTTTCCGGAAAAGGACGTCTCCCTTGGCTCTGATACACATCTGTGTAGTGTTTGCCCTGTTGCTTGCGGCGGATGTCTCTGCGGCCGATGATCCACCGCTGCGTGAAATCCGTTTCGCCGTTGCTGCACAGTTCCCCCCGTTCCAGAGCCGCGACCCGCAAGGGCAGTTGGTCGGCTTGAATATCGAGTTGGGCAACGCCCTGTGCGTGCAGTTGAATGCACGCTGCATCTGGGTCGACCAGGTGCTTGCCGAAGATTTCATCTCCCTTGAAGCCAGGAAATTCGACGCGATCATGGGGATGGCGCCGACGTCGCAACGGCAACGCTGGGTGGGCTTCACCGATAACCTCTACCCCTTCACCACGCGCCTGGTGGCCCGTCGCATGTCCAACTTGCAGCCGCGGGTAAAGTCGCTCAAGGGCAAGCGTGTCGGCGTGTTGCTGGGAAGTAACCGTGAGGCTTTTGCCCGCTCGATGTGGGCGCCAAATGGCGTCATCGTCAAGAGCTTCTGGCTCAACAATGAATTAGTCAGCAGCCTTAAAGCCGGCGAGATTGATGCGACCCTGCAAGGCACGGTAGAAATTCGTGAAGCCTTGCTCGACACCGAAGACGGCCACGATTTCGACTTCGTCGGCCCTGCCATTTCGTCCGAGCTTTTGGGCGATGGTGTGGCCATCGCAGTGCGCAAACCTGACACCGCATTGCGCAACGAACTCAACTGCGCCCTTGAACAACTGAAGCAGAGCGGCGAGTACCAGCGGATCATCCAGCCCTACCGCCTTGACGCCGTTCCTGCCGAGCACTGATCGACCGCCGCACGAGGCGGCCTTTAAGGTCTACGCCGCCCGCAGCGAGATAAACGCATAGTTGGCCGGCACCTCGGTGGCAATCTGCGCCCCGGCATCCAGCATCTGCTCGGCGATGTCCATCCCCGAGACATGAAACACCCACTCACTGGCCACGGACGGCTGGTCCACCGCCAGCTCAATCGCCTGGGCAAACGCGCTCATGTCCGGCAGGTACGCGGTAAATCCATCGCCCTTGAGCGCCGTGGTGCGAATGCCGAGCAAGGCGCACACCGCCTCCTTGGTCTGCACGTCGTCTCGGTCGGCCTGGCGCGAGCGTTGGATCAGCTCCACCAGTTCCTGGTCCATCAATTCACCCCCGACGATCAACGCCGGGCCCTGTTCCCAGGATTCCGGCGGGCAATCCTTGGCGGCGGGGTTGAGCGGGATATGGGGGTTGATCTCCATCGGGTAGATGCGGCACACCAACGGGCGGCGCTCGTAGATGCGGCATAGGTTGTCTGCGTCAAGATTCCGGCAGCGCCCGGCGTTGTAGGCGGCAAAGGTGATTGCCACAAACGCCTCGGTGTTGCCGCTGGGCACCACCACCGAACGGCGCTCGGCATGTTCGCGCTGCTGCTGAGGCAGGCCCAGGCCATTGCTCAGGAAACCCTCCACCAGAACGATGACGTTACCGCCGTCAGCCGCCCATTGGCGGGCTTCCTGGAGGGTCAGGGGGACGTGGTGATCGCTGCAGCATTTGCCGCAACCGACGCAGGAAAAATGGGTGTTCATGGCGGATCTGTCACCAGGCTAGGTCAGAGGGCACACAGGAACAGTGACGGGTTTTTACCTCTATCCACCGTTGTGCTGCTCTGGAAGCAAGTTATGCGCCAGCGCCTGTCAGTCCTCGGCGACCACATCCCGCAGCACAAAGACCATGCCCGCGCTTTCGTACAGTTGCCGGGCGCGCAGGTTGCTCTCCAGTACCTTGAGGTCGACATAGGGTTCGCCACGCTGCTTGAACACCTGGAAGCAGTGCAGCAGCAACGCGCGGCCCAAGCCTTGGCCTTGAGCGCAAGGATGCACGGACAGGTTCTTGATAAACGCGCTGGTCCAGCACTGCGCCACGCCGAGAATGCCATCGCCGTTGCTGGCCACCAGACACAGCGTGGGATCGAATTCGGCATCGCTGACGAACAGATGCTGCCAGGCGTGCAGATGAGGAACGCGGCCTCCCCCTTGCTCCTGGGTCATGCGCAGCACCGCATGGATCGCCGGGGCCAGCTCGTCGCGGTAATGATCCAACTGCGTATGGGCCGGCCATTGAGGTGCAGGCAGGCTGCCGGTGAGGTCGCGGCGCAGCAGTTGGAAATGCTCCGCCACCGGTTACAGCCCCTGTTGCGCCACGGTCTGGGCGGCGACCACCAGGCATTTGGTCAGTTCGGGCGAGGAGAACTTGGTCAGCACTGCGTTGGCACCGGCCAGGCGCGCCTTTTCGCTGTTCATCGCGCTGTCCAGGGAGGTATGCAGCAGCACGTAGAGATCCTGGAAGTCCGGGGTTTCACGCAGGGTGCGGGTCAGGGCATAACCGTCCATTTCGGACATCTCGATGTCCGACACCACCACATTGATCTGCGCGGCGGTGCCTTGCAGCTCCAGCAGCACATCGATGGCTTCCTTGGCGCTGCGCGCGGTGTGGCAGGTCAGGCCGAGGTTGCGCAGGGTGTGTACCGACTGCTGCAGGGCGACCTGGCTGTCATCCACCACCAGGATCCGCGCATTGCCGAGCACTTCCGCCTCTTCCATGGTCAGGTCGGTAGGCGCCGCTTCAATCGGTGCCGGGGCGATGCCGTGGATGACTTTTTCGATGTCCAGCACCTGCACCAGGCCGCCTTCCACTTGGGTTACCCCGGTGATAAACGCGCGGTTGCCGCCGGAGCCGTAGGGTGGTGGACGAATATCGGTGGTCAGGCAGTGCACGATCTTGCTGACGGCCTGCACATGCAGGCCCTGCTTGGAACGGCTCACGTCGGTGACGATCAGGCAGCCTCCGTTCGGGTCTTCCAGGGGCATTTCCCCCAGGGCGCGACTCAGGTCGATCACCGCCAACGAATTGCCACGCAGGGTGGCGATGCCTTTGACGTGGGGATGAGACTCCGGCAGCTTGGTCAGCGGCGGGCAAGGGATGATCTCGCTGACTTTCAGCAGGTTGATGGCCATCAGCTTGCCGCTGCGCAAGGTAAAGAGCAGAAGCGAGAGTGAGTCTGCGCGGGCTTTGGTGGTGGACATAAAAACCTTCTGTGGATCAGGGATGACGAACTTCTATTGAAGGTTATCGACTCGGGAGAGCCAGGCTTTAACCCGATTTTTTGTCGGGTTGGGCCCGTGTCAGCCCTTCCACACCTGCGGGTTCACCAGGTCCTGCGGGCGCTGGCCCAGCAGGGCGCTGCGCAGGTTGTCCAGCGCGCGGTTGGCCATGGCTTCGCGGGTTTCATGGGTCGCCGAACCGATATGCGGCAGGGTCACCGCGTTGCTCAGTTGGAACAGCGGCGACTCGGCCAACGGCTCCTGCTCATACACATCCAGCCCGGCACCGCGAATGGTCTGGTTTTGCAGGGCCTGGATCAGCGCCGGTTCGTCGACCACCGGACCACGGGAGATATTGATCAGAATCGCGCTGGACTTCATCAGACCCAACTCGCGGGTGCTGATCAGGTGGCGGGTCTTGTCGCTCAACGGCACCACCAGGCAGACGAAATCCGCCTCGGCCAGCAACTGGTCCAGGCTGCGCAATTGCGCGCCCAGTTCCTGTTCCAGCTTGGTCTTGCGGCTGTTGCCGCTGTACAGGATCGGCATATTGAAGCCCAGGCGCCCACGCCGGGCCACGGCCGCGCCGATATTGCCCATGCCAACGATACCGAGGGTCTTGCCATGCACGTCACAGCCAAACAGCGGCGCGCCGACGCTGGCTTTCCATTGGCCGGCCTTGGTCCAGGCGTCCAGCTCGGCCACCCGGCGCGCGCTGCTCATCAGCAGGGCGAAGGCCAGGTCGGCAGTGCTTTCGGTCAGTACGTCGGGGGTGTTGGTGAGCATGATCCCGCGCTCGTTGAAGTACGGCACATCGTAGTTGTCGTAGCCCACCGACACGCTGGACACCACCTCCAGCTTGCCCGCGCCTTCGAGCTGCGCGCGGCCCAGCTTGCGACCCACGCCGATCAAACCGTGGGCGTGAGGCAGGGCTTCATTGAATTGAGCGTTGATGTCGCCCAGCTTGGGGTTGGGCGCGATCACGTCGAAATCCTGTTGCAGGCGTTCGATCATTTGCGGGGTGACACGGCTGAAGGCGAGGACGGTCTTTTTCATTGCAGGCGGGCTCATCGACTACGGAAGAATGCCAAGCACGCTAACATTCCTGCCGGCAATTGTCAGGACACCGCCCCTCCCACATTTAAAGACGTGTATCGCCTGGTAGAAATCAGTTCGCCAGCCGTGCACCGCTGAGGCTGCCGCTCAACTCATACGCCACCAGCTCCGCCTGGTGCGCCGCCAGGATCTCCGGCAACGAACCGCGCAGGTATTCCACCCAGGTCTTGATCTTCGCATCCAGGTACTGGCGAGACGGGTAGATTGCGTACAGGTTCAGCTCCTGGGAGCGATAGGTGGGCATGACTCGCACCAATGTGCCGTTGCGCAGGCCTTCGATGGCCGCATACACCGGCAGCAGGCCGACGCCCATGCCGCTGGTGATCGCGGTTTTCATCGCGTCGGCGGAGTTGACCAGGAACGGCGACGTATTGATCGCCACGCTTTCCTGGCCTTCAGGGCCGTTGAAGGTCCACTTGTCCAACTGGATCACCGGGCTGACCAGGCGCAGGCAGGCGTGGTTGAGCAAGTCCTGGGGGCGCTGCGCACAGCCTTTGGCCTTGACGTAGTCCGGCGAGGCGCAGGCGATGCTGTAGGTGATGCCCAGGCGCTGGGAGACGAAGCCCGAGTCCGGCAGCTCGCTGGCCAGCACGATGGACACGTCGTAGCCCTCGTCCAGCAAGTCCGGCACGCGGTTGGCCAGGGTCAGGTCGAAGGTCACGTCCGGGTGGGTGCGGCGGTAGCGGGCGATCGCGTCGATGACGAAGTGCTGGCCGATACCGGTCATGGTGTGCACTTTCAGCTGTCCGGCGGGGCGGGCGTGGGCGTCGCTGGCCTCGGCCTCGGCTTCTTCGACGTAGGCCAGGATCTGCTCGCAGCGCAGCAGGTAGCGTTTACCTGCCTCGGTGAGGGCAATGCGGCGGGTGGTGCGGTTGAGCAAGCGGGTTTGCAGGTGGGCCTCAAGATTGGAGACCGCGCGCGAGACGTTGGCGGTGGTGGTGTCCAGTTGCGCGGCGGCGGCGGTGAAGCTGCCCGCTTCGGCCACGCAACTGAAGGCGCGCATGTTTTGCAAAGTGTCCATGGAGAGTTCTCAGGGGAGATGCCAAATTGTGACAGAAAGTTACGCCGTCCAGTGATCCCTACCAACGGATTATCGCTTGAACGGTAACAAAGATTCACAGGAATGCCAGCTTATCGTCCTCCATGCCGCCGCCTAGAATTGCGCCACCTCCCCCCGCAACACCACCTCAGGAATTCGTTCGCCGTGCCGCGTCGCATCAGCAGAGAGCTGAAGACTCTCATTAACCGAGCGCTGAAGGCTCTCAGTGTTTGCGCTTTATCGTTAGCAATCAGCGGCTGCATCGGAACCGGAGGAATCGCCCCCAAAGGCCAGGCCCTCAATGCCACTACCCTGGCCACCGACGAAGCGATCCGCAGCGCCGCCCAGGATGCCCATTGGCCCATCGCACAATGGTGGCAGGCCTACGGCGACCCCCAGCTCAACCGCTGGGTCGAACTCGCCACCCAAAACAGCCCGAGCATGGCGATGGCCGCCGCGCGGGTGCGGGAAGCGCGGGCCATGGCCGGGGTTGCCGAGTCGGCCGAGTCGCTGCAGATCAACGCTGATACCACCCTCAAACGCCACAATTGGCCGAAGGATCAGTTCTACGGCCCGGGGGAATTGAGCGGCGCCAACACCTGGGACAACAATGCGTCCCTGGGGTTGAGCTACGCCCTCGACCTGTGGGGCCGCGAAAGCAACGCCACCGAGCGTGCCGTCGACCTGGCCCACATGAGCGCGGCCGAAGCCCGCCAGGCCCAGCTTGAACTGCAGAACAACGTGGTGCGCGCCTATATCCAGCTGTCGTTGCATTACGCCAACCGCGATATCGTCGCGGCGACCCTGGCCCAGCAACAGCAGATCCTCGACCTGGCCAACAAACGCCTGGACGCCGGGATCGGCACCCATTTCGACGTGAGCCAGGCCGAAACGCCGCTGCCGGAAACCCATCGCCAGTTGGATGCCCTGGACGAGGAAATCGCCCTGAGCCGTAACCAGCTGGCGGCGCTTGCCGGTAAAGGCCCGGGGGAGGGGGCCACGTTGCAGCGTCCGACGCTGTCCCTTGCCGCACCACTGAAACTGCCCTCGAGCCTGCCCGCGCAATTGCTCGGCCAGCGCCCGGATGTGGTTGCCAGCCGTTGGCAGGTCGCGGCGCAAGCCCGTGGCATCGATGTCGCCCACGCCGGTTTCTACCCCAACGTCGACCTGGTCGGCAGCCTCGGCTACATGGCCACCGGCGGCGGCATGCTGGCGTTTCTCGCCGGCAAGAAATTCAACTACGGCGTCGGCCCGGCGATCAGTTTGCCGATCTTCGACGGCGGCCGCCTGCGTGCCGAGCTGGGGGAAGCCAGCGCCGGCTATGACATCGCCGTGGCGCGCTACAACCAGACCCTGGTCAATGCGCTCAAGGGCATCAGCGACCAGTTGATTCGCCGTGAATCCATGGACAAACAAGCAGCATTTGCGGCGCAGTCGGTGGCCTCGGCGCAGAAGACCTACGACATCGCGATGATCGCCTACCAGCGCGGCCTGACCGATTACCTCAATGTACTCAATGCCCAGACCCTGCTGTTTCGCCAACAACAGGTCGAGCAGCAGGTCCAGGCCGCGCGGCTTGGCGCCCATGCCGAACTGGTGACCGCACTGGGTGGCGGTCTCGACGCCGGCAAAGACCTACCGCAGGACGCCAAGACCCTCCCGAGCAAGACCCCGGCGGCGCTTGCCATGTTTGATCACTGAATAGTTTGGTCACTGAGTAGGATTTAATGACTCCGATGCCTGCACCGCTGCGCTGGCTGCATTCCCTTGAGTGGCGCCGTGGTTTTTTCGACTGGGCACGCAGCGACGGCGTGACCTGGGTGTACATCTTCAAGGTGCTGATCGCCGCGTTCCTCACGCTGTGGCTGGCCATGCGCCTGGAGCTGCCGCAACCACGCACCGCGATGATCACCGTGTTTATCGTGATGCAACCGCAGAGCGGCCAGGTGTTCGCCAAGAGCTTCTATCGCTTCCTCGGCACCCTGGCGGGGTCGGCGGTGATGGTGGTGTTGATCGCGTTGTTTGCGCAGAACACCGAGTTGTTCCTGGGGGCGCTGGCGATCTGGGTCGGCATTTGCACCGCTGGCGCGACACGCAACCGTAACTTTCGCGCCTACGGCTTCGTGCTGGCCGGTTACACGGCAGCGATGGTCGGCCTGCCGGCCCTGGCCCATCCGGACGGCGCCTTTATGGCGGCGGTGTGGCGGGTGTTGGAAATCTCCCTGGGGATCCTGTGTTCCACCCTGGTCAGCGCGGCGATCCTGCCGCAGACCTCCAGTGCAGCGATGCGCAACGCGCTCTATCAGCGCTTTGGCGTGTTCGCGCTGTTCGTCACCGACGGCCTGCGCGGGCGCAGCCAACGTGAAGGGTTCGAGGCCAGCAACGTGCGCTTTATCGCCGAGGCCGTGGGCCTGGAAGGGCTGCGCAGCCTCACGGTGTTCGAAGACCCGCATATGCGCCGGCGCAACGGTCGGCTCAGTCGCCTCAACAGCGAGTTCATGAGCATCACCACGCGCTTCAATGCCTTGCACCAGTTGCTCGAACGCCTGCGCAGGGATTCCGCGGATCATGTGGTGGCGGCGATCAAACCGGGCCTGCAGGACCTCGCCGAAGTCCTCGACGGCTTCTCCGGCCGTGCCCTCACCAGCCCCGATGCCGCGCGCCTGGTCAACCAGCTCAGTGCCTACAAGGACAGCCTGCCTGCCAAAGTCCGCAGCCTGCGTGCGACCTTCCAGGAGGGCAACCCGAGTGAGGCCGAACAGCTGGATTTTCACACCGCTTATGAACTGCTCTACCGCTTCGTCGATGACCTGCACAACTACGCGCAAACCCATGCCTCCCTGGCCGATCACAGCCATGCACGGGAGCAATGGGACGAAACCTTCAGCCCGAAAACCAACTGGCTGGCCTGCGCCGCCTCGGGGATTCGCGCGTCGTTCATCCTGATTGTGCTGGGCAGTTACTGGGTGGCCACGGCCTGGCCCAGCGGTGCCACCATGACCTTGATCGCCGCTGCCACCGTCGGCCTGTCCGCCGCCACGCCCAACCCCAAGCGCATGGCGTTCCAGATGGCCTGCGGCACCTTGATCGGCGCGTTGGTGGGCTTTGTGGAAATGTTCTTCGTGTTCCCGTGGATCGACGGCTTCCCGCTGCTGTGCGTGATGCTCGCCCCGGTGATCATCCTCGGCGCGTTCCTCGCCTCACGCCCGCAATATGCCGGTGTGGGCGTAGGCCTGCTGATTTTCTTCAGCACCGGTTCGGTGCCGGACAACCTCACGGTCTACAACCCCTACACCTTTATCAACGACTACATCGCCATGATCATTGGCATGCTGGTATGCGCGGCGGCGGGGGCGATCATCCTGCCGCCCAACAGCCGCTGGCTGTGGCGGCGCCTGGAGCAGGACCTGCGCGAACAGGTGGTGTATGCCATCAGCGGCAAGCTCAAGGGGTTGGCGTCGAGTTTCGAAAGCCGCACCCGAGACCTCCTGCACCAGGCCTACGGCCTCGCTGTCGGCCAGCCGCAAGTGCAACGCGACCTGCTGCGCTGGATGTTCGTGGTGCTGGAAGTCGGCCACGCGATCATCGAGTTGCGCAAGGAACAGGCGATCCTGCCGGTACACCCGGCCTATGCCGAATCCCAGCCGTGGCGCCAGGCGATCCGGGTCATGGGGCGTTCGTTGGTGCGCCTGTTCCTGCAACCCAGCGCCAGCAACCTGGAGCGTGGCCTGATCGCCGTCGACCACGCGATCAGCCGCGTGCAGGCCACCGACGAACCCTTCGCCCCGCACTTCGATACCTCGGCCCTGCGCCGGGTGAAAAGCTACCTGCACTTTATCCGCACCTCGTTGCTGGACCCGCAATCACCGCTGGCGGCCCTCAAAGGAACCCCGAATGCCTCGTGAAATCGCATTCCACGGCATCTATATGCCGACCATGACCCTGATGTTCCTGATCGCGGCCGCGTTGGCCTGGGCCCTGGACCGCTTCCTGGCCGGCTTCGACCTGTACCGGTTTTTCTGGCACCCGGCGTTGCTGCGCCTGAGCCTGTTCGTTTGCCTGTTCGGCGCCCTGGCGCTGACCGTCTACCGTTGAGAATGCCCCGATGAAAAAGTTTTTCAGCCTGCTCGCGACCTTGCTGGTACTGGCTTTGGCGATCTGGATTGGCCGCACGTTGTGGGTGCACTACATGGAAACGCCGTGGACCCGCGACGGCCGCGTGCGTGCCGACATCATCAACGTCGCCGCCGACGTCACCGGCGAAGTGGTCGACGTGCCGGTGCGCGATAACCAGTTGGTGAAAAAGGGCGACCTGTTGATGCAGATCGACCCCGAGCACTACCGCATCGCGGTCAAGCAGGCGCAGTCCCTGGTCGCCTCGCGCAAGGCCACCTGGGAAATGCGCAAGGTCAACGCCCACCGCCGCGCCGACCTCGACGCCCTGGTGATCTCCAGGGAAAACCGCGACGACGCCAGCAACATCGCCGACTCGGCCCTGGCCGATTACCAGCACGCACTGGCACAACTCGAGGCGGCCGAACTCAACTTGAAACGCACCCAGGTCGTGGCAGCGGTGGACGGCTACGTCACCAACCTCAACGTGCATCGCGGCGACTATGCGCGCATCGGCGAAGCCAAGATGGCCGTGGTGGATATGAACTCGTTCTGGGTCTATGGCTTCTTCGAAGAAACCAAGCTGCCCCATGTGAACGTCGGCGACAAAGCTGACATGCAGTTGATGAGCGGCGAGACGTTGAAGGGGCACGTAGAGAGCATCTCCCGCGGCATCTACGACCGCGACAACCCGGAGAGTCGCGAGCTGATCGCCGATGTGAACCCGACCTTCAACTGGGTGCGCCTGGCCCAGCGGGTGCCGGTGCGGATTCATATTGATGAAGTGCCGGAGGGGGTGTTGTTGGCGGCGGGGATTACGTGCACGGTGATTGTCAACCAAACGCCGAACTGAAATGTGGGAGGGGGCTTGCTCCCGATCACGGTGAGTCAGTCAACGTATCAAGTGACTGATACTCCGCTATCGGGAGCAAGCCCCCTCCCACATTCGATTTTTGTTGATAGGCCGATTGGGCACCGCTTCAGGTTTGTGCGTTGGCTCTGATTTTTCGTCGACGTTTTACCCGCAGCATGCTGACGAAGCGGCGGTGGTTTCTTGTATTAAGAATCAGCAGGCAGAACAGCGATTGAAATAGTGGGAATAGTGCAAACAACGTAACTGGGTTGTTCCCCAGGTAGCCTGCCGACAGCAAGGCGTTCAAGGCCGCGACGCCTGCAAGCAGTGGCGGCCCAGAGCGAAACCCCAGCGCCACCAAGGTCAGGCCAATGCACATGGCCAGTAGCAGTGCCATGCTCGCCACGACCGCATATTCGCCAGGGAGATAATTTATTCGTGCGTAATACGACAGGCTATGTGACAGGCTGCCTGAAATACTGACTAGGTTCATTGAGATCCCCATACCCACGATAAATGCAAACCGTCGGGTGTATCGAGTTAACGTTCGGGGATCTTGCAGGGTATTGATGTCATTGTTCATGGCTGCTGAACTCTTCATAAATGCCGATAACAATAGCGTGGATGTTTCCGGACAGGCCGCTGCCGGTAACTGCCAGAGCGGCACCCACCTGATCGGAGAGTTGAATGAGAAGGTCTTGGCGTAACTGGGCATTGTTGAAGCGCTTGGGGAGTGTTCCGGCCAGCTGCTTTAGCCGAATTATTTCGCGAGGATGACTAGGGTTCTGCAGGCGCAGAACTTCGTTTGTCAGCTTTGCGCGTTCCTGGCGGCTCATGCGCCTCAAAATGTCGGTCAGGTTGCGGCCCGTCGTATTTTTGATCGTCATCACAGCCTTTACCGTGACAAACGTGGTACTGCCCGCGCCCACCAGCGAAATGCCATCCAAGGCTACGGTCATTGCCTGATACCAACTAAGGCTGTCGTAATAATCGTTTTCAGCCGGGTTGGTTAGTTCTTTGTAGGTTCTCCATATGCCGTTGCCACACTGCAAAGCACTGGCAGCCGCAGCGGTGTAAGCAATGTAAGTAACTGCAAGGCTGGAACCTAAGCTGAGAGGCGCCGATGCGATACCTGCCTTGGCAACGATAATCCCGATCACAGCCCCACCACACGCTAGGGTCATCCCCGCTGCCTCGCGCCATAGCTGCGACTCGCGCGGCGAGTTTGCCATCCACTGTGCGTACTCCTCGGCAGTCATCATCGGACCTGCCACTTCCCGAAGAATCACCCGTTTGGGCCTGATACTGCACAACGGCACAAACTCACGCAGCACCGTCACCTGATAATCACTGCCGATATGCACCACACCTGCCCCGACGATGGCCGGGTCGGCGTCAATGGTTCGATAAAGTTTGGGCAGGTCCAGCAGGCTGGTCAGCCGCTGGCGAGTCGTGGTGTGCGCATCCGGCACACCGCTTCGCATAAAATCCCTTGGCATCCTTTCACCTGTGAGTAGACAGAGGTGAAAGAGCCTGGGGATAGTTTCCTTGTAATGCTGTCAGCCCATTCGCTGTTTTTTGTAGGATCCGGCTGGGCAGTTAGTTCATTGAGCTACATAGGTTTCATGCAAATGGCGCCACAACAGCGCGCCACTCGCCTGCTTCTCAAACACCACGGTGGCCCGCCGATCCGTTTGGGTGCCGCTGTTGTCCACCTGATGCTCACGATAAGTCACCGTCGCACCGCGTGCATGCCGGTCAATCCCAGCCATTTCACTCAAGGTGATTTTCAGCCCCGGACGCATTCCGCCCAGGCGCGTGAACAGCGCGTTGACCCCGGCTGCATTGACGCGTGTGCCGGTGGCGGGGGCGATCATGCTGAACTCCGGCGAGAAGCGCGCAAGCAGGTTTTGCAAGGTGCCGTCAGGCGCAACCCCAGCAAACCATTGCTCGATCTCGACGTGGGTCTGGATGACTTCTTCGAAAAAGTCGCTGTAGTCGATCATTTACAAACTCCCCTTCAAACCAAAGCGTTTTTTCAACACGCTTTCCAATAATGCTTTGGGCAACAACGCCGCCATCAACGGCAACGCCCGGCTGCCATTGCCCGAGCGTAACAGGCGTGGCGGCTTTGCCTGTTGCACGGCGTTGAGCACATCCGCTGCAAACACCGTGGCTGGCGTCGGTTTGTCCTGGGACGCTTGGCTACGTGCGCGAATGCCTTCGCGCAATGGCCACCACGGCGATTGTTCGTTGATCAATAACTCGGCCTGGGCGCCGGCGTTTTTTGCAAAGCTGGTATCGATGGCGCCGGGCTGTACTTCCATCACCCGCACGCCAAACGGCGCCAGTTCCATGCGCAGTGCATCGCTCAAGGCATGCACCGCCGCTTTGGAAGCGCAGTAAGCACCAGCAAATGGCGTGACCAGCACCCCGGAAACGCTGCCGATATTCACCACCAGGCCTTTGCGCTTGCGCAGGGCCGGGAACAGTGCCTGGGTCACGCCGACGATGGAAAATACATTGGTCTCGAACTGGCGCTGCATCGCTTCGGTGCCGCCATCGAGCAGCGGGCCCATGGCGCCGTAGCCGGCGTTGTTGATCAGCACATCGAGTTCGTCCAGGTTCGTGGCCAGGGTCTGCAGCGCAGAAGCGTCATTCACGTCCAGTAGCAAGGCATGAAAACCCGCGTTGTTGAGGGCGATCACATCGTCTTCGCGGCGGGCGCTGGTCAATACGTGGTAGCCGGCGACCTTGAAGGCATCGGCCAACGCGCGGCCGATGCCACTGGAGCAACCGGTGATGAGTACATTGGGCATGGGTCAATCCTTTGTCAGTCCGAGAAACTGCCTTGCAGGTGCTCGGCACGAAATTCCAGGGTTTGCGGGCGGTAGCCGGGGCGCAGCGGCGGGGTGGGCAGGCAATCGTCCCAGGTGGCGCCGGCCTGCAACTCGCCGGGGCCGCGATAGCGCGGGGCGGCGTAGACGTTATCGGCCAGGTTGACCGTGTCCCCCGGCGCATAGGCCGCGACGCGCCAGCGCAGTTCGGTGAGGGGGACGTCGTTGCCGTTGTTCAGGGTCAGCTTGAGTGGTCGGTCGGCCGGGCATTCCTGCGGGGCGTAGGTGATGCGCAGTTCCAGGCGCGCCAGTTGCGAGGCTTCGCGGTTGTCCAGCCACACCACCCACACCGCGACAAGACCCAGGCCGACGGCAGCGGCCAACGACACCGGCAATGCCTTGGCCGGGTAGCGCAGCAGGAGGATCAGCCAGGTGATGATCAGTAGAACGCCGAAGAACATGGAGACCACCTCGAGTAGGGAACGAGCATCCTAACTTAAGCGTAGGTGGGATTGGCTACCTTGAGTGCTGTGGTGGGCGTGCCGACCTCATCGTGGGCTTGCCCCCGATAAGCATAAGTATCTACACAACTTCAGTAGGATAACGCGTAGCAGCTGTCGAGCCTTGGCGAGGCTGCGTTTGCGGCGCGTCTGACACACCGCCGACGCAGCCTCGCCAAGGCTCGACAGCTGCTACGCAGGGGGCTCGGCTCAAGATGTGTAGATACTTATGCCCCGATAAGGCCCTCACCGCCAGCGCAAATCCCAAACAAAAAGCCCCCACCCAACCCACTGCGGATAGGGGACGCAATGGGCTGGGCGAGGGCTTCTTGTACGACTGTTTTACTGCGCGATAGTTTTCACCGAAACGCCACGTTCAACCGGCGTCGAGCGACCATAGATATCTTCAAACCGCTCGATATCGTCTTCGCCCAGGTAGCTGCCCGATTGCACTTCGATAATCTCCAATGGGATCTTGCCCGGGTTGCGCAGGCGGTGCACCGAGGCGATCGGGATGTAGGTGGACTGGTTCTCGCAGAGCAGGAACACGTTCTCGTCACAGGTGACTTCGGCGGTGCCGCTGACCACGATCCAGTGTTCGGCGCGGTGGTGGTGCATCTGCAGCGACAGGCACGCGCCCGGCTTGACCGAGATGTGCTTGACCTGGAAGCGGCCGCCCATGTCCACCGAGTCGTAGGAGCCCCACGGACGATAGACTTCGCAGTGGTTCTGGGTTTCGCTGCGGCCCTGTTCGTTGAGGGTGTTGACCATCTGCTTGACACCCTGGACCTTGTCCTTGTGGGCAATCATCATCGCGTCCTTGGTTTCCACCACGACGATGTTTTCCAGGCCGATCACCGATACCAGCTTGCCGTTGCCGTGGATCATGCAGTTCTTGCTGTCCTGAATCACCACGTCGCCCTTGGTGACGTTGCCGTTGGCGTCTTTATCGTTGACCGCCCACAGCGAAGCCCAGCAACCCACGTCGCTCCAGCCGGCGCTCAACGGCACCACGCAGGCGCGCTGGGTTTTTTCCATCACGGCGTAGTCGATGGAGTTGTCCGGGCAGCAGGCGAAGGTGGCTTCGTCGAAGGTCACGGTGTCGGCGTCTTGCTGGCTGCGCTCCAGGGTCAGCACGCAGGTGTCGTAGATGTCCGGATCGTGCTTTTTCAGCTCTTCCAGGAAGCGGCTGGCGCGGAACAGGAACATGCCGCTGTTCCAGAAGTAACCACCGCTTTTGACGAACTCGACGGCGCGTTTTTCATCGGGTTTTTCCACGAATTGCTGTACGCGGCTCACGCCTTCGGGCAGCAGCGAATCGTTGGTGGACTTGATGTAGCCGTAGCCGGTTTCCGGACGGGTCGCCGGCACGCCGAACAGCACCATCTCGCCACGCTCGGCGGCCACGGTGGCCAGGGCCAGGGCGCGTTGCAGGGCTTTTTGGTCGTCGATCACGTGGTCGGCCGGCAGGACCAGCATCAGTTCATCACGGCCTTCGTTGACCAGCATCATCGCGGTGAGGGCCACGGCCGGCGCGGTGTTGCGGCCGAAGGGTTCCATCAGGATGCGTTGGCACTCCAGTTTACGGTTGGCCAGTTGCTCGTTGACGATGAAGCGATGGTCCTTGTTGCAGACCACGATCGGGGAGTCCATGCCTTCGAACACCAGGCGTTCCAGGGTTTGCTGGAACAGCGTGTGCTCGCCGGTCAGGGCCAGGAATTGTTTTGGGAACTGTTTACGGGAAAGCGGCCAAAGACGTGAGCCGCTACCACCGGAAAGGATTACTGGGATCATGTGTTTCTCCTTGAATCAATTTGGGTCAGAGCTACGAAGGTTTGTCGTTTCACTCTTGTTTTTGTCTCGTGTCCGGGCCGGCCGAAGCCGACCCGGAAAATTCATTCAGCGGGTCGACACCGGGCGTTTTACCCAGACTGGCGAAATGCTCGAACCCGAACCGGTCACGTACAGCACCGCTGCTTCACCGCGTTCCAGGGCCACTGGCTTCACGTCGCCGACTTTCTTGTCGCCGTCATACAACGCCAGGCTCACCTTCACCGGGTTGATTTCACGTTCGCCACGGCCTTTGGCAGCCACCGACTTGACCACGTCGGTCTTGCCGTCGGCGGTCTTCAGGGTCAGGGCCTTGTCGCTGAGGTTCTGCACGCGCACCAGGGATTTCTGCTTGTTCTTGAACGGCGGTTCTTCGATCAGCTGTGGCTGGCCGCTGTTGTTGTTGACCAGGGTGTAGTAGTGGTCCGGGGCGAGCTTGACCGGCACGGTCTGGCTGCCGACCTTGGCGCTGTAGTCGCCGCCGGGCATGAAGCTGAAGTCGCTGCTGGCCAGTGGGGCCACGTCGCTGAGGTTGGTGCTGCCGACAGTGGCGCTGACTTCCTGGTTGGAGGCGTTGTAGACACGCACGAAGCTTGAGCCTTTCGGTGCGACTGGGCCGTACAAGGCAGCGTCACCGGCGAAGGCGGACAGGGATACCAAGCTCATACCGGCAGCCAGGGCCAGAGTCTTAGCGAGACGACGCGGAGTAGTAGTGAAAGTCATGTGAGTTACCTCTCTTTCAGTTTTGCGCCCGGTCGGGCGTCTCGGATTTTGGGTTTTTAGCTGGGGTGTTCAGTGCCATGTTTTGTTGGCGCGAACCGGCTTGTTTAAGTTGCGCAACCCACGATGGGTCGGCATCACCGATTTCGTTGTTCACGGGCAGATAACGTTCAGGAAACTCCCAGATCAGCACCTGTGGCGGGCTGTTCTTGAAGTCGTCACTTTTCAGGTAGCTGAGCATCGGCAGGATCGGGCCGTGGCCGTCTTCGGCGTAGCTGACCACGTCGCTGCCCAGGGCTTGCTTGAGGGCGCCGACGAAGTTCCAGTTGGGGTTGGCGCTGTAGCTGGTGCCCACCAGCGCCACCGGGGTTTCGCTGTCGCTGAACAGCGCGTCGTCGCCTTTGGTTTCGGCCAGGTGCGTGACGCGTTTTTCCAGCGGCTCTTTCGGTGGCATCAGGTTTTCGAACAGCGGGTCCAGGGGCAGGAACAGACGCAGGTCGCCTTTATGCGGCTCGGTCTTCTCGGCCTCGGTGACAAAACGCTGCGGCTCGCCGTGGAGCGGGGTCTTGTCGGCGATGGTTTTAGCCAATTGCTTGGCAGCGATTTCGGCGCCGTCCGGGGTCCAGTGGGTGTCGGTGCGCAGGAACACCTGCTTGCCGCCCAGCTTGGCCTGTTGCAGCGGGCCGAGCAGGTCCGGGGCGATGATCTTGTCGGCGGCCACACGGGCGTGGAAGTCCTGGTACAGGTTGGCGTGGATGCTCGCCGGTTTCACTTCACCCAGGTGTTCCGGGTACAGGCGCACCTTGGCCGGCACGATCGCCATCACCAGTTGGATGCCCTGGGCCTTGAGCTTCTGGCGCACGCCTTCGACCAGCGCGTAGTTGCCTTGAAGGTTCTGGTCTTCGTTGACGGCGGGGTTGAACTCCTCGTCGCTGTACAACCAGTGATCGCGGCCCAGCACCACCCCAGGGCGGCCTTCATTGAACAGCTTGTAGTCCAGCGCGGCCCAGAGGTTGGTGCCCAATCGCTTGATCGGGAACTCCTCGTCGTAATGGGTCTCGACGGCCTTGGTCCAGCGACCGTTGAGCACGGTCGCGTCGGCGTTGGTGCGAAAGTCCAGGAAGCTGCGCAGCGACCAGGCGCCCAGGGCCAGCAGCAGCACCAGGAACAGGCCGATATAGAGGACGCGTAATGAACGGGTCATGGTCGGCTCCCTCAGAATTGGAAGTAAAGGAACGGCGAGAAACTCTGCGCCGACAGTTTGAGAATCGACGCCACGAACAGCAGCAGCACTGCAGCGCGCATGGCGTAGCGTGGCCAGTCAGCAGTCCAGTAGGCCGGTTGCACGGCAGCGTCACGGCCAACGGTGAAACCTGGCTCGTGGATGCTGCCCGGGTTGTCGCCCGGCACGGCCTTGATCAGGCTCGGGTCGGCCGGCTTGGTTTTTTCCGCAGGGCGGTTGGTGTAGAAGTCGCGCAGGCCGAAGAACGCCAACGTTGCGTAGGCCACCACCAGGGTTGCCACTTGCAGGCCGGTGAGGTTGGCGCGGTTGAGTTCCGACAGCGACCACTCGCCGAAGCTGAACATCGCACCGTACATACGACCGGCGACGTGCAGGTTTTCGGAGCGGAAGATCACCCAGCCCATCACCACCAGCAGGAACGTGAAGGCCCAGCGTAGGACGTTGAAACTGCGCGGTGCGGTGTTGAGGCCGATGGCTTTTTCAATCGCCAGCCACATGCCGTGCCAGGCACCCCACACGATGTAGGTGATGTTCGCACCGTGCCACAGGCCACCGAGCAGCATGGTCAGGAACAGGTTGCGGTAGGTGGTCAGCGTGCCTTTACGGTTGCCGCCCAAGGTGATGTACAGGTAGTCACGCAGCCAGGTGGACAGGCTGATGTGCCAGCGCCGCCAGAACTCGGTGATCGACTGGCTGATGTACGGCTGCTTGAAGTTTTCCATGAAGCGGAAACCCATCATCAAGCCCAGGCCGATGGCCATGTCGCTGTAGCCCGAGAAGTCGAAGTACAGCTGCGCGGTATAGGCCAGCGCGCCGAGCCAGGCATCGCCGGTGGTGGGGTTTTGCAGGGCGAAGCAATGGTCGGCCACTACCGCCAGGGTGTCGGCGATGAAGACCTTCTTGATGAAGCCCTGCATGAACCGCGTGCAGCCCTCGGAGAATTTGTCGAGGGTGTGGGTGCGATTGTTGAACTGGTCGGCCAGGTCGCGGAAACGCAGGACCGGGCCGGCGATCAGGTGCGGGAAGATCGCCACGAACGCCGCGAAGTCGATGAGATTGCGGGTCGCCGGGGTATCGCCACGGTACACGTCGATGATGTAGCTGATGGACTCGAAGATGTAGAACGAGATCCCGATCGGCAGCAGCACGTGGGTGAGGATAAACGGCTCCAGGCCGGCCGACTTCATCATCACGTTGATGCTGTCGACGCCGAAGTTGGCGTACTTGAAGTAGCCGAGGATGCACAGGTCGACCGCCACGCCCAGCAGCAGCCAGCGTTGGGCCGGCTTGGTGCGCACGCCGGCGGCACCGACCTTGAGGCCGATCCAGTAGTTCCACAGCGTGACGGCGGCGAACAGCGCCAGGAAGTCCACTCGCCACCAGGCGTAGAACACGTAGCTGGCCAACAGCAGCAGCAGGTTGCGATAGCGTTGCCCGCTCAAGTAGTACAAGCCGAGAAAGATCGGCAAGAACAGAAACAGGAACACATTGGACGAGAAAACCATCCCGATCTCTCCATGTTTAACCAACAGTCAAGGGCCAGAGCCCCCCCAAACCCCCCACAACTTCATGGGCGGCGATGCAGCTTTTGTAGTGAGCGGGCTTGCCCCGCGCTGGGTGGCGAAGCCGCCCCAAAACCCTACACCGCGGTATGCCTGGCACACGGCGGCGGATCGATTAGGACTGCTTCGCAGCCCAGCGCGGGGCAAGCCCGCTCACTACAGGTAATCCATTCAGCCTTAGCTACCTTTGTTGCCTTTTTCATGCGTCGGGTCGTAGACCTTGGTCAGGTCACCCCCGAGGCGGAAGGTCTTGAACGGTTGCATCCCGTGCTTGCGCTCGATCACATCCGGTGCGCAGGTGTAGAGGGTGCAGAACGGTTCGAGCCAGGCATACTTCATGTCCTTCTTGAGGTCCTTCATGTCCTGCTCCTTGCCGTTCTTCTGTTCGAAGATCTCCGGGTCCTTGACCCCGGCCAGCACTTTGTCGCCCAGGCGCTTGAGTGCGCTGTTGTTTTCCTGGCGCAGGTCAACACCGTTGACCAGGGCAAAACTGGCGATCATCGCCAGCGGCGGCAGGGCGTAGTTGTGGTACGACAAGGCGCGTTGCTGACGCTTCAATTCGTTGGGCAAGAAGCCTTGGTCGTCGACCTGGTTCACGCCGACCTTGTATTCCTTCACGGCCCAGTCAAACAGGTCGCGACGGTTGGTGGCGATGGAGGTTGCCATCACCGACCAGGCGGCCCAGTAGGAGTGGTTGTTGGTTTTTTCCAGCGGCAGGTTGTCCCAGTCGCTCACCACCTGATCGGCCAGTTTGTTGAACCAGGCTTCGATCAGTTGCGATTCCTGCGGGTGGTTGGCCAACGGGTGCGAGTCGGAGAACTTCAGGCGTACATAGGCCGACGCCATGCTGCCCAAGGCCCATTTGCGCATGGACTTGCCGGTGTGGTTGAAGTCCTTGGACATCAACGCATCGGCCTTGGCCCACGACACCAGCCAGTTCAGGGTGCATTCGAGCTGCTCCGGGCGACCGTCGCGCATGAATTGCATCACGCGCTTGCTGGTGTCTTTTTCCAGCTTGGTGATGTCGGCGGTGCTGTCGCGAAAGGCTTTTTCCGACTGCACGTTCAGGGTCGAACGGGCTTTGTCGGAACCTTCGTACTTGCTGCGAAATTGCAGAGGCCCGGTGTAGGGCGTCGGCATGGTGTCGCAGTTTTCCTTGAAGTCGCCGGTCTTGAACGCTTCAATCGGTGCGAAGTAGCCCTGGGGCGGACGCAGCGGGGCGGCGGCGTTGGCTGCACCGGCGAAGATCGCCAGGCCCAGCAACGATGGAATCCATAACTTCTGCATAAGTAACCTCATTGCACGCTTATTTCACGGCGTCGAGGCGGTCTGTTGACCGCCCGCTGGGAATACGTTGCGTGTGCAAATTTTCGCTTCGACCTTCTGCGCGGCAGCGCCCGCTTCGGGGCCCTGCACTTCCACGGCCAGCAAGTTCTGCGAGGCCCAGTCTTCATCGGTGCGCAGTTCAAAGGCGAAACGCCCGTCTGTATCGGATGTTTCGGGTTTCTCGATCTTGATGTCCTCGTGGCGCCCGTTCATGTACCAGAGGGTGGCTTGCAAGGTTTTCACCGAGGGGTCGGCGAAGCGGATATCAACCTGATGGTTGGCGTTGCGCAGGTCTTTATTCGAACTGTTAACCATCAATTCGTTCTTGCCGGGTTTCAATGTTGTGCTCGCACTCATCTGCGCGGTCTTGCCTTCGCAACCGTTGTCGAGCAGCGCCATCATCTGGCGGTAGATGGTCTCCTGGTCCAGGCGATAGAGCGGCGAGAATTCCCAGATAAGGATTTTCGGCGGGCTCTTCTGGAATTCGTCGCTGCCCAGGTACTGGATCATCGAGCCTTCCAGGCCACCGCCGGGGAAGGCGACGTTGAGGATGTCGGCGCCGATTTCTTCTTCCAGGAACCCGGCAAAGTTGTAGTTCTTGCCACTGTGGCTGGTGCCCACCAGGGTGATCTGCGGGTTGCCCGAATCGCCGAACAGGTCGCCGTCGCCGGCTTCGCCTTTCGGCTCGGTGGTGAACTGGTCCATGTACTGGATCGCGTAGCTGGTGCCGCACAATTGCCCGGCCATGTTGTGCAGGGTGCCGGTCTTGCCCATGCGCCCGGAGCGCTTGGTCTCGAATTCGCGCTTGGGAATATCGGCAAACTCAGGCATTGCACGCACCTTGGCGCCGACGATTTTCGCCGTGCGCTGGGCGCCGTACGGGGTCCAGTGCTGGTCACCGCGGAAGTAGAAGTCGTGGGCCGGCAGTTCGTCCGGCAGTTGCTCATTGGTCAACGGTGACAGGTCCGGCACCACGTAGCCCATCTTGGCGAAACGGCCGAGCATGGTCTTGTAGTTGCCCAGGGCCTTGTCGAAATCGAACGAGGCTTTTTCCGCGGGGTTGAGCTTGTTGCGGTTCACCAGGCCACGGGTCGGCTGGTAGACCACCACCAGTTCCACGCCCTTGGCCTTGAACGCGTCGTGCAGTTGTTGCATGCGCTTGTAGCCGGCCGGGCTGGTGTCGAATTCGGTGCGCAGGTCTTCCTGGGTACGGAACAGCCAGTCGCCCTGGGCTTGCACCAGGGTGGTGAAGTTCTGCTGGTAGCGCGTGGTGTAGTTTTTCGCGTCATGGGCGGCCGGGCACAGGCTGCAGCAGGGCTCGGCGGTGAAGGTCGGGGCCTTGATTTCGTCGGCGCGCACGCCCTGGCTGGCCGCGAGCAGGCCGAGGGTCAGACCCGAGAGGCTCAGCAGTTTGATCATGTGTGGGTGCATAAGGGTCATCCTCAGTCCTGCATTTCGGTCTGGCGTTCGACAGGGTCGATCAGCACGGCTTTCTGCTGGCGCACCAGCAGGTCGAGAATTTCTTCCTGACGATCGCCCAGCACGCCGGAGAAACTGATGCCGCTGGATTTGGTCGGCGCCAGCATCGATACGCGGTACAGCTCGATACTCAGTGGCGAGTCGATGGACAGCGGCCCGCTGCCGTTACCCGCCAGTTCACCGCCGACCACGATCAGCGAGACCTTGGCGTCGAACGGGTCGAGGGCGATGTCGCGGTCGGTGTCGGTCAAATCCTTGATGTGGCCGTACACGCCGGTCAGGCCGTTGGCCATCGAGGTGTTTTCGTACAGCTTGATGTTCACGCTGTTACGCACGCGGATGCCGTGGCGACGGTTGCTGATCACTTTGTTGCCCCACAGCAGGTTGTCGCCGCTCTCATAGAGGGTGATGCCGTCGGTGTGGTTGCGGTAGATCTCGTTGTCGGCGATCAGGTTGTTCACGCTGTTACGGTCGATCACCAGGCCCGAAAGCTTGTTGTCGTAGCTGCGGTTGTTGAAGATGAAGCTGTCGTTCACCTCACGGGAAATGATGATGCCGTGCTTCTTCTTGGTGCCGTAGACGGTGTTGTCCGCGATGATCAGGCCGTGGGAACGGTCATGGGGGTCAATGCCGTAGACGATGTTGTCTTTGTAGGTATTGCCCTTGATCACGAAGCCCGTGGTCTCGTAGCAGTAGAAGCCGTACCACATGTCCGAGAACTCGGAATCGATGATCCAGCCGGTCGGCTCAGGGCGCTTGAGCACCTTGGCCATGTTCGGCGTGTACTGGGAAATACTCACCCCATACGACTTACTGTTGGCATAGCCGAAACTGGCCATCTTGGTCTTGGAAACGTAGGTCTCGGTGCCGCCCCAGGCCAGCAGGAACGGGCGGAACTCCTTGGGCGACTTGAACAGCGCCGGGCCATTGGCTTTTTCGTCCCAACCGGTGATCCTGGTGTCACGCACAAACAACTGGCCGTCGTTGATCAGGAACGAACCGGCCTGCTGGGACAGGCGCAGCTCCTGGGTGTTTTTATCGATGTCCAGGATGCCCTTGCGGCCGACCACGATCGGCAACTTGGCCAGGAACACGCCCGGCGAGGTTTCGCTGAAGTACTGCTTGGGCACTTTGCCGAGCAGGTCCTTGAGGTTCATGTAACCGTCGTCGACAAAGATCGCCTGGGGAATACCGTGCTGGCGCACCACCCATTCGGCCATCTTGTTGTCGCCGCCGATAAAGTCCTTGAGGGCGTCTTCCTGCATCATGCGGCGGATGCTGATCTTGCCGGGCCTGGTGCGTACGATCTTCTTTTCCATCGCTGCGGCGGTATAACCCGACAGATCAGGCAGGGCCGGCTTGGCCATTTCCAGCGGCGCGGTCGGGGGGCTGGAAATGGTGTAGGTCTTGGCCTGTTGCAGTTCCTTGGCGATGGTCGGCGCCTTGGCCGCCGTATCGGCAAACGCTGTGGCGCTGGCCATCAGCATTGCCGCGACGAGTAGGCTTTGAGCATTCATTGCGCAGGCTCCCATCAGAATTTCCAGATCACGTCGACAAACGCGCGATGCATGTACGAGTCGACCTGGCTGCCATAGGCATCACCTGGCTTGAACACACCGGCACGGAACCGCACCAGGGCTGATGGCTCGTCAACCGACTGGCTGAGCGCGGCCGGCAGCAGGCCGGTCTTGAAGTACTTGGTGACTACAAGGTCCATCTCCTGGCCCAGGTCTTTCTTGCCGTCTTCAAGGGGCAGGGAAGTGCTGGACAGGATCGCGCCGGTCACGTCATCGGTGTTGTTCTGGACGGCGTCGATGCCATTGCTGCCCACCGGCTTGTTGCCGTCGACGCGCCAGAACTTGTGGTACACCAGGCTGGCGTCGTAGTCCTCGCGCAGCTGCCAGGAACCGAACAGGCTCATGGACTGCATGTTGTTCATCTCGCCACGAAACGCTTCGCCGAAACGGTGCACGCGGGACTGGGTGCCGGTGAAGTTCGAACGGTTGCTTTGCAGGCCGTTCTGCTCGTACTCGGCACTGGCGCGGGCATAGGCCGCACCCACTTGCCATTGCGGGTCCAGACGCAGGCGGATACCCAGGTCGGTCGCCCAGCCACTCACGTCATCGCTGCGCTTGGCCTCTGTCGGGCGGGTGCCGTCGGCGTTCAAGGCATTGACCGAGTCGCGGTCGCCTTTCATGCCGGTGATGCTGGCCCAGTAGTTGACGGTGTTGGTGTTGCGCCAGTTGTAGGCGTCGCTGTTGGCTTCGATGCCGAGCCAGGTCAGGTCGCCGTTCTCGCGCTTGTCCAGGGAGTCGGTGGCGACGCCCGGTTCCGGGTAGTCGAGCTTGCCGTTGTCATGGGTGTGGTGGCCACGCAGGCCGATCCACTGGCCCGGCGTCCACTGGTAGGACGCGTCGGCGTAGAGGTGCTGACGGTCCTTATCCTTGGGCGACAGTTCCTTGAGGTCGGTACGGTATTCGCTGAAACGTTCGGCGGCGCCGACGTTGGCCTTGAGCAGGGTGGTGTCGAAGGTCCAGTTCAGCGCTTCGATGTTGGTGTCGCGCCATTGGCCGTCGTCATTGCGCAGGCGTTGGCGACCGAGCTTGAGGATCTCGCCGGGGTAGGGCGTGAAGCCGCTGTAGCCGACCCAGAACTCGCGCATGGCCAGGTAGTTTTTCTTGGTCTTGCGGTCGTTGTTGGTGGTTTGCTGGTTTTCGTCATCCGCCGACTGTTGCAGGGTGTCGGTCTCGATGATGTCGCTCGAAGCCACCGCCTGGCCCATGGCGTAGGCGCTCCAGTTGCCGCTTTCGCCGTAGATCCACGGGCGCAGGTCGAGGCCGATGCCGTTGACGTCGCCGCCTTTCTGGGTGCCGAGGTCGCGGTCATCTTCGGACTGGCCGGTGACTTTGACTTCCAGGCCGAAATTCTTGGCTTCGGTCAGCGCGGCCAGGGTCGGGCACGACCACAGCAGGGCGAAGGTCAGGCCGATGCCGGCCTGCACGAATGGATTGAGCTTCATAGGGATTCCTCGCCGTCTTCTTCTTCCAGGGCGTGCAGTTGCAGCGTGCTCTGGGTCAGGGTGCCGCGGGCGGCCAGTTCCTGTTGCACCAGGCGTTGGCCTTGGGCGCGTTGTTCCGGTGTGAGCGGGGCTTCGAGCTGCGTGGCCAGGTCATTGGCCTCTGGCGTGCCCTGGGCTTTGGCCAATTGGCTGAAGACATAGGCATTCAATGGGTCGGGCTTGGTGCCCTTGCCTTGGGAAAACAATTGGGCGATGGCGAAGTCGGCGCTGTTCTGGCCGTTGCGCGCAGCGGTCAGCAGGTGGTCCAGGGCTTTTTGCGAATAGACCTGGCCCAGGTAACCACGGCGGTAGATCTGACCGAGGTAGTAGTCGGCAGCCACTTCGCGGCCCACGGCTTTCTGGAAGTGCGCTTCAGCCGCCTTGGCGTCCGCCGGCACCCACTTGCCTTCGTAGTAGAGCTTGCCCAGCAACAGCTCGGCGCGCGGCTGGTCGGCGGCGCGGCCGTTGTCCAGGTATTTCATCATCTGGTCGACGTCGCCCAGTTCGGGGAAGTCGTAGAGCAGTTGCGCCAGGCTGACCCAGGAAGCCGGGTAGCCGGGGGCGATTTTTTCCAGCAGGGCCTGGGCGGTTTTCTCGTCGGTCTTGCCCAGCGTGGCGTCGCCCAATACGCGGGCGACGCTGTCGACGCGTTGTGCGGTGACGGTGCCGCGGCTGTAGCCGGCTTCCATCTGCTTGAGCAGTTCGGCCTGTTTTTCCGGCTGGGCTTTTTTCTGGTAGACCGTGGCCAGCTCGACATAGCAGATATCGGTGGTGTTCAGCGCGGCCTTGCAGATGCGCTCCACATCATCCAGATGCTGGTCGTAGGTGTCCTGGGTGCGATACAGCAGGACCTGGGCCAGGCCGGCTTCCGGGTAACCGGCGGCCTGCCACTTGCTGATCTGCTGCTGGGCATTCACGTTGGGGAAGCTGTGGGGGTATTGCAGGTACAGCATCGCCAGCGGGATCAGGGTGTTGCCTTCGCCATTGGCAAAGGCTTTTTTCAACAGGCCTTCGGCTTCATGGTGTTCGGCTTCGGTGGAGCCTGGCTTGGCCACCAGCAGGCGACCGAGGCGGGCCTGGGCGCGCGGCGAGGTATCCGCCGCGGCACGGTAAGTGGCCTCGGCCTGTTTGATTTGCGCCGGATCGCGGGTGCCTACCTGGATATCGGCCAGGCCCACCTGGGCCTCGCTGTAACCCAGTTCTGCCAGTTGCTGGTAATTCTGCTGCGCGGTGACGGTGTCGCCACGCTTGAGCGCTTCATTGGCCAGGCGTTGGTCGGGCAGGCCGGCGCAACCGGCGAGGGCGATGGCCAGCGCCAGGGGCACCGGCAGGGTTCGAAGGGCGCTCATGATTAAAGACCTGCAGCCATGGCTTTATCGATCAGCCAGTTCAGGGATGGGCCACGGTCGCTGGTCACTTCCACCGGGCGGCCGGCGTAGGCGCTGTCCAGCGGGGCGTCAGGCTTGATCTGGACGCGGATGTCGGAGGACAGGTCGGCGCTGTTCAGGCTGGTGCTGCTGACGATGGTGCCGGTGCGGGTCTGTTCTTCGTCGGCCACCTGGAAGCTCACCGGGGTGCCTGGGCGCACGTCACCGAACTGGCGGTAGGTAAAGCGAGCTTCGACGTTAGCCTGGCTGCCGCGTGGCACCAGTTGGAAGATCACGTCGCCTTTGCTGGCGTACTGGCCGTCGGCGACCAGTTGCTGGGCGACCACGCAATCGCACGGCGAGGTGAGGGTGCCGGTCATTTGCTTGCCGAACAGCTCTTCGACCTTGGCCGGCTGCAGCTGGTCTTCGTCCAGGTGGCCTTTGAGCACATCCAGCATGCTGGTGCTGAAGGTCGCCAGTGGTGCACCTTTGGCCGCCACCGCGTCACCTTTGAGCAGGCTTTGCACGGTGCCGTCGCGCGGCATGGTCACGTTCATGCCGGGCACGCTGACCAGGCCGGCCTGGGCGTGGCTGACGAAGTACATGCCGTACACCGATTTGAACACGAAGCCGAAGGCTGCCAGGCCGACGAGGAAGATCGCCAGGCTGAACGTCACGGCGCGCAGGCGACCGAAGGCGCTCATGTTGCTGCCGCTGTCCTTGACCTTGCGCGCCTTGGTGAAGTTGTCGCGTTGCAGGGTTGCCAGCACGTCACCCATGGTCACGATGTCGCCCGACAGGTGCGAGGTGATCAGGTGGCGCAGGGTGGAAATATCCTGGGCGTCGAGGTTCTGGAACTGGCAACCGGTGCGGCCGCTCTGGCGGTCGTAGGAGCGGATCTGCAGCTCCACATCCATAGCCAGGCCGAGGTTATCGATGACGAATTGCAGGCGACCCTTGTGCACTTCACCCACGGTCAACGGCTGGGTGGCGGTGAACGCCAGGCCGCCGGCCGAGAGGTCGATCACCCGTGCTTCGGTTTGGGTGCGGTCGGTGTTGAAGAAGCGCAGCTTGGCCGGGATTTTGACCCGGGCATGTTGGCGCTGTGCTTCGGATTCGTGGACAACGTTGGCGTTTACTTGGCTGTTCATGACGGTGTAATTCCTTGGTTAATTCAGGCTTGGCTGTCAGACCATCATCAGCAACACGGCAACGAAGATGCTGCCGGCGGAGAAGGTCATGGTCCGAGACGACCAGGTGTTGAACCAACGTTGAAAGCTGGCCAAATCGCGGGTCAGTTTGGTGTCCTGGCGGGTCCAGGACTGTTGATCAAGGCGGAAGAACACGTAGATCTTCACCAACGCGCCCATGATCTGGTTGTAATAGAGAATCGCCGGGTAAGCCGGGCCGATCTTGTGGCCGGAGCACGACAGCAGCAGGGTCAGGATCAGGCGGGTGATGCCGATCCACAGCAGGTACGCGAGGATGAACGCGCCGCCGTACTTGAAGGTGGCGATGATTGCCACGGTCAGGCCGAGCAGGGAGGTCCACATCGACACGCGCTGGTCGAACAACACGATGCTGGTGAACATGCCCAGCCGACGCACACCCAGGCCCAGGGCTCGGGAGTTCTGGCGCAGGTTGTTGCCGTACCAGCGGAACATCAGCTTGCGGCTGGCTTTGATAAAGCTCTTTTCCGGCGGGTGTTCCACGGTGTGGATCGCGGCGTCCGGCACGTAGAAGGTGTCGTAGCCCAGGCGCATCAGGCTGAACCAGCTGGACTTGTCGTCACCGGTGAGAAACTTGAAGCGGCCCAGGCGCCAGTGCTGCAGCGAGTCGCTTTCCACGTCGGCGATAAAGCCCGGGTCAGTCACGACGTTGGCGCGGAACACCGACATGCGGCCGGTCATGGTCAGCACGCGCTTGGACAGGGCCATGGAGCACATGTTGATGTGGCGCTGGGCGAAGCGCAGTTTGTGCCACTCGCTCATGATGTAGCCGCCGCGCACTTCGCAGAATTCGTTGGTGGTCAGGCCGCCGACGTTGCCGAACAGCTGGAACCACGGCACGGTCTTGCGCACCACGCCTTCGGCGAGCACGGTGTCGCCATCGATCACGGCAACCACCGCGCGGTCGTCCGGCAGGTGGCGGGAGATGGCGCGGAAACCGAAGGCCAGGCCGTCGCGCTTGCCGGTACCGGCGATCCGCACGAAGTCGAGCTTGACGTGGTCCGGCGGGTTCATGCGTTCCCAGAGGCTCTTGACCAGCAGCTCATCGGACATTTCCACCAGCGAGCAGACCACGGTGGTGGGGAAGCCGCATTCGATGGCCTCGCGAATCACCGAGCTGTAGACCTGCGCGGTGGTCAGCGCATCGATACGGAAGCTGGTGACCATCAGGAACACGTGGGACGGGTCGGCAGCCTTGCCCAGCTTGCGCACTTTACGGCGCAGGTGCGGGTAGACCACATACAGGAACAGCATGCCGCGAAAGAAATGCGTAGCACCCATCGAGTAGCGCCAGATACCGACGGCGCCAATCAGGAAAATAAAATTCTTCGACTCGGAGTCGAACGTACTCGCCGGCAACAGCAGGGCGAGACCCATCAGCAGGCTCAGAAAGAACAGCCAGCCGGCGGATTGGAGCAGTACGTGTTTTAACTTGGACATAAGCGTCATCCGAAGGTGAAGAAGGCTTCGAGCTGCAAGCGCTGGGGATTGGTACGCCTGCGGCTCGAAACTTACCGTTGCTGTTACCAGCAAATGCCTTCGGTACGGCCTGTCGTACTGGTGGCCTTGGACATGAAGCCCACCAGGTCGATCACTTGCTTGCCGTGCGGTGCGTTCTGCGCCAGGGCACGGAACTTCTCGTCGCGGTTGCCGAGGATGATCACGTCGGAGTTGTTGATCACATCATCGAAGTCCGAGTTGAGCAGTGACGACACGTGGGGGATCTTGCCTTCGATGTAGTCCTTGTTCGCACCGTGGACACGGGCGTACTCGACGTTGCTGTCGTAGATGCTCAGGTCGTAGCCCTTGCCGATCAGCATTTCCGCCAGCTCGACCAGTGGGCTTTCGCGCAGGTCGTCGGTACCGGCCTTGAAGCTCAGGCCCAGCAGGGCGACTTTGCGTTTGTCGTGGCCGGCGACGATGTCGAAGGCGTTCTGCACCTGGGATTCGTTGCTGCGCATCAGCGAGTTGAGCAGCGGCGCTTCCACGTCCAGGGAGCCGGCGCGGTAGGTCAGGGCGCGCACGTCTTTAGGCAGGCAGGAGCCGCCGAACGCGAAGCCTGGGCGCATGTAGTACTGGGACAGGTTGAGGGTCTTGTCCTGGCAGACCACTTCCATCACTTCGCGACCGTCGACGCCGACCGCCTTGGCGATGTTGCCGATCTCGTTGGCGAAGGTGACCTTGGTGGCGTGCCACACGTTGCAGGTGTACTTGATCATCTCGGCTACGGCGATGTCCTTGCGGATGATCGGTGCGTCGAGTTCTTCGTACAGTGACTGCAGGACATCGCCGGAGGCTTTGTCGAATTCGCCGATGACGGTCATCGGTGGCAGGTCGTAGTCGGCGATGGCGGTGGATTCGCGCAGGAATTCCGGGTTGACCGCAACACCGAAGTCGACGCCGGCTTTCTTGCCGGAGCAGTCTTCGAGGATTGGGATCACCACGTTGGCGACGGTGCCCGGCAACACGGTGCTGCGTACCACGATGGTGTGGCGGGTGGTCTTGTCACGCAGGACAAAACCGATCTCGCGGCATACCGATTCGATGTAGTTGAGTTCCAGGTCGCCGTTCTTCTTGCTCGGCGTACCGACGCAAATCATCGACAGGTCAGTATCACGGATGGCTTCGGCGAAGTTGGTGGTGCCGCGCAGTCGACCGTTTGCGATGCCCTGGCTCAACAGTTCGCCCAGACCCGGCTCGACGATCGGCGATTTGCCGGCGTTGATCAGGTCGATCTTTTCCTTGGAGATGTCTACGCCGACCACTTCGTGGCCACGGGCAGACAGGCAACCGGCACACACTGCGCCAACGTAACCCAAACCAAATATGCTGATGCGCATCGCAATTACCTCTGTATTTAAATCATGCCATTAGATGGCCGGAGTTCATGTTTGCAAACGTCACAAATGCCGCGAAAGTTGGGCGAATAGACGCCGACTTGCCGCGTACAGGCATGTTGAATAACGAGTGACTAACTATTGCACTCAAGTTGTGCGCAACTTGGCCTTGTTATTGGGGCCTGCCCTGAAATGCAGCCAGCCTTCCTGGGAGAAGGGCCTGGCGCCAGTGCCGCAGGGCCTTGATAGAGGCTGTAAGCCTTTAGATATCAATGCCTTGGGTTGTCTCACTGACCCATTAGGGTAAGCACAGCCTTGGCCTTATAGTTCGTGGCAATGGATCCTTATCGCCGCTCTCAACTAATCGGTTGGTAATGTGACCACTGAGTCAAAGTTGAATATGACAACTTCGCTACTTCCGTTGGTCCGCCTTGTAAGTCATCTCCTACAGAAACAGAGAATTTCGTTACCGGTGGTATGAGCGGCGCTTCAGGACGAAGTTCCTGGCCGCTCATCCTGTTTCCCGAAATTTCTTGAAATATAGGTAAAGATGGCACTGGTACTATATTGATAGCACTTGCTATCTGGGCCAGTAGTTACGGGTAGTTGGCGCGAAGGGATAGTTTTGTGCCACTAGTGTTTTAAAAAAGTGGTGCCACTACGAAAAAAAATCGCAAATGTCGAGTGAAAGAAATGTTATGGATGTGTCGGGATATTTTTTGACGTCAAATAAATGACGATTCTTGGCGTGAAGCGCGGATAAAAATGTGGGAGGGGGCTTGCCCCCGATGGCAGTGCATCACTCGATAGATTCGTGACTGAACCACCGCAATCGGGGGCAAGCCCCCTCTCACATTTGGATTTCATTGTCTGAAAGAGGCGGGTACGGCCTTATTCCGGTGCACGATCGCGCAGGAACACCAGATTGTCCGGCTTGGACTGCTCCGCATTGAAGCGGTAACCCTGCACATCGAACTGCTTGAGCCTGGTCGGATCGTTGATGCGCTCTTCGATCACGAAGCGGCTCATCATGCCCCGGGCCTTTTTCGCGTAAAAGCTGATGATCTTGTACTGGCCGTTTTTCAGGTCCTTGAACTCGGTGTTGATGATCCGCGCGTTCAGGGCTGTGCGCTTGACCGCCGAGAAGTACTCGTTGGAGGCCAGGTTGAGCAGTACGTCGTCGCCTTGTTCGGCCAGGGCTTCGTTCAGCCACTCACTGATGCGCGTGCCCCAGAAGGCGTACAGGTCCTTGCCACGGGCGTTGGCGAGTTTGGTACCCATCTCCAGGCGATACGGCATCATCAGGTCCAGGGGGCGCAGCAGGCCGTACAGGCCCGAGAGCATGCGCAGGTGGTCCTGGGCGTAGCTGAAGTCGGCATCGCTGAAGGTCTCGGCGTTGAGGCCGGTGTACACGTCGCCCTTGAACGCCAGCAAGGCCTGCTTGGCATTCTCGGGGGTGAAGGCCGGGTTCCAGCTGCCGAAGCGGGCAGCATTGAGGCCACCGATCTTGTCGGACACGTGCATCAATTCGCTGATCTGCGCCGGGCTCAGTTCGCGCAGTTGCTCGATCAGCGCCTGGGAATGGTCCAGGTACTGTGGCTGGGTAAAGCGCTGGGTCACCGCTGGGGTCTCGAAATCGAGGGTCTTGGCGGGGGAAATCACCATCAGCATGAAGTCGTCTCCTGTAAATCGTGCGGGGATTCTAGGGGCTGGGGCGATTTGACTCCACCTATGATGGCGATAGACGCGATCCGCTATGATGGCCGGTGACTCTGGAGAGGGAGACCCTGTGTGCGAATAGCGCTTTTGTTGTCGGCGTGCCTGCTGTGCCTGAATGCCCAGGCGGCGCCGGTGGATGTAGCCAGCCTGGACCGTGGCACCTGGCCGGAAAAACTCAGCAGCCCGGCGCTGTTCGATGTGGCCTCGCGTGCGGAAATCCTGATGTTCGCCCACAGCCTGCTGGCCAGTGAATCCCAGGATGAAACCGCACTCAAGCAGCGCCTGGGCTTGAAGATCATCAACCTGGCGGCCATCGACGACCTGCGCCGCGAGCTGTGGCAGCGCCTGCTGGAGAACTACACGTTCGCCCAGCAGAGCTGCGAAGTCGACGCCTCGTTCTGCTACCTGGTAGAGAGCATGGACGACCTGCGGGAGCAGGCCGGCAAGCTGGCGATCAGCGAAGACTCTTTCTATATAGGCTGGGCTGCACCCAGCCATGCCTTCCATGAGCGTTATCTGGACGAACTGCTGCGCAAGGCCGCGCTGTTTCCGCAGATCAGCAGCGAAGTCGCGCGCTTTGGCGACCATGAACGCAACGGCGACGAGTTCAACGACCGCCTGTTCCTGCTGACCTTCGACGGCGGTCCGGCACCGGTCAGCGGCAATACCGACTGGCTCGCCGACTACCTGCGCAAGCAGAAGATGAACGCCACCTTCTTTGTCCTCGGCAGCAGCCTGCAAAACCGCGTGGAGCGCAGTTCCGCCGCGCAGGTGGAGGCGTTGTACCAAGGCCAGTGCGTCGGCACCCAGGGCTGGCAATACCGTTCCCACAGCCATTGGGTGGACTGGCAAGGCTCCATCACCCGCAGCGCGCAGTTGGTGCAGAACCTGATGCCGGAAAACTACGTGCCGCTGTTCCGCCCGCCTTACGGACAGCGGCGCGCGGACAGCCAGGGGTTCTTCCAGTCCCAGGGCTTGCAGGTGGCGTTATGGGACATCGATTCCCAGGACGAGCCGGGCAAGCTCAAGGCCGATGAGTCGGCGCAACGGGTGCTGACGTTGATGCTGTTGTGGCGCAAAGGCGTGATTGTGTTTCACGACACCCAGGACAAGGCGCGGGTAGCACTGCCGATGTTGCTGCAGGCAACGGCGCAGAGTGGGCTGGGTTGGCAGGACTGCCGGGAGGCGTTTCGTTAAAAGGATGAAGTGCCCGGCCCTGTTGGGTGCGAGGCATTTTTACGCTGATTTTGTGCGACATTTCGATGCAGGCGGACTTCCGACTTTAACGGTGCATGGGGCACTCGGCTAGTGCTATTCGTCATCCTGAAAAATAAACTTCAAAAAAGCGTCAAAGTACTTTTTCCTGTCATGGGTTTTGCGGTATTACGAAGTCAGATCGCCGAAACCTGCAACACAGGTGGCGTCTTCCAAGACTCCTCATGTGGGCACTGCGCTTGACGTCACTCAGGTGCAGTCGGTGGTCGAATCGAGGCGCAGCACTGTTGTGGTATTGCGTCGACTGGCTCCCACAAAGGTGACCGAGTATGGATGATCATGGACGTAACCCTTCTTCCGACCAGCCAATCCTTTATGTGCTTGATACCAATGTACTGATCCACGATCCAAACGCACTGCTTAACTTCGAAGAACACCACGTCGCCATCCCGATGATCGTGCTTGAGGAGCTCGACAAACTCAAAAGCGGGCACCACAGCGTGGCTGCCGAATGCCGCCAGGCCATCCGCCTGATCGACAAGACCCTGGGCGAAGCGTCACCCGAGGACGTTGAGGTCGGCGTGCCGATCCAGCGCGGCAAAAGCGGGCCCAAGGGCTTGCTGTCGATCCTGATGAGCAAGCGCAGCGAGCCCAACAGCCTGCTGCCCGAAAACCTGAACGACAACAAAATCATCAACCAATTGATCGACCTGCACGCTCGCGACAAGGACCTGCGCGTGGTGCTGGTGACCAAAGACATCAATATGCGCCTCAAGGCACGAGCGTGTGGGATCGCTGCCGAGGACTACAGTACCGACCAACTGGTCGACGACGTGTCGATGCTGTCCCGTGGTTATCACATGATGACCGGCTCGTTCTGGGACCGTGTCAGCAAGGTCGAAACCCGTCAGGACCATGGCCGTACCTGGCACCAGGTACAACTGATCGACAATCTGCCGGCCGTGCATATCAATGAATTCATCGTCGACGAACAGGGCTTCGTGGGCTGGATCAAAGAGATCCAGGTCGACAAGCTGCTGATCCTCGACCTGCATCAGGAACCCCTGTTGCACCAGGAAGCCTGGGGCCTGAAACCGCGTGACATCTACCAGAGCCTGGCGCTGTATGCGCTGCTCGACCCGGACATCCACCTGGTCAACCTGACGGGCGCTGCCGGTTCCGGTAAAACCATCCTTGCCCTGGCTGCCGCCATCGAGCAGACCATGGTGACCAAGCGCTATCGCCGCATCATCGCCACCCGCTCCGTGCAGGGCCTGGACCAGGAAATCGGCTTTTTGCCCGGTACCGAGGCGGAAAAAATGGAGCCGTGGCTGGGGGCGATCACCGACAACCTCGAAGCCTTGCACATGGATGACGAAAACACCCATGGCAGCGTCGACTACATCCTCAGCAAAGTGCCGTTGCAGTTCAAATCCCTCAACTACATCCGAGGTCGCAGCTTCCAGCAGAGCCTGATTTTGATCGATGAATGCCAGAACCTGACCCCGCACCAGATGAAAACCATCATCACCCGTGCCGGCGCCGGTTCCAAAGTGGTGTGCCTGGGCAACCTGGCACAGATCGACACCCCTTACCTGTCCGCGACCAGCTCCGGGCTGACCTACCTGACGGAACGCTTCAAGGACTTCCCGAACGGCGTGCATATCGCGCTGCAAGGGGTTCCTCGCTCGATTCTGGCTGAATACGCAGAGTCGCACCTGTAACCGTTGGAGCGGCGGTGCGTCGCACCGCTGCTCCCACATTTATTGTGTGTTGGGTTTACAATCGCCGCTCCTGATCAGGAGTATCCCTGTGCTGACTCATCTCGATTCCCAAGGTCGCGCCCATATGGTCGACGTCACCGACAAGTCCGTGACGTTCCGGGAGGCGGTGGCCGAAGCGCGGGTGCGCATGCTGCCCGAGACCCTGCAAATGATTGTCGACGGCGCCCATCCCAAGGGCGACGTGTTTGCCGTGGCCCGCATCGCCGGGATCCAGGCGGCGAAAAAAACCAGTGATTTGATCCCCCTGTGTCACCCGCTGATGTTGACCGGTGTCAAGGTCGAACTGAGTGCCGATGGCGCAGACTCGGTGCACATCGTCGCACGCTGCAAGCTGTCCGGGCAGACCGGCGTAGAGATGGAAGCGTTGACGGCGGCCAGCGTCGCGGCGCTGACGATCTACGACATGTGCAAGGCCGTGGATCGCGGCATGACCATCGAAAACATTCGCCTGCTGGAAAAGCTTGGCGGTAAGAGCGGGCATTTCAAGGCGGATGGACAATGAGCATCAACGTACTGTTTTTCGCGCGTTACAGCGAAAAAATAGGCCTGGATTCACTTGAGATGGAAGGCGACTTCGCCACGGTCGATGCCGTGCGCCAGGCGCTGGCCGCTGATCCGGGCTTTGAAGTGCTCAACGAAACCAGCTTGATGTGTGCTCGCAACCAGGAGTTGTGCGCTCTCGACGAGCCGTTGCAGGCCGGTGATGAAGTCGCGTTCTTCCCGCCCGTGACCGGAGGCTGAACATGGCCATTCGTGTACAGGTCGAACCGTTTGACCCCGGTGCCGAGGTCAACGCGATGCACGCGGCGAATGTGGGCGTGGGCGCGGTGGTGAGTTTTGTCGGCTATGTGCGCGACTTCAACGAGGGGCGCGAGGTGTCTGGCATGTTCCTCGAACACTATCCGGGCATGACTGAAAAAGCCTTGGCCAAGATCGCCGTCGAAGCCGAGCAACGCTGGCCGCTGCTCAAGCTCGAAGTGCTGCATCGTATCGGTGCGCTGGAGCCTGGCGAGCCGATAGTGTTCGTGGCCGCCGCCAGTGCCCATCGCCAGGCCGCGTTCGATGCCTGTGCGTTTGTGATGGATTACCTGAAAACCCGTGCGCCGTTCTGGAAGAAGGAAAATACCAGCGAAGGCGCGCGCTGGGTGGAAGGGCGAGACAGCGACCACGCTGCAGCGGATCGCTGGAAATAGCCAGCCGAACACAGAACCAAATGTGGGAGGGGGCTTGCATCCCGATGGCAGGGTGTCAGTCACTTTATCTGTGACTGACCCACTGCTATCGGGAGCAAGCCCCCTCCCACATTTTTTATCGCATTTCAGCTTACGGGCGTTTGCGTTCTACAGCCCGCAGCAAGTGCGTCGGCGGTGTCTCGCAACTGATCTTGCGCCCCAGCAACGTCTCGATCGACGGCAGCTGATACGAGTCATCCTCCCCGGCAAAGCTGATCGACACGCCCGCAGCCCCCGCCCGGCCGGTACGGCCGATGCGGTGCACGTAGTCGTCCGGCACTTCCGGCAGGGTGAAGTTGATCACGTGGCTGATGCCGTCGATGTGAATCCCGCGCCCGGCCACGTCGGTGGCCACCAGCACGCGGATCTTGCCTTCGCGGAAGCCTTCCAGGGTCTTGATGCGCTTGTGTTGCGGCACATCGCCGGACAGCTGCGCGGCATTCACGCCATCGCGCACCAGGCGTTCTTCGATGCGGCGCACTTCGTCCTTGCGGTTGGCGAACACCATCACGCGTTCCCAGCCGTTGTCGTTGACCAGGTTGTAGAGCAGCTTGTACTTGTCGGCACCGGCCACGGCATAGATGTGCTGTTCGACGTTTTCGCTGGCGACGTTCAGCGCTTCGATCTCGACGATCGACGGCTCGGTCGTCCACTGCTTGGCGAGGTTCATCACGTCTTCGGTAAAGGTCGCGGAGAACAGCAGGGTCTGACGCTCGGCCTTTGGCGGGGTCTGGCGAATGATCTGACGCACTTGTGGGATGAAACCCATGTCGAGCATGCGGTCGGCTTCGTCCAGCACCATCACTTCGACCATGTCCAGGTGCACGTCGCCGCGCTGGTTGAAGTCCAGCAGGCGGCCGGGGGTCGCCACCAGGATGTCGCAGTGGCGGGCTTCGAGGTGCTTGAGCTGCTTGTCGAAGTCCATGCCGCCGACGAACGTCATGACGTTGAGACCGGTGTACTTGGTCAGGTCGGCGGCGTCCTTGGCGATCTGCACCACCAGTTCACGGGTAGGCGCGATGATCAGCGCACGCGGTTCACCCATGTAGCGTTCTTTCGGCGGCGGCGTTTGCAGCAGCTGGGTGATGATCGAGATCAGGAACGCGGCGGTCTTGCCGGTACCGGTCTGGGCACGGCCGATGGCATCTTTGCCGGCGAGGGTGAAGCCCAGGACCTGCGCCTGGATCGGCGTGCAGTACGGGAAACCCAGGTCCTGGATGGCGTGCATCAGTTCCGGGGCGAGTTTGAAATCGTGGAAGCGGGTCTTGCCTTCCTGGGGCTCGACGACGAAGTCTTCGAGTTTCCACGGGATCACCGGCGGTTTGGGCGCGCGTTCCCGGCGAGGCTTGGGGGCGGGTGCGGCTTGCGTCTCGAGTTTTGCCTGTTCGGGCGGTGTCACCGTCGGCGTCTTCGGCTGGGCGACAGGTGCAGTCCGGCCTGGCTGTTGACCGTCATTGCGGCTGCCGGAGGTGGGGACAGGAGCACTGGGAACAGGCGCGAGCGGCTCAGCCTCGCTTTTGCCGAACATCTTCTTGAGTGCTTTGAGCACGGTGATCTCATTAATTGGTTAAGGAATGTACGCCGGCCAGTGTAATGCAAGAATCGGGCGCGGCGTAGTGCGTCTGTCATACGGCTACATAAACGTGGGGTTCAGCCCAGGCGAGCGGTCAACCAAGTCCCTATATCGTGTATCTCCTGGGGTAACACTTCGTGGCCCATTGGGTATTCCTGCCATGTCACGGTGACACCACGGGTTTTCAGATGCTCGTAGGCGCTGCGGCCCATGGCGTTCTGTACCACCTCGTCGTACTGGCCGTGCAGGCATAGCGTTGGAATGCGTTGTTGGCTGGCCGACAATTCAAGCTCATCGCTGAAGGTGGGCGCGTAGGTGGAGAGGGCGATGACGCCGCCCAATGGCCCCTCCCAATTCAGGAACGCGGTGTGGAATACCACGGCGCCACCTTGGGAAAAGCCCGCGAGGAAAATCCGCGAAGCGTCTATTCCGGTTCTCTTCTGTGCTTCGATCAGATCGGTCAGCATTTTTGCCGACACCTCCAGCTCTTCCAGGCTGATCGAGCGGGCCGGGCTCATGGCCTTGATGTCGTACCAACTGGGCATCTCGTAGCCACCATTGATCGTCACCGGACGGGTCGGTGCCTGGGGCAATACAAAGCGGGTGGACAGCAAGCTTTCCTGCAGCGCCTCGGCCACCGGCAGGAAGTCGTAGCGATCGGCACCCAGGCCATGCAACCAGATTACGCAGGCGTCTGCGGGCTTGGCGGGCTGAAGAATCAAGGGTTCGGTCATGTCTGCTCCATATATGTGCGCGCGCTCCGATTGGGTGCGTCGTAACGGTGCGCGACAGGTTGATCTGTTAAGAGAATGTCGCAAGGTTGAATCTTTTTCCATTGACGAGGGGCTGAAACGACTCAGCCGCCACTCTGGTACGCGCCTTGCTATGTGTAGGTCGATGTCAGAACTTTCCTGGGACGGTAACACTATCAGTGACTGCCGCTTTCAGGATAGCCGCTGGAATTACCGCGAAAGCCTCATGCCGCTTGACCCTAAAAAAAGCCAACACGGGTCGATATCGCCTCATAAGGGTGCGCTGAGGTTGGAGCTTCGACACAACAAGAGCAACTGGAGGTTTGAATGAAGGTATTGAAATCCACCCTGGCCATCGTTAGCGCGGCGGCTGTACTGGGTGTCAGTGGTTTCGCCCAGGCTGGCGCCACTCTGGACGCCGTGCAGAAGAAAGGCTTTGTGCAATGTGGCGTGAGTGACGGCTTGCCGGGCTTCTCGGTACCGGATGCCAGCGGCAAGATCCTCGGGATCGATGCTGACGTTTGCCGCGCCGTGGCCGCTGCCGTTTTCGGCGACGCCACCAAGGTCAAATTCAGCCAGTTGAACGCCAAGGAGCGTTTCACCGCGCTTCAATCCGGCGAAGTCGACATCCTGTCGCGCAACACCACCATGACCAGCTCCCGCGATGCGGGCATGGGCCTGAAATTCCCGGGCTTCATCACTTACTACGACGGCATCGGCTTCCTGGTTAACAACAAGCTGGGTGTCAAAAGTGCCAAGGAACTGGACGGTGCAACCATCTGCATCCAGGCCGGTACCACCACTGAGCTGAACGTTTCCGACTACTTCCGTGGCAACAACCTCAAATACACCCCGATCACCTTCGACACCTCCGATGAAAGCGCCAAGTCGCTGGAATCCGGTCGTTGCGACGTACTGACCTCCGACAAGTCCCAACTGTTCGCCCAGCGCAGCAAGCTGGCCGCGCCGAAGGACTACGTGGTTCTGCCGGAAACCATTTCCAAGGAACCGCTGGGCCCGGTCGTGCGTAACGGCGATGACGAGTGGCTGGCCATCGTGCGCTGGGTGGGCTACGCCATGCTCAACGCTGAAGAAGCCGGCATCACGTCCAAAAACGTTGAAGCTGAAGCCAAGTCCACCAAGAACCCGGACGTTGCGCGTCTGCTCGGTGCTGACGGCGAATACGGCAAAGACCTGAAAGTGAAGAAGGATTGGGTCGTACAGATCGTCAAGCAAGTCGGTAACTACGGTGAAGTGTTCGAGCGCAACCTGGGCAAGAGCACCCCGCTGGAAATCGACCGTGGCCTGAACGCGCTGTGGAACGCTGGCGGCATTCAATACGCACCCCCTGTGCGCTGATCGCTGATGGTTCTGTCACCCGGTGGGCCAACCGCCGGGTGATGTTCTGTTCCATTCTTTCCGGGGCACTTCATGCAAAATCAAATCGGCGCACCAAAGCAGAAGCTCAGCTTCAGCGATCCCAAAGTGCGTGCGTGGCTCTTCCAGATCATCACGATTGTGGCGGTGGTCTCGCTGGGCTGGTACCTCTTCGACAATACCCAGACCAACCTTCAGCACCGGGGCATTACCTCGGGTTTCGACTTTCTTGAGCGCAGTGCCGGCTTCGGCATCGCGCAGCATCTGATCGACTACACCGAATCGGACAGTTATGCCCGCGTCTTTGTGATCGGGCTGCTCAACACTTTGCTGGTGACCTTTATCGGGGTGATCCTGGCGACCCTGCTGGGCTTCATCATCGGCGTGGCGCGCCTGTCACCGAACTGGATGATCAACAAGCTGGCGACCGTGTATGTGGAAGTGTTCCGCAACATTCCGCCGCTGCTGCAGATCCTGTTCTGGTACTTCGCGGTGTTCCTGACCATGCCGGGACCGCGCAACAGCCATAACTTCGGTGACACCTTCTTTGTCAGCAGCCGTGGCCTGAACATGCCGGCAGCGCTGGCCGCTGACGGGTTCTGGCCGTTTGTGGCCAGTATTGTGGTTGCCATCGTGGCCATCGTGCTGATGGCGCGTTGGGCCAACAAGCGTTTTGAAGCGACCGGCGTACCCTTCCATAAGTTCTGGGCGGGCCTGGCGCTGTTTATCGTGATCCCGGCGCTGTGTGCCTTGATCTTCGGCGCGCCGCTGCACTGGGAAATACCAAAGCTTTCAGGTTTCAACTTTGTCGGCGGTTGGGTACTGATCCCTGAACTGCTGGCGCTGACCCTGGCGCTTACCGTGTACACGGCAGCGTTTATCGCCGAGATCGTGCGTTCGGGCATCAAGTCCGTCAGCCACGGCCAGACCGAAGCTGCGCGCTCCCTGGGCCTGCGCCCTGGGCCGACGCTGCGCAAGGTCATCATCCCGCAAGCCCTGCGGGTGATCATTCCGCCGCTGACCAGCCAGTACCTGAACCTGGCGAAGAACTCGTCGCTGGCCGCCGGTATCGGTTACCCGGAAATGGTTTCGCTGTTTGCCGGCACGGTGCTCAACCAGACCGGCCAGGCCATCGAGGTTATTGCCATCACCATGAGCGTGTACCTGGCGATCAGCATCAGCATTTCCCTGCTGATGAACTGGTACAACAAGCGCATTGCGCTGATCGAGCGGTGAGGAAACGCACATGAGTTCGCATACTTTCAAACCTGATATGCCGCCGCCGAGCAAAGTCTTCGGACCGATGGCCTGGATGCGCGCCAACCTGTTCTCCAGTTGGCTCAATACCCTGCTGACGCTGTTGGCGTTCTACCTGATCTACCTGGTGGTGCCGCCGATCCTGCAGTGGGCCATCCTCGATGCCAACTGGGTCGGCACCACCCGCGCCGACTGCACCAAGGAAGGCGCGTGCTGGGTGTTTATCCAGCAGCGCTTCGGGCAGTTCATGTACGGCTATTACCCCGGCGACCTGCGCTGGCGTGTGGACCTGACCGTGTGGCTGGCCATCGTCGGCGTGGCGCCGTTGTTCATCTCGCGTTTCCCACGCAAGGCGGTCTATGGCCTGAGCTTCCTGGTGCTGTACCCGATCATCGCCTACTTCCTGCTGCACGGCGGGATCTTCGGGCTGACCAATGTGGCCACCAGCCAATGGGGCGGCCTGATGCTGACCCTGGTCATCGCCACCGTCGGCATCGCCGGCGCCTTGCCTCTGGGCATTGTGCTGGCCTTGGGGCGGCGCTCGAACATGCCGGCGATTCGTGTGGTCTGCGTGACCTTTATCGAGTTCTGGCGCGGCGTGCCGTTGATCACCGTGCTGTTCATGTCCTCGGTGATGCTGCCCTTGTTCCTGCCCGAAGGCATGGGCATCGACAAGCTGCTGCGGGCGTTGATCGGCGTGATCCTGTTCCAGTCGGCCTACGTGGCCGAAGTGGTGCGCGGTGGCTTGCAGGCGATTCCCAAAGGTCAGTACGAAGCGGCCGCGGCGATGGGCCTGGGTTACTGGCGCAGCATGGGCCTGGTGATCCTGCCGCAAGCCCTGAAGATGGTGATCCCGGGCATCGTCAACACGTTTATCGCGTTGTTCAAGGACACCAGCCTGGTGATCATCATCGGCCTGTTCGACCTGCTCAACAGCGTCAAGCAAGCCGCCGCCGACCCTAAATGGTTGGGTATGGCCACCGAAGGCTATGTGTTTGCCGCCCTGGTGTTCTGGATTTTCTGTTTTGGTATGTCGCGCTATTCCATTCATTTGGAACACAAGCTCGACACAGGCCACAAGCGTTAGGAGTTGATGTTATGAGCGAAGCGATCAAACAGCCTGTGAGCCCTGAAGGCATTATCCAGATGCAGGGCGTCAACAAGTGGTACGGCCAGTTCCATGTGTTGAAAGACATCAACCTCAACGTCAAGCAGGGCGAGCGTATCGTGCTGTGCGGCCCGTCGGGTTCGGGCAAGTCCACCACCATCCGTTGCCTCAACCGCCTGGAAGAGCACCAGCAGGGCCGCATCGTGGTCGATGGCGTGGAGCTGACCAACGACCTCAAGCAGATCGAAGCGATCCGCCGTGAAGTCGGCATGGTGTTCCAGCACTTCAATCTGTTCCCGCACCTGACCATCCTGCAGAACTGCACGCTGGCGCCGATGTGGGTGCGCAAGATGCCCAAGCGCAAGGCCGAGGAAATCGCCATGCACTACCTGGAGCGTGTGCGCATCCCGGAGCAGGCTCACAAGTTTCCGGGGCAACTGTCCGGCGGCCAGCAACAGCGCGTGGCGATTGCCCGTGCCCTGTGCATGAAGCCGAAAATCATGCTGTTCGACGAGCCGACCTCGGCCCTCGACCCGGAAATGGTCAAGGAAGTACTCGACACCATGATCGGCCTGGCCGAAGACGGCATGACCATGTTGTGCGTAACCCACGAAATGGGCTTCGCGCGCACCGTGGCCAACCGCGTGATCTTCATGGACAAGGGCGAGATCGTCGAACAGGCGGCGCCGAATGACTTCTTCGACAACCCGCAGAATGACCGGACCAAGCTGTTCTTGAGCCAGATCCTGCATTGATCGATGCCTGAAAAAATAAACCCGGCTTGGCCGGGTTTATTTTTGTCTGTTCAGGAGGCCTTGAGCGCCTCCTGCCCTGTGTTCGCGGTATGGGTGAAGCCCCGCAGGTCAGCGCCTTCGGCCAATACCCTGGCGTCGGCGAGGAGGTGAGGGTAACGGTCCAACAATCGCATCAATAGAACCAGTGGCTTCGGTGGCAGAAGCTCACCGCGTTCATAACGTGAAAAAGCGTTGTGACCGCCACCGGACAACAGTTGCACGGCTTCTTTCTGCGTAAGGTGCAGCTTGCGACGGATGCGTTTCATCTCGTTGCCGATCATTGTCCGCGCGGTACGGACCAGTTCATCGCTGGCGGCGCTATAGCGGTCGGAGCTGTCAGGGTCATGCATGCCGTCGCCGCACAGTTGGCATTCCCAGCCAGACAGGTCATCGACACGCCGTTCCATGCCGTTGACACGGAGGGTTTCGCTGCGGCTTTCGAAGCGCGTCATGGCGTCGGGTGCACCGCAAATGAAGCAATGTTGAGTGTTCATGAGCTCTTCTTCTTGAAGGAGATCACTGGAGGGTTACCGGCTGTGCAGTAAGTGACCTTGATGTAAATCTCCAGACCGTGTGAATTGATGTGGTACACGTCCTGCCACACCCGGTGATCGGCATACGTGGTCATCGATTTGTACAACATCCTGTTTTGTAGTTCGAAAACGACCTCTTGCATCTCGTTGATATTCAGGCCGAGCCGCGCGCCTGTTTGCTTTGCTGCGAGCGTAAATGCCCGGCCTCCAAGCCGCCTGACATCCGTCTTGATCACCGCCAGATCGTAATGAGGTGTGTACTTTTCCATAAGACACCTGAGCCGAATAATTACCCTTTGAGGGTAATTTTACCAATCGAAAATACTGCTCCTTTTGCTGCCTAAGAACCGTAGTGCGTTGCCTTTGTAGGCAACTCTGAATAGGCTGTAGGAAAATTCATCCTATGATTGGACGAAAGCCTGCATCCCATGACAGACATCGCCCCCTTGATCAAACGCTCCCTGGTGGACCAGGCCCTTGAGCAATTGCGCTGGCGTATCAGCGAAGGCCGGTGGGCCATCGGCGAGCGCCTGCCCACCGAGCCGGAGCTGGCCGCCGAGCTGGGCATCAGCCGCAATACCGTGCGCGAGGCCATGCGCGTGCTGGCGTTTTCCGGGTTGATCGAGATCCGCCAGGGCGACGGCAGTTACCTGCGCTCCATGACCGACCCGCTGGGGGCCATGCGCGCGTTATCCCATTGCACCTTGGAGCAGGCGCAGGAGACGCGGCAGATACTGGAAGTGGAGGCCGTCGGGCTCGCGGCGGTGCGCCGTACCGAAGCCGACCTCACCGCTTTGCATGAGGCACTCAAGGCCAGCGCGGTGCTGTACCACGGTGACCTCGAGGCCTATATCAGCGCCGACCTGCTGTTCCACAAACGCCTGGTGGACGCTGCGCACAACCCGGCATTGAGCGAGCTGTACCAGTACTTTTCCGCCATCGTCGGCGTGCAGTTGCGCCAGACCCTGAACATTTCGCCGCGTCGCCAGGCGGTGTTCGACCTGCATATCGCCCTGCTCGAAGCCGTGGAACACCAGGACCCGGAACGCGCCAAATCCCTTTGCCGGCAGTTGATCAATGAACCCTGAAACCAAACGTACGAGCGAGTTGGACGAACTGTTGATCGACGCCGAGGCCGACGACGAAGTGGTGCAAAGCAGCCACCCGGTGGTGAGTCGCCCCTGGTTGCTGCTGCTGGGCCTGATTCTGGTGGCCTTGAACCTGCGTCCGGCGCTGTCGAGCGTGGCGCCATTGCTGGCCGACGTCTCCAGCAGCCTGGGGTTGTCGGCGGCCAAGGCCGGTTTGCTCACCACCCTGCCGGTGTTGTGCCTCGGCCTGTTCGCACCCACGGCGCCGATCCTGGCCCGGCGGTTTGGCGCCGAGCGGGTGGTGTTGGGGATTTTGCTGACCCTGGCCGCCGGCATCCTCCTGCGCAGCGCTTTTGGCGAAGTGGGCTTGTTCGCCGGCAGCCTGATCGCCGGTGCGAGCATCGGCATCATCGGCGTCTTGCTGCCGGGCCTGATCAAGCGTGATTTCGCCAGGCAGGCCGGTGCCATGACCGGGGTCTACACCATGGCCCTGTGCCTGGGCGCGGCGTTGGCCGCCGGTGCCACGGTGCCGCTGAGTCATTACTTCGGTGACCGCTGGACCATTGGCCTGGGCTTCTGGATTCTGCCGGCGTTGGCGGCGGCGTTGTTCTGGTTACCGCAGGTCGGCCGCAAACACGCTACCCACCAGGTCGCCTATCGAGTGAAGGGCCTGCTGCGTGATCCGTTGGCCTGGCAGGTCACCTTGTACATGGGCCTGCAATCGTCCCTGTCGTACATCGTGTTTGGCTGGCTGCCGTCGATCCTGATCGGTCGTGGCCTGAGCGCCACCGAAGCCGGGTTGGCGTTGTCCGGCTCTATCGTCATGCAATTGTTCAGTTCCCTCGCCGCACCCTGGCTCGCCACCCGTGGCAAAGACCAGCGCCTGGCGATCGTAGTGGTGATGCTGCTGACCCTCGGCGGTTTGTTCGGTTGCCTGTATGCACCGCTGGACGGCCTCTGGGGCTGGGCGATCCTGCTCGGCCTGGGCCAGGGCGGTACGTTCAGCCTGGCGCTGACCCTGATCGTGCTGCGTTCGCGCGACTCCCATGTGGCGGCCAACCTGTCGAGCATGGCCCAGGGTTTTGGCTACACCCTGGCGTCCATTGGCCCATTTGCGGTGGGCCTGGTGCACGACTGGACGGGCGGCTGGTCGGCCATCGGCTGGATTTTCGCGGTGATCGGCCTGGGCGCCATCGTTGCCGGGCTGGGGGCGGGGCGGGCGCTGTATGTGAAGGTCAGCAGCGAGAAAGTCTAGAGGTACAGCACTTCCAGGGTCGCCGAGCCGTCGAGCAAGGTGTCGCTGCTCAGGTCCAGGTTCTGCTTGGCATTGATCACCGCCTCGACCTTGACGGTGCTGGTTAACGCCTGGATCGCCGAGGGCCCGGCGGTGCTGCCTTCGGCGGTGGTGAACCCCAGGTAACTGTTGGCCCCGATATCGATAGGGTTGAGGTTGGCGGTGCGCCAGGCCAGGCCACCGGTGGTGGACTCGGTGCCGTACAGGGGTGTGGTGCTGTCTGCCTGGGTGCTACGCGGGTCGAAGCTCATGGAATAGAGGCCGATGCGATTGCCACTCTGGTCCAGCCCCAACCCGTAGTAAATCTCGCTATTGACCGTGGCCGTGCCATCGCGATTGTCACGCATGCGCAAGGCAAAGCGGCTCGGCGCGTTGCAGCCAATGCTGACTTGCAGATGTTTGATCGGCAGTCGTGTGCCTCTGTCGAGGTTCAGGTCCTGCTGGGAAATCTTGCCGTAGTCGATCAAGCCGCCAGCGGACAGCAGCGGCGTGCAGGCGACGGGCGTGATCCTGCCCTTGACGATCAGCTCCACGGTCGACGCCGCCAGTGCCGGCGCGGTCGAGGGCAGCAATAGCAGTGAAGAAAAAACCAGGCAGTACTTGTTCATTCAGCGGATTCCAGTGATTAGAGGTAGATGATTTCAAGGGTGCCGGAACCATTGATGTGCACCACCGTGCGCAGGTCCATGGACTGGGTGGGGGCCAGGTACGCCTTGATACGCACGGTGCCGGCCAGGTTCTGCAGGGCAATGGGGCCGCGGGTGTTGCCGGCGCTGTCGGTAAAACCCATGAGGCTGTGGGCGGCGATGGGAATCTGCCGCGCACTGGAGGTGCTCCAGGCCTGGCCGCTGCTGGTGGAGTCGGTGCGGTAGAGCGTGCGGTAGGCGTCGGCTGTGAAGTCTGCCGGGTCGATGTTCAGGTAGTAGCGGCCGATCTTGTTCCCGCTGTTGTCCAGGTCCAGGCCATAGGCGGTTTCATCGGTGCCGCCGGTGGCCGTGCCGGAGCGGTTGTCGTGCATCAGCAGGGCAAAGGGGGTGGGCGCGTCGCAATTGACAGAGAACTGCAAGGTGCGGGTGGGCAGTGGGTTTTCGTGGGTTGGGCTCAGATCTTTCGCCAGCAACGTGCCGTAGTCCACCAGGCCACCGTTGGACAGTTGAGGTTTGCACGCGGCGGGCGCGAAGTGGGCGCGCAGACTCACTTCGCGCGCGCTATGACGGCCATGGAACGTCCCGGAGGCTTCCCAGGTGGTGGCGTCCGTGACCCGTGTGGCGGCGATGTCGGCGAAGGCGCTGAAGGTCAATTGCACGGAAAAATGCTGGCCGTTGAGTAGCGTCTCGCCGTTGACCGGTGCGATGCCGTGGCCTGTGCGCCAGTTCAGCAGCGCGCCACGGGCCACTGGCGGCTGGCCGAGTGCGGGGATCAATCCCAGCTCCACGGCGGTGCCGTCCAGCACCGCGTCGCTGGCCTGGATCGCGTAGCTGCCATGCTCGGTGAACCGCAGCCGCTGCGAAGTGGCCGCCAGCGCCTGATAAAACAGGCTCATGTCGGTCGGCTGCGCGCAGCTCACATTCAGGCTGACGCGGCGCTCACCCAACGGGCGCTCAAGGGTGCTGTCCTGTTGTGCGATACGGCTCATCAGGCCGAAATCCAGCAGCGATTCATTGAGGTTCAGTTGGCACTCGTCCTCGGCAAGGGCGTTGCTGGCGACTATCAGCAGCATCACGCTCATGGCCAGGCGGGACAGGGTAGAAGCGGTATTCATGGTGAGGGTCCTCATGATTTATCGCAGCGTGCGGACGCGGTTTCGAAATACACCTGGGGGTCGCTCTTTTCCGGCAACTCGAAGCGCAGGGCACAACGCGTCATGCCAGGGGCGCTGACCCACAATTGCGGTTGCTCCAGCACATTGGGCAGGAACACCTGGCCGCCATCCTGGACCAGGGTCACGAACTCCCCGCCAGCGGTACTGACGGACGCCCCGCGCGGCAGGGGGGTGCCCTGTTCGGTGCGCGCGTGCAGCAATACCCGACGTGTGCGGGTCACGCCAAATTCGACCCGATCCACGGCCCCGCGCCCGGCGGCGATCATTGCCAGGCCGTTGTTGATATCCGCATTGCGTGGCAGCGAGCGGGTCTGGACTTCCACCGGGCTGCGGCCGTAAGCGCTGACCTGCGGCACCACGGCCTGGCCTTGCCAGTCGGTCCACACTGGCCCGCTGGGGGTGCTCAGTTTGATGCCGCTGATGTCGCCCACCGATGCCACGGCGAAGGTGTCGCGCACTGGGTAGGGCGATAATGTGACGCCGCCGCCATGCATCACCACACCGCCTCGGGCGCTGCCTTGGTAGCTCGAACGCTCGGCGTCGGAGCGGCTGTAGCTGAAGTCCAGTTGGCTATAGCGCGGCAGGGCGGAGAGGCCCAGCGTGGTTTCCACCTGTCGATCGCGGGTGTCGTGTTCGGCACTGACGCGGTAGCTCAGTTGATCGTCGATCTGCTCACTCAAACCCAGCCCGGTGCGGTGTTCGCCACCGGAGTTGCGCACCCAGCCGCGGGCCCGGCGGCTCTCGCCCAAGGGCACGCTGATGTTCAGGTACACCGCATTGTCTTGTTGCTGGCGGCCGCCCATCTGCCATTCGCCGCTGGCCGACAGCGACACCCCGCGCACGCTGGTGCCCCAGGAGACCAGGCCCCGGCTGCTGCTGTCGCCATCAAAGCTGCTGGAGCGTGAAGCCCCCGCACTGAACGCGCCCAACCACGGGTGGGACCATCCCAACGTCGCGCTTTGTTGATCGCGATAACGCGAGCGCCGTTGCTGAGTGGTCTCGGGTTCGTAGGTGGCTTCTTCCAGCTCCCGATAGCCCGCCGTGCGCCAGGAATTGGCCACGCTGAACGACCACTGATCATTCAGGCGCTGGGCCCATGACAGGTCGGTCTGCAGCCCGCGAACCTTGTCCCGTGCCTGGGTATCGGCGAGTTGGCTGGACAGCTGGATGTGACTGTCCAGCCACGGCAGCCAGCCCAGGCTCAACCCGCCCGCGCGGTATTCGCTGGACGCCAGCACGCCGCTGCCCAGGGACAGTTGCGGGTGCACGGCGCCGGTCCAGCCTGCGCTGACCACCCAAGGGTCATCGCCCTGGGCATTGCCGATGTTGCGCACGCGCCCCGCTGCGACCGAATAGCCCGGTGCTGGCAAACCAAGGCCGAGCATGGCCGCCGGGACGGTGAAACGCCGCTCGCCACCGCTGCTTTCGCGGACGGTGACTTCGACGTCGGAGCGCGAGTTCAAACGGCGCACGTCCGTCAGGGAAAACGGCCCGGCGGGGACCACTGTGGAGTGAATCAACGCGCCGTTCTGCCGCACCTCGACCTGCGCCGGGCTGTTGGCGATCCCCTCGATGGTCGCACCCTGGCCTTGCTCTTGAAGGGCCTGTTCGGTGAGGACCTGCACCCCGGTGATCTGCGCGCCGGACAGCACTGGGTTGTAGAGGTTGATCTGCCCGAGTTGCAGCACGGCCTGGTGGCTGGCGAACGTGCGCTGGGCGTAGGCCTCCAGGTGCGTGCTGCGCGACAGACCGTCCTGCCAGGTCTGTACCTGGCGGCTGCGCACGATCCAGTCGCCGGCGTTGAAACCGACTTCGGTATTGGCCGAGCCGAAACGGCTGTCACCGTCACCGAAGCGGTTGTAGAACCCGGTGAGGTCGTAATTGAGCAAACCGGCAACCCCACCGGTTTCATAGCCCGAGACGTCTTGTTGCACAGGCCGCAACGCCTCGGTCGGCACCACCAGCGACACCGTCAGGCTTGCCGGGTCGGGCTCCACCAGGCTTTGTGGGTAGCGTTCCAGAAAGTCATGGCAGGGGCCGTCATCTGCGGGGACGATCAGGTTGGCGGCGTCCAGCAAGGCGCGGTCAAAACACAGTGCCCCCTGCTGATCAAACCCCACCTCCAGCCGCCCCCGGCGCTGGCCGTTGACCCGCAGGCTGACAGCATGTCGGCCTGCGGCAAAGCGCGGTGCGTCGAGCAACAGGCTGGCCAATTGTGGATCAATGCCCCGCTGGTGCAGGGTCGTGGCATCAAACCCCGGTCGTGCTTCGGCCCAGGATGCTGCGGGCCAGAGCACACACGCCAACAGCATGGCCGGGCGAGTGATGCGGGCAGGTGTGTCGGGCACGGCTTCGCCGTCACGGTCGCTAAATACTGTTTTCACGAAAGGCACTCAAGTGATGGGCGTCTGTGCGCCCTGGTGACGGTCTTCGAGCCGTCACTTCGTTATGCAGGCGCCGGGCGCCTGGTGTATGCCGTCAGGTCAGAGGGGCTTCGTAGGCGGCTACCGCAAAGCCATACACCGTGGCCGGTTGCAGCCGTACGGTGCTGGCCGGGCCGCCGGTGGCCGGCATGCTCAGGGTTTCTCCCGGCAACACGTAGGTGCGCGGCAGCATCGCCTTGCCATCACCGGGCAGCAGGCGCAGTTCCTGGGCCAGGCGCACCACATACGGGCTGTCGTTGCGCACCTGCAAGGTGGCGCCGTGCTGCGACCAACTCAGTAGAGTCCACGGTGTGCGATTGCGCGCCAGGCCTTTGGGATGAATGATCACCGGCAAGTTCTGGCGCACCGTCACGCCTACCCGTGCATGCCCGGCTTCAGTGGCCGGCCGGCCCTGGGGCATGCCTTCAAAGATTGCCCGCTTGAGTCGCTGGGTGAGCAACGGTTGCTGGCTTTGCAGGATGAAACGCACCAGTTGCGATTTGGACGGTTCGACCCGCGACAGTGGCGGCGTGACCACCAGTAACGACTCGGTGTCCTCGGGAACATCTTCCAGGGTGACGTGCAGCAAGGCGAGTTGGCTGTCGGTGTTGGTCACCGATACGGCGGCTTCGCCATCGGTTTCGTAAATGATCACCACGGAGGTGTCTGGGACCATGCCATCGGCCTGTGCATAAGTGGCCGGCAGCAACGTCAGGGCAGCCAGGCAGGCCGCGGTTTTCAACAATGTCGTCGTCATGACGGGGTTTCCCATAGGGGCAGCATAAAGAAGTCAGAGGTAGCGCAAATCCAGGACGATGGAGCCATCGAGCGGCACTTCCTGGTTCAGGGTCAGGTACTGGGCCAGGTTGATGGCGGTGTCGATTTGCAGTTGGGCGCTCAACTGGCCGATGAAGTCGGGCTGGCGATCACCGATGGGGGCAAAACCGACGTAGGTCCTGGGGGAGGCATTGGGGTGCGGTGCCCAGGTTTCGCCGTTGTCGCTGGAAGCCAGCGCTTGCATGGGTTGCGCATCGCCCAACGGGTTGCGATAAGACAGCGCCACCGACCCCAGGCGTTCGGCGGGCGCGTGGATGTTTCTGCCCAGGCTGTAAAGCCCGGGGCCCAAGGCGGACTCGGCTCGGTTGTCGATCCCAACCAGGGCAAATAGCATGGGCCTGGCGCACTGCACATTCAGCGCCAATGCCCGGCTGGGCAGTAGGGTGAACTCGCTGGGACTGAGGGTGTGAGCCGGGATTTTGCCGTGATCGACCGTGCCCTCGTCAGACAGCGTCACGTGGCAAGCGTCCGGCGTCAGCCGACCGGTCACCGTGATGTCGACAAACGACGCGGCAAAGGCCGCCGTGGCGTTCGTCAGTAAAAGGACTGTCGCCAAGAGGCGAGGGTAGGTAGTCATCGGTTTGCGCCACTGGCCGACGTGCAAACGGCCGAAACGGAAGAAATGCCCATGCCTGCCTGTTCCCGCCAGGCATGGGCGCCCAAGGCTTACAGGTACTTCACTTCCAAGGTGGCCGAGCCGTCGAGCGTCACCTCGTTGCTCAGGTCCAGGCCATCGGTGCGGGCGATGGAGGTGTCTACTACCAACTCCGTCACCAGTTCCTTGATGGAGGCCGGTTGGGTGGCGTCGTCCAGGGTGGCCAGCGCCATGTACAAGCCGGCGTCCCAGAACTTTTCGCTGTACCAGGTGTTGCCGCCATCCGAGGAGGCAATCGGTTGCATCTGTGCGCCGTCGGCAACGGCGTTACGCAGCATCAGCTTGTACCAGCCCAGCTTCTGGGTGCCGTTGATCAGGCCCAAGCCGTAGTCGGAAGAGGAAATGGATGAACCAGCACGGTTATCGATGGAGTGCAGGGCAAACTGAATGGGCGCATCGCACACCACCACCAGGGTCATGACATGGGTCCCGATGTGTGTAGGGTTGTCCGGACGCAGGTCTTTTGCGGAAATCTTGCCGTGGTCGATGATCCCGCCACTGCTCATGTTTGGCGTGCAGGCGCTAGGCACGATCAGGCCCTTGACGGTCAGGTCGACGGTAGACGCGGCGTAGGTGCTGGCGGAGCCGAGCAGCAGCAGGCTGGTGGTGAGGGTGGTTAACAGGGCTTTCATAGGGGCGAGTTCCTTTCGAACGAGTCTGTGTGTGGCACTTACAAGTAGCTGACCTGGACCGTGGCGTGCCCGTCGACGGGCACTTCATCCGTCAGCGTCAGGCTATCGGCGGGGGCGATGTGGGTGAACAGGCGGATTTCAGCGTCGAAATCCTTCACCGCGATCGGCACCAGTTGGTTGCCCACCGCGACGGCGGTCAGCAGGGTGTGCGTCAGCAGGCTGGTCGGTAGCCACGTCACGCCGCCGTCTTGTGAGGTGATGGTGCGTACCGCGACACCATCAGCCACGGGACCATAGAGATGGAAAACCGTGCCGCCGAGCTTTTCGCCTTCCTGGGTCAGGCCCAGCCCATGCCAGTACTGGTGGTTGGCAGAGGAGCCGGCGCGGTTGTCGACGGTGGTCAGGGTGAAGAACGTCGGTGCTTCACAACGCACGCTCAATTGCATGGATTGGTTGGGCAATGAGGTGTATTGCCCGGCGTTGAGGTCCTTGACTGCCATTTTTCCGAAGTCGATTGTGCCGCCGCCGGAGATCAGTGGCGCACAGGCGCTCGGGGTGATGGTGCCTTTGACCGTGAGGTCGGTGTTGCTGTCGGCCATTACCGGCGGCGCGAACAACAGTGTCAACATGAGTCGGGAGGCAAAAGCGTTCATAGGCAAAGGGTTCTTTACAAGAGGGGTCTACGTAGCGTCGACCGGGTTACAGGTACTTCACTTCCAGTGTCGCTGAGCCGTCCAATGCCACTTCATTGGTCAAGGTCAGGTCTTTTGCTGGCGCGATAGCGGTGTTGAGTACGATTTCCACGGCTGCATTCTTGAGGGGGTGAGGTGCCCAACCGCTCTCACCGTTGAAATCGCCGAAGGCAAACAATCGATTCGGTTCTACCGCATCGTCCTCATAAAGCTCTGACCACCGCCCGTCAGTGAACATCGTCAGCATGATCGAGGGGATATCGGTGACGGGATTGCGCAGCGTGATGTAATACCGCCCCAGCTTCTCTGTTCCGTTGATCAGACCCAGGCCATAGGCACCGGCGCGCATTGAGGAGCCTGCACGGTTGTCGACGGGGTTGATGCCAAACAGCGTGGAGGCTTCACAACTCACGGTCAGTTGCAGGGTTTTGACCTCAAGCAGGGTTTGGCTCTCTTGACTCAGGTCTTTGGCGGAGATTTTCCCAAAGTCGACGGCGCCAGGCAGGTTGGGGGTACAGGCGCTCGGCGTGATCAACCCCTTTACTGTCAGGTCTACGGAGCTGGCGGCGAAGGCCGATGTTGTGCTGGCGAGTAACAGGGCGGTGCCCACCAGATTCAGGGACTTGTTCATTGTTCAGATTGTTCCAGTGCAAGGTCGGCTGTTTAAGGCGTGCGCAAGCCTTTACCAGTCCCGTTGAGGGGCAGGTTGCAAGGTGGCTTGGCGCGCTGTGTCGAGGCTGCCGCAGTGCGGCGAGCCCGTTCCCTCTGATCGGGGTGGGGCGCAATGTAGCGAGGGGAGGGGCCGCGAGAAATACAACTTTTACGACAATGCCGAGGGGGCCTGAAAGTCAATCGGGTCCATGTCGGAATAGATGCGAGATCATGTAGGAAAATTGGTTTTTCGTAGTTGTTGCATCGTCTTAGAAGTGGTCATGAAGATATTTTAGTCTGGCGATAACGGTCATATGAGTGTGCTTAGGCGCATCTCTGACTCTTGCGCCAGCGCCAACCGGGCGCTGGCGAACCGATCGCAACACTGAGGTGACCATGGAGACTGGCGTATCGTTGAGCGCAGTGCTTTCCCGTGAATTGACTCCCTCGACCGCGCTGCCACCACACTGGCAGCATTTGAAGGTGCTGGTGGTGGAAGACCACTCCGCCTACCGCGCCTTGATGGGGTGGTTTCTGCATAAACTGGGGCTTGGCCATCAGCTGGCCGTCGATGGGCTGGACGGCCTCGCGGCGCTCGCCGAATACCCCTACGATCTGGTGATCAGCGACTGCCAGATGCCCGTCATGGACGGCTACAGCATGAGCCGGGCGATTCGACGGCGCGAATGCGCGAATGCGTCGGCACGCGTACCGATTATTGCCTTGACCGGCAACTTGGTAGACGACGACCCGCAACGTTGCCGCGAAGCAGGCATGGACGCCTGGCTGCTCAAACCATTGACCTTCGATCAACTGCGTGAAGTGCTGGCACTGTGGCTTCCCGGCCCGCCCGTTGCTGCACCGGTTTATCGGCTGTCAGCGCGTTGGCCAACCCGTGCCGGGCTGATTGATACCTTTGGAGATGCCCAAGTGGTGAGCCAGATGCTGGCCAGCCTGCTCTGTGAAGCCCAGGAGGACAGCGCTGCCTTGTTTCAAGCCCGACTGGCCTCGGATGTCCCTTCGACTGTCGAACGCCTGCATCGCCTGGTGGGAAGCCTGGCGTTTCTCGGCGTGGCTGAACTGGAGGGGCGAGGCATGAGCTTGATCGATCAAGTCCATGCTCAGGGCATCAGGCAGAGCACGCCTGCGTTGGAAGCCTTTGAGCGGGAGCTGCGTGACTACCTCACGTACTTGGGTTCCCTGTGAAGCCATTGCTGTTTGTAGGAAAAATAAAGCCTGAATTGCAGTCTATGGATGTAGGGTTTTTCTTTTTATTTTGTAGGCCTGCATAGAGCAGCTACGAAACGTTGATCGCAACGCAAACGCCTGGATTTAGACGGTTGTTGAGGGCCGCGGGCGAGGGTATTTTGCGCTGAATCAAGTTGCCATCATCTGTGGGTGTTTATGCTTCGCGTGATTATTGCTGACGACCATCCCATCGTGCGTATCGGGCAGCGAGTGGTGGTCGAGGCCAATGGCAGGTGCAAAGTGGTCGGCGAGGCCGATGGCCCTGACCAACTGCTGCGTTTGCTGGAGACGACCCCCTGTGACGTGCTGGTGACCGATTTCGCCATGCCGGGCGGCCAACAGGCCGACGGGTATGGCTTGTTGAGCCTGTTGCACCGCCAGTACCCGACGTTGCCGGTGATTCTGGTCACGATGTTCGCCAACGTCGCCACGTTGCGCGCCTCCTTTGCCCATGGGGCCCAGGCGATTGTGGCCAAAAGTGCCTCGGCCAAAGAGTTGCCGCTGGCGATCAATTCGGTCAGCGCAGGCCAGACCTTTGTCAGCGAGTGCTTGCGGGTGCAATTGATACAGGCTGGAACCGGCGACCAGTCGCAACAGCCACAGTTGTCGGGCAAGGAACGGGAGGTGGTGCGCATGCTGGCCAGTGGGCTGACGGTCAGCCAGATCGCCGCTCGGGTCAATCGCAGCATCTCGACCATCAGCAAGCAGAAAAGTACGGCGATGCAGCGTCTGTGCATCTCTACCGATGTCGACTTGTTCGCCTATGCCCGCAGTTGCGGCATGGTGCCGTAGCTGCACCGGCATTCGCCGGATAAATGCCGATAGTGTTCAACCGCGCCAGGGCTTATCGTACCGAGCCCTGAACCTGATGGATGGAAGCTGCCCATGAGTGACGCCCACACCGCGCTGATCACCACGTTCTACAGTGCGTTTCAACGGCTGGATGCCGAGGCCATGAGTGCCTGCTACACCGAGGATGTACTGTTCAGCGACCCGGCTTTCGGCGAGTTGCGCGGGCGCGATGCCGGCGACATGTGGCGCATGCTGACCACGCGGGCCAAGGATTTTTCGCTGACGTTCGACCAGGTTCGCAGCGATGACACCACGGGCAGTGCCCATTGGGTGGCGACTTACCTGTTCAGCCAGACCGGCAATGTTGTGGTCAACGATATCCAGGCGCGTTTTGTGTTTCGTGACGGCAAGATCTGCGAGCACCACGATCACTTCGACCTGTGGCGTTGGTCGCGCCAGGCATTGGGCACCAAGGGCCTGCTGCTGGGCTGGACGCCGCTGGTGAAAAACGCCGTGCGCGCCCAGGCGAACAAAGGCTTGAAGGCATTCCAGGCCAGTCGTTGATAAGCTTGGCGCTCCTCTGGTGTGTTGAAGCTTGCCGTGACTGATCCCGCTGAACCCAAACCCTGGTACGTCTACCTGGTGCGCGCCGCCAACGGCGCGCTGTATTGCGGCATCAGCAATGACCCGCTGCGCCGGTTCGCCTCGCACCAGAGCGGCAAAGGCGCGCGGTTTTTCCTGAGCAGCCCGGCGGTGGCGCTGGTGTATACGGAGCAATGCGCGAGCAAGGGCGAGGCGCTGCGCCAGGAGCGGTTGATCAAGAAACTGAAGAAGAGCGCCAAGGAATGTCTGGCGGCGCAGGGCTCATTGATCTGACTGATAGGCTCCCATCACGCCACCAGAGCCGGTTGCACGCTAAGCTGCGGGTTCATTTACCCCGTGGACCCCAGCATGCCTGAGCTAATCCTGCACCACTACCCAACGTCTCCTTTCGCGGAAAAAGCTCGGCTGCTGCTGGGCTTCAAAGGTTTGTCCTGGCATTCGGTGCATATCTCGCCGGTGATGCCCAAGCCAGACCTGACAGCCCTCACCGGCGGCTACCGTAAAACCCCAGTGCTGCAAGTGGGCGCCGATATCTACTGCGACACCGCCTTGATCGCCCGCCGCCTGGAGCAGGAAAAAACCGCGCCCGCGCTGTTCCCGCTCGGCCAGGAAATGATCACCCAAACCTTTGCTACCTGGGCCGACAGCGTGGTGTTTGCCCACGCGGTGAGCCTGGTGTTTCAGCCGGAATCGGTGGCGGTGCGCTTCGGCAAACTGCCGCCGGAAGCGATCAAGGCGTTTCTCGCCGACCGCGCCGCGCTGTTCAGCGGCGGCACCGCGAGCAAGTTGCCAGCCGAACTGGCCAAGCACCAATGGCCAGCGATCATGGCGCGCCTGGAGCAGCAATTGCAGCGCGAGGCCGGGGACTTCCTGTTTGGCGAGCCGTCGATTGCCGACTTTGCCCTGGCCCACCCGTTGTGGTTCCTCAAGGCCACGCCGGTGACTGCGCCGTTGGTGGATGCTTATCCGGCTGTGTCTGCATGGCTGGGCCGCGTGCTCGGTTTCGGCCACGGCACGTCCAGCCAGATGACGGCCGAGCAGGCCTTGGAGATTGCGCGCGACGCCACACCGGCAGCGTTGCCGGACGAAGTGTTCGAGGACTTGAATGGCTTTAAGGCCGGCCAGCAGGTGAGCATCAGCGCCATCGACTACGGCGTCGACCCGGTCGCCGGCGAATTGCTGTTTGCCGGGCGCGAAGAACTGATCCTGCGCCGTACCGACCCACGCGCCGGCACCGTGCACGTGCACTTCCCTCGCTTTGGTTTTCGCCTTCAGGCGCACTAACTGAAAATATTTGCAAATAAACGTGAGGTAAACCGGCGGCCCATCCGTGTAGTGCTTGAAACTGCGATCTATTCGCATTAACAGCGTTTTCTACACGGGTTCTCACAGCATGAAGTCGACGGCGGGCGGTTTGGTTAAACAGTGGCTGGGAGCCTCGGTACTGGCGGTATCGGGGCTGGCCTTGCTGCCCCTGTGTGTGGCACAGGCGCAGGAGCAGCAAAGCGCCCAGTTCAGGTTTGCCCTGGCTGCCAAACCGCTGCCCCAGGCCCTGAGTGATTTCAGCCGGGTCACCGGTATCAGTGTGATCTACACCGATGAAGCGCCCTACGGCCTCAGCGCCCCGGCGGTCAGCGGGCAGATGAGCGCGACGCAGGCCTTGCAACGCCTGCTGGGCAACTCCGGGTTCACCTTCCGCCAGATCGACGCCCGCACCCTGGCGCTTGAGCCGCTGCCGACCGACGGCGCGGTCAACCTCGGCGCTACCACCATCAGTGGCATCGGCCAACCCCAGGACAGCACCAGCTACCAGCCGCCGCCCACCAGCTCGGTGATGCGCTCCCGTGCCTTGCTGCTGGAAACCCCGCAGACCGTCAACGTGGTCCCCGCCCAAGTGCTGCGCGACCAGACCCCGCGCAATCTGGATGACGCCCTGGGCAACATCAGCGGCATCACCCAGGCCAACACCCTGGCCAGCACCCAGGACGCGGTGATGCTGCGCGGCTTTGGCGACAACCGTAACGGCTCGATCATGCGCGACGGCATGCCGGTGGTGCAGGGCCGTGCGTTGAACGCCACGGCGGAGCGTGTCGAAGTGCTCAAGGGCCCGTCCTCGCTGCTGTATGGCATCCAGGACCCGGGCGGCGTGGTGAATATCGTCAGCAAAAAGCCCGAGCTGACCCAATCCACAGCCCTGACCGTGCGCGGCTCCACCTTCGGCAACGGCAAGAACGGCAGCGGTGGCAGCCTCGACACCACCGGGCCGATCGGTGACTCGGGCCTGGCCTATCGCCTGATCGTCGACCATGAAGACGAAGACTACTGGCGCAATTTCGGCACCCACCGCGAGTCGCTGGTGGCGCCGTCCCTGGCCTGGTACGGCGATTCAACCAAGTTGTTGTTCGCCTACGAACACCGCGAATTCCTCTCGCCGTTCGACCGCGGCACCGCCATCGACAAGTCCAACCACCCGCTGGACATCCCGGCCACTCGCCGTCTGGACGAGCCGTTCAACAACATGGAAGGGCGTTCCGACCTGTACCGCTTTGAAGCCGACCACGACTTGAACGACGACTGGAAAGCCCATTTCGGCTACAGCTGGAACCGTGAGACCTATGATGCCAGCCAGGTGCGTGTCAGCGCGGTAAATACCAACGGCACCCTGACCCGCAAGATGGACGGCACCAAAGGTGCGATCACCACCGACCGTTTCGCCACGGCCAGCCTGGAAGGCAAGGTCAATGTGCTGGGCATGCAGCATGACCTGGTGTTCGGCCTGGACGACGAGTACCGCAAGATCTACCGTGCCGACCTGATTCGCCAGAACTCGCGCGGTACGTTCAACTACAACAACCCGGTGTACGGCAACGAAGTCGCGGGCACTACCGTCAGCGCCGCCGACAGCGCCCAGACCGACCTGTTGCGCAGCGACTCGCTGTTCTTCCAGGACGCGATTCACCTGACCGACCAGTGGATCTTTGTGGCCGGTGCGCGCTATCAGATGTATGACCAGTACGCCGGCAAGGGCGTGCCGTTCAAGGCCAACACCGACGGCAACGGCCAGGCCTGGGTGCCGCGTGCCGGCCTGGTGTATCGCTACACCGATGAGTTGTCGTTCTACGGCAGCTACACCGAGTCGTTCAAACCCAACTCCACCATCGCCGCCTTGGCCGATGGCAGCACGTTGACCGGTGACCTCACGCCGGAGGAATCCAAGTCGTGGGAGCTGGGCGCCAAGCTCGACATCCCCGGGCGCATCACCGCCAGCGCAGCGTTGTTCACTATCGACAAGCGCAATGTGTTGGTGTCGGTGGGCTCCGGCGCCAACACCATCTACAGCATCGCAGGGCAGGTGCGTTCCCGTGGCCTGGAACTGGACGCCAGCGGCCAGTTGACCGACAAGTGGAGCCTGATCGGCAGCTACGCCTTCACCGACGCCGAAGACATCAAGGACAACGACCCGACGCTGGAAGGCAACCGCCTGCAAAACGTGGCCAAGCACACCGGCTCGCTGTCGGTGGCCTACGACTTCGGCAACATTTTCGGCGGCGACCAATTGCGCGTGGGCACCGGTGCACGCTACGTCGGCGAACGCGCAGGCGACGCCGCCAACGACTTCAACCTGCCGGGCTACACCGTGGCTGACGCCTTCGCCACCTACGACACCAGGATCGACGGGCAGAAGGTCAAGTTCCAGGTCAACGTGAAAAACCTGTTCGACCGCGTTTACTACACCTCGGCGGCCAGTCGCTTGTTTGTGTCCATGGGCGATGCGCGGCAGGTATCGGTGTCCAGCACCCTGGAGTTCTAAAACCTGGCGAGCTCCCTATGGCAAGTGTGCTCCTTGTTGTGGGCAGGCTTCCTCTGGTGAGCGGGCTTCCTCTGGTGAGTGGGCTTCCTGTGGTGAGCGGGCTTCTTGTGGTGAGCGGGCTTGCCCCGCGTTGGGCTGCGAAGCAGCCCCAAAACAGACTCCATGGTGTTCCTGAAAGAACGCGACGGCATCATTAAGGGCGGCTTCGCCACCCAACGCGGGGCAAGCCCGCTCGCCACAAAGGTACGGAGCTGTTAGCGTTGCGGCCATTAATGGCTTTGCGGAACACAGTACTGATGCACTTTGGACGATGGCTGCACCTGCTGTGCCTGAGCGTTTTACTGGGCGGCTGCGCGAGTGTTTCGCAGCCTTCCACGCCTTCAACCCTGGATCAGCTGTTGGCCGATCCTGTCCTCAACGGCGCCACGGTTTCTATCATGGTGCGCGACGCCCTCAGCGGCAGTACCCTCTATCAGCACAACCCGCGCACCCGTCTGATTCCGGCTTCCAACCTTAAGTTGCTCACCACCGCTGCGGCGATGGATGTGCTGGGGCCGCAATACCGTTTTTCCACCCAGCTGTTGAGCAACGGCACCCGGCAAGGCGAGCGCCTGGCCGGCAACCTGTACCTGCGCGGCCTCGGCGACCCGACCACGCAGTTCGTCGACTACCAGGCATTGGCCGCCCAGTTGGCGAGCCGGGGCGTGCGCCAGGTACAAGGCGACCTGGTTTTCGACGACACCTGGTTCGACGCCGAACGCCTGGGCGTGGATTGGGCGCAAGACGATGAAAGCACCTACTACGGCGCGCAGATTTCGGCATTGACGGTGTCTCCCAATGCGGATTTTGACGCGGGCACCTTGCTTGTCACCGCGAAGGCGCCCGTCGCGCTCGGCCAGCCAGTAAGCGTGATGCTGAGCCCGTCCACCGACTACGTGCAACTGAGCAACCGTGCCGTCAGCGGCCCCGGCAACAGCTACGCCATTACCCGCCAGCACGGTACCAACCTGCTGCAACTCAGCGGCGCGCTCGCCCCGGGCAAGCAAAGTCGGCAGTGGGTGAGTGTGTGGGAACCGACGCAACTGGTGGCCAATCTGTTTGAGCAGGCCTTGGCGCAGCAGGGCATCCAGGTGCTGGGCCGGCGCGTGATCGGTGGCGCCAGCCCCGCGACGGCGACAGTGTTGGCGGAGCATCAATCGGCGCCGTTACAGGACTTGATCACACCGCTGCTCAAGCTCTCGAACAACAACATGTCCGAAGCGTTGCTCAAGGCCATGGGCCGCAAAACGGCCAACGCGGGTACGGCGGCGGCGGGCGTGGTGGCGGTAGCGGCGTTCATGCAGCGCCAGGGCCTGGACCCGGCGACGCTCAGCCAGGTGGATGGCTCAGGTTTGTCGCGGCGCAATCTGGTCTCGTCGCAGAACCTGACCGACCTGCTGCTGGCTAGCGCCAAACAGCCCTGGTTCGACGCCTGGTACAACGCCTTGCCGATTGCCGGCAATGCCGACCGTATGACCGGCGGCAGCCTGCGCTATCGCCTGCGCGGGACGGCGGCCGAAAACAACCTGCATGCCAAGACCGGCTCGATGGCCGGCGTGTCATCGCTGAGCGGCTATATCACCGATGCCGACGGGCGGCGGCTGGTGTTTTCGATGATCAGCAACAACTACCTGAGCGATGCGGCACCGATCCGCGCCCTGGAAAACCGCCTGGCCGTGGCCCTGGCGCACTGGCACGACTGATTCAGGGCTGGTAGCCCATCCGCCAGCTCACGGCCCGGGTCGCTGCCAGCAAGCGCTGCGCCGCCGGGCCATCTTCGTCGGCGTGGAACAGCGAGGTGGGGCCGACCACGGTCATCACCGCCGCCACGTGCCCGACCGCGTTGAATACCGGTGCCGACAGCGCATCCACCCCCGGCATCAGCAGGCCATGCACAAAGTGCAGGCCACGGTTGCGGATTTGTTCGCAGGTGGTGGCGTAAGCCTGGTCGTCGGCGAGGGCATGGGCGATGCCAGCCTGGACCTCGCGCTCACGCAACTCGACGGTTTCCCGCGACGGCAGGAAGGCACTGAACACCAGCCCGGTGGACGAACTGAGCAGGGGCAACACCGACCCCAATTGTGTCACCACCGTCACCGCGCGTACTGCCGGTTCGATCTGCACCACCGTCGCGCCCTGGTTGCCCCATACCGCCAGGAAGCAGGTTTCATTCAACTCGTCGCGCAGCTCTGCCAGGGGCATCGCGCCGACTTTCAGCACGTCCATGCTGCCCAGCGCGGCCAGGCCCACGCGCAGCGCCTCGCGCCCCAGGCCGTAATGGTTGGTGGCGGTGTTCTGTTCGGCAAAACCCGAGGCGATCAGCGCCTGTAAATAACGGTGCACCTTGCTCGCCGGCATCTGCACATGGTCGGCCAGCCGCGACAACGACGTGGAGGGCGACAGTTCGGCCAGGGCCTTGAGGATGTCGGTGCCCACTTCGGCCGAGCGGACTTTCTGTTTACCGGTGTCGCGGGGCTTTTCCATGGAGAGGCGAGAATCCGAGAGATGAATGGGCGTCTTTATAGCTTGACGGTCGATAGTGATCAAATTACGTTATTCGTAACTGGATTACGATAAAAACAACTTCCGCATAGAGGATGATCCATGAACCTCGAATACCTGTCGGGCTTCGGCAATGAATTCGCCAGCGAAGCCCTGCCCGGCGCCTTACCGGTCGGCCAGAACTCCCCGCAAAAAGCGCCCTACGGGCTGTATACCGAACTGTTTTCCGGCACCGCCTTCACCATGGTACGCAGCGAAGCCCGCCGCACCTGGCTGTACCGCATCCAGCCATCGGCCAATCACCCGGCGTTCGTCAAGCTGGAGCGGCAGCTGGCCGGCGGCCCGTTGGGGGCGGTGACGCCCAATCGCCTGCGTTGGAACCCGTTGGATATTCCGAGTGAGCCGACGGACTTTATCGACGGCCTGGTCGGCATGGTGGCCAACTCAGGGGCGGAAAAACCCTCAGGCATCAGCATCTACACCTACCGCGCCAACCGCTCGATGGACCGCGTGTTCTTCAATGCCGACGGCGAACTGTTGATCGTGCCCGAGCAGGGCCGCCTGCGCATCGCCACCGAACTGGGGGTGCTGGACGTCGAGCCGCTGGACATTGTCGTGTTGCCCCGTGGCCTCAAATTTCGTGTCGAACTGCTGGATGCACAGGCGCGCGGTTACGTCGCCGAAAACCATGGCGCGCCGCTGCGCCTGCCGGACCTGGGGCCTATCGGCAGCAACGGCCTGGCCAATCCGCGTGACTTCCTCACCCCGGTGGCCCACTACGAAGACCTCAGGCAACCGACCACGCTGGTGCAGAAATTCCTCGGTGAACTGTGGGCGTGCGAGCTGGACCATTCACCGCTGAACGTGGTGGCCTGGCACGGCAATAACGTGCCGTACAAATACGACCTGGGCCGCTTCAACACCCTTGGCACCGTGAGTTTCGATCATCCCGATCCGTCGATCTTCACCGTATTGACATCGCCCACCAGCGTGCACGGCCTGGCCAACCTCGACTTCGTGATCTTCCCGCCGCGCTGGATGGTGGCCGAGAACACCTTCCGTCCGCCGTGGTTCCACCGCAACCTGATGAACGAGTACATGGGCCTGATCCAGGGCGCCTACGACGCCAAGGCCGAAGGCTTCCTGCCCGGTGGCGCGTCGCTGCACAGCTGCATGAGCGCCCACGGCCCGGACGGCGAGACCTGCACCAAGGCCATCAACGTGGACCTGGCACCGCACAAGATCGATAACACCATGGCCTTCATGTTCGAGACCAGCCAAGTGCTGCGTCCCACTCAGTTCGCCCTGGAGTGCCCGCAACTGCAACCTTCCTATGACGCGTGCTGGGCCTCGTTGCCCGTCACCTTCAACCCGAACCGGAGATAACCCATGACGCAGCCAACCCCTACCCGCAGTTGGGTAGCCTCCGCCAATGGTCACCGTGATTTCCCCCTGCAAAACCTGCCGCTGGGTGTGTTCAGCATCAACGGCTCGGTGCCGCGCAGTGGCGTGGCGATTGGCGACGCGATCCTCGACCTGCACGCCGCCGTGGATGAGTTTGAAGGCGAAGCCCGCCGCGCCGTTGATGCGACTGCGGGCGGCCAGTTGAACGCCTTTTTCGAGCTGGGCCGTGGCCCGCGCGTGGCCTTGCGCGAGCGCCTCCTGGAGCTGCTCGCCGAGGGCAGCAAGCTGCAGGCCCGTGAAGCGCAGGTGCTGCACCGCGCCGCCGATTGCCAGATGCACCTGCCGGCGAAGATCAACGACTACACCGACTTCTACGTCGGCATCGAGCATGCGCAAAACGTCGGCAAACTGTTCCGCCCGGATAACCCGCTGTTGCCGAACTACAAGTACGTGCCGATCGGTTATCACGGCCGCGCCTCGACCATTCGCCCCTCGGGTGCTGACGTCCGTCGCCCCAAAGGCCAGACCTTGCCGGCCGGCCAGACCGAACCAAGCTTCGGCCCCTGCGCGCGCCTGGACTACGAACTCGAGCTGGGCATCTGGATCGGCCAGGGCAACGCCATCGGCGACTCGATTGCCATCGGCGATGCAGCCGAGCATATCGCCGGTTTCTGCCTGCTCAATGACTGGTCGGCGCGGGACATCCAGGCCTGGGAATATCAGCCGCTGGGCCCGTTCCTGTCCAAGAGCTTCATCACCAGCATTTCACCGTGGGTGGTCACGGCCGAAGCCCTGGAACCGTTCCGCAAAGCACAGCCGGCGCGGCCCGAAGGCGATCCGCAGCCACTGCCGTACCTGCTGGATAAGCGTGACCAGGCCGCTGGCGCCTTGGATATCGAACTTGAGGTGCTGTTGACCACCGCCGCCATGCGCGAACAGAACCTGCCGGCCCATCGCCTGGCCCTGAGCAACAGCCTGCATATGTACTGGACCGTCGCGCAATTGGTGGCGCACCACAGCGTCAACGGCTGCCAATTGCAGGCCGGCGACCTGTTTGGTTCGGGGACGTTGTCGGGTCCTGAGGCCGGGCAGTTCGGCAGCCTGCTGGAGATGACCGAAGGCGGCAAGAAGGTCATCGAGCTGCCTTCCGGCGAAGTGCGCCGGTTCCTGGAGGATGGCGATGAAGTCATCCTGCGCGCCCGCTGCAACCGTGAAGGCTTCGCCTCCATCGGCTTCGGCGAATGCCGTGGCACTGTGGTCTCGGCGCGCTAGGAGGGCAGGGCGATGGAACTCTATACCTACTACCGCTCTACGGCGTCCTACCGGGTGCGCATCGCCCTTGCGCTCAAGGGCCTGGTTTTCACTGCGGTGCCCGTCAACCTGCTGGTGCCGGCGGGTGGCGCCAATCGCCAGCCCGAATACCTGGCCATCAACCCCCAAGGTCGCGTTCCGGCCTTGCGCACCGATGACGGCGAGCTGCTGATTCAGTCCGCGGCGATCATTGAATACCTGGACGAACGTTATCCACAGGCGCCGCTGCTTTCCAAGGACATGGCCACCCGTGCCCATGAACGCGCAGTGGCGTCGATCATCGGCTGCGATATTCACCCGCTGCACAACTCCAGCACCCAGAACCTGTTGCGTCAGTGGGGACATGACGAGGCGCAGGTGCTGGAGTGGATCGGGCATTGGATCAGCCAGGGGCTGGGTGCGGTGGAACAGTTGATTGGCGATAAGGGGTATTGCTTTGGCGAGCAGCCGGGCATGGCCGAAGCCTTCCTGATTCCCCAACTGTATGCGGCGGAGCGCTTCAAGGTGCCGTTGGGGGCGTATCCGCGCATCGGCAGGGTGGCGGCGTTGGCGGCGCAGCATCCGGCATTTATCCAGGCCCATCCTGCCAATCAACCCGACACTCCTGAGTGATCGTGCCCACGCAGAGCGTGAGCACAATAATAAAAACAGGTACCTTGCGATGCACAATCAGATTGCCAGCTTTCGCGCGGCACTCGATGCCCGTCCGGTGTCGCGCTACCAGTGGTTGATTCTCCTGTTGCTGGCCTTGTTGCTGGTAACCGATGGCTACGATGCCCAGGTGCTGGGTTATGTGGTGCCGGCGCTGGCGTCGGATTGGGGGCTGGAAAAGGCCGCGTTCGGACCGGTGTTCAGTGCCAACCTGCTGGGGCTGACCTTGGGCTCGTTGCTGGTGACACCCCTGGCCGACCGCTTTGGCGTACGCCGCATCCTGCTGGGCTGCGTGCTGATCTATGCCAGCCTCACGGTGTTGATGATCTTCGCCAGCTCGCTGACAACGCTGATGGCGGCGCGCTTTATTTGCGGTATCGGCATGGGCGGCGCGATGCCCAGTGCCATGGCGTTGATGTCGGACTATTCCCCGCCACGTTTGCGCACCTTGATGGTGACGTTGGCGGCGTGCGGCTTCTCGTTCGGCGGCGCAGCCGGTGGGTTTGTGGCCGCAGGATTTATCGACGGCTTTGGCTGGCAGGCGGTGTTTCTTGCCGGCGGCGTGACGCCGTTGCTGCTGTTCCCTTTCCTGGTGTGGCTGCTGCCGGAATCCCTGCCGCGCCTGCTGCGCGATGCGCCGCCGTATGCACGCTTGCATAAGGTCACCGCGCGCATGTTGCCTGGGTGGCGTGCGCCGCTGGCGGGCGAGGAAGAAAACCGCCACGAGCAGGGCAGCCCGTTGACGGTGGTGGAGCTGTTTCGCCATGGCTATGCACGCCCGACCGTGCTGATCTGGGCGACCTTCTTTGTCAGCCTGATCCTGCTGTATTTCATGATCAGCTGGTTGCCGTCGCTGCTGCTGGAAAGTGGCCTGGCGTTGAGTGAAGCCAACCTGGTGACCTCGATGTTCCTGTTCGCCGGCACCTTGGGTGCCATCGGCATGGCCTGGTTTGCCGACCGATTGAAGCGCAAGGTGCGGCTGTTGTCCGGCGTGCTGGCGGCAGCGGCGGTGTGTACCGTGCTGCTGGGGCTGAACCACGACAATCCGCGCTATCTGGTGGCCTGTGTGTTTGCCGCCGGGTTTTGCATCATCGGCGGGCAACTGACCCTTAATGCTTTCGCCAGCAATTTTTATCCGGCGCATGTACGCGCCACCGGTACGGGTTGGGCATTGGGTGTAGGGCGCTTCGGCTCGATCCTGGGCCCGTTGCTGGGCAGCATGCTGCTGGCGATGCATATTCCGGTGCAGCAGATTTTCTTCTTCTGCGCGATTCCGGCGGTGATCGCGGCGTTGTTGATCATTCAAGTGCGCTCGCCCGCGCCTGACGCGCCGAAGAGCTCTTTGCACGGCGATATCCTCAAGGTACCGGCCAATCACTGAAGATGTTGCATCTACATCGAGCAGGATCACTGTGGTGAGCGGGCTTGCCCCGCGCTGGGCTGCGTAGCGGCCCCAAAAATCGTGGGAGCGCTTCGCACTCCAGCGCGGGGCAAGCCCGCTCACCACAGAAGGCCGCTCACCACAGGGAAATAGGCGCTTGAGAGCAGTGGGTTCAATGCACCACGGAGTTGGGCGGCAGGTGCCCCAGGCGTTCAGTCAGGCGCAGGCGTTGGATTGGGTCTTCGCTGAGCATCAGCGCGTGTTCAAGGTCGAAGCGCTCGGCGTTGGGGCAGTCCAGGCGTTGATACAGGCTGGCCCGTGCGAGGTAATCGGCAGCGCTGGCATTGCCCAGTTCCAGCACGCGCTCGGCGTCGATCAGCGCGGCCAGGGGGTTGTCATTGGCCAGGTGCAACTGGCGCAGGTTGCGGGACAGCCGTTGCAGGATCGAACGGGGTTCGGCGGTGTGCAGATGGTCGGCGTGTAACTTGAGGTTGGGGCCATACTGGCGTTGCAGCAGCTCGCGGCAATCGTTGGGGTACAGGCGTCGTCCGCCGCAGGGGTCCAGCAGGTGATCGGCACCGGGCACCCGCAGCAGGAAGTGGCCGGGAAAGTTGACGCCGACCATGGGAATGCCCAGGCGTCGCGCCAGCTCCATGGCAATCAACCCCACGGCCAGGGGCTGCCCGCGTTTGCGTTGCAACACCTTGTCCAGCAGGGCGGCGGCGGGGCGCAGCGGGGTGAAGTCATCCTGGGCGAAGCCGAGGTCATTCATGCGTCGCAGCAAGGGTTGGCCCAGTTCATCCGCCGGCAGCAGGGGCATGCCCAGGCTGACCTGTTGCTCGAGCAGTTTCAGGTCCTGCATGATCAACGCCGGTTGCACCGCCGGGTCATGCTCGGCGGCGATCCACAGCGCGGCTTCAAACAGCGCGGGGGGCGAACGTTCCAGGCAGGCGAAAAAAGCGTGACGGGGATTCATTGCATTCTCCGGCGAATGCCCCCGTTTTAGCCTTGCTGGGAATTTTCGTCCAGTGGCTTAAGAAATATCCTATCCGCTTATGTCACAAGACCTACAAAACCGGACGGCTTATTCCAGCGCACTTCGGCAGTTTTCTGCCGCAAGCCTATACTTGGCGACACAAGAAGTGATTCGGGAGCTCGACGATGTTTGCTCTCATGCATAGCACCCGCCTTGAATCGCTGCACCTGAGCATCGACCCGGTGACGGGGTTGAAGGCGGTCATAGCCATCCACAACAGCCGCCTGGGCCCAGCCTTGGGTGGTTGTCGCTACCTTGCCTACCCCGACGATGAAAGCGCCGTGGCGGACGCCGCGCGCCTGGCCCAAGGCATGAGCTACAAGGCCGCCCTGGCCGGGTTGCCGGTGGGTGGCGGTACGGCGGTGATCCTGCGCCCCGCCCATGTGGAAAACCGTGCGGCGCTGTTTGAAGCCTTCGGTCGTTGCATCGAGCAACTCGACGGTCGCTACATCACCGCCACCGACAGCGGCACCTCGGTCGCCGACATGGACTGCATCGCCCAGCACACTCGCTTCGTTACCAGCACCACCGCCGCCGGCGACCCTTCGCCCCATGCCGCCATGGGCGTGTTCGCCGGTATCCGCACCACCGCCATGGCCCGCCTGGGCAGCGACAACCTCGAAGGCTTGCGCGTGGCCATCCAGGGCCTGGGCAACGTGGGCTTCGCCCTGGCCGAACAACTGCACGCCGCCGGCGCCGAGCTGCTGGTCAGCGACATCGACCACGGCAAGGTGCAGCTGGCCATGGAACAGCTCGGCGCGCATCCCATCGCCAACGACGCCTTGCTCAGCACCCCGTGCGACATCCTCGCACCCTGCGGCCTGGGCGCCGTGTTCAACCGCCAGAGCGTCGGCCAGCTCCGCTGCGCCGCCGTCGCCGGTTCCGCCAGTGCACAACTGACCAACCTGCAAGTGGCCGACCAACTCGAAGGCCGCGGCATCCTCTACGCCCCGGACTACGTGATCAACTCCGGCGGCCTGATCTACGTCGCCCTCAAGCACAGCGGCGCCGAGCTGCCGACCATCACCGCGCACCTATCCAATATCGGCACGCGCCTGACGGAAATATTCGCCCACGCCCAGGCCGAAAAACGCTCCCCTGCACGGGTCGCGGACGAACTGGCCGAGCGTCTGCTCTACAAATAAGCCAGGCATTAAAAAGGCCCTGAATCATGGACTCAGGGCCTGTTCAATTCGGGCTTTATTCCGCCGGTGCGTTCAGCAACTCGGACAACGCATCCGGTTGGCTCTTGAACGCCTTGGCAAATACATCGCGATTCTTCGCCATGTAGATCCCGGCTTCCTCCACCTGCTGCTCGCTCAGTGACGGCACGGCTTTTTGCAACACTTCTGCGAGCAACTCAGCGAGTTCAAGCATCTTGTCATGACGGTCAGCTTCGGCTTTATCCATGAACAAACGCTCCAGATCTCGGCTGCTGCGGTATACCACTTCGACGGCCATTCACCACCTCACATGCCTTCACGATAGTTGTCTTTTGCGACTACTGTATTTATATACAGCTAAAAGGGTAAGCCAAACCGTGGGGTTTGGGTAGCAGTTTTTTAATGTAGCCGGGAAATAGGGGGTTACTACAACGGAAATTTCTGACAACACGCTGAGGTTGCCGGGTAATCCTACGCCGGCTTACCTTTTCCGGGTCCTGATTGTGCAGGGCCGAGCTTGGCGGCTTGAATTTAAGGGAACCTATCCAGTTAACTAGCGGAGTTGCACCATGGGAAAAAATCCTCCCCGTGATACCGATTATTTGAGTCCTGAGCCGCCTGTCACGCTTTTCAACGTAACGCCCAACGCAGACAAAGAAACTCTACTGGCCCATGCCAGCGAAACGTTAAACAGCGTCCGTGAAATGGCCAGTACGCTGGCATTTGATCTTGATGGGCCACAGCGAAGCCTGGTTTTGGCGATTCACCAGTTGGTGGAAATGAGCGGTCTGCTGGTCGACCGGGCACTGGAGCAAGTCGCACCTGCCTGAGGACTCACCAATACCTTTGCCTAGCGAGCCTGTTGTGGCGAGCGAGCTTGCTCGCGTTGGGCTGCGCAGCAGCCCCGAGTCAGGCGAAGGTGTTCTTCCAGATAAATCTCGGTGACAGGTTGGGGGGAGCTTCGCACCCCAACGCGAGCAAGCTCGCTCGCCACAGATATAGGCGTTCATACCTTTGAAAAGTGAATTTCCTGAAATTGCGCAAGGCATTGATTCCGAAGCGTCCTACGACCTTTGGTTTCGGACCAAAGTGCAAGAAGCTTTGGATGACCCTCGCCCTGGAGTCGCTCATGAACAAGTCATGAGCGAAATGAACGCACTGATCAAGGCCAAGCTTTTAACCCCTCCCCCCCGAATAAGTGCCTCATATCAAGCGGCCACCATCTCACTTCCCGCCTCTGGCCTTTTTTCTGCATGCAGAACAACCGTCACGTCCAACCCGCATTATCCGGTCGAACCGACCTAAGGAAGCACCATCGTGAAATTTAATTGGGCCGAAAAGCTGCGCCATCAAGTCCATGGGCTGGCCGAGTCCCTGGGGAACCTGTTTGTCGAGTCGTTCCATTACCTGGCGTTGTTCGCCATCGGTGCGGTGACCGCCTGGGCAGCGGTGATGGAATTCCTGGGGATGCTGGAGAACGGGCACATCAAGATCGATGACATCCTGCTGCTGTTCATCTACCTGGAATTGGGCGCGATGGTCGGGATTTATTTCAAGACCAACCACATGCCGGTGCGTTTCCTGATCTACGTGGCGATCACCGCGCTGACGCGTCTGTTGATCTCCAACGTGTCCCACCACAACCCGCCCGACATCGGCATCATCTACCTGTGCGGTGGGATTCTGCTGTTGGCGTTTGCGATTCTGGTGGTGCGCTACGCGTCGTCGGCGTTCCCGTCGGTGAAGGTCGAAGGCCCGCGTCGCAAGGGCGAGGCGAGCCTGGAAACCGAGAAGGGCGAGCTTTAAAGCCCGACGCTGAAGGGCAGGGGGCGGGTCGGTGGCCGCTGCAGCAGTTTGTGGCTGTCGCCGTCCGTCATCACCGCCAGGATCTCCATGGCGCTGTGGCCCTGCTCGATGGCGATGCCGAATTGAATGCTTTGCACCAGGCGTTTGAGCCGTTGCGGGTCGTTGCGTTGTTCGGCACTGATCATGCGTTTGGCCACTACGCCCGTCTCGTCCGAGAGGGTGAGCATGATGCTGCCGTCGAGCCGTTGGATGCTCAGGTTGACGCGGTATTTTGGGGTGAAGGTGTCGGTGATGATCTGAAAAGGATTGTCCATGGTGCGTTACCGCCTGATAAGAACATGCAGTCATTGACGACCGGTGTCGTGATTAGTTCGCGTTGCCTGACCACCGGCCACTCCGTCGCTGAGGTTGTACAAATTCCGTTTACCTCATGAGCTGTACAGCAAAGGGCGTGCCGTACAGCGATCTGTCAAACAATGAGCTCCTTATGTGTGTGTGGGCTTGCTCCCGATAGCGGTGCATCAGCCAAGTATTCATTGACTGATGCACCGCTATCGGGAGCAAGCCCCCTCCCACATGGGTTCTATGTTGTTATTGAGATCGGTGATCCGTTTCAGGGCAACACGGAAAAAACGATCGCTGACAGCGCAATCAGCACTCCACCCAGCTGACCGCCAGGCCGCCCCGTGAAGTTTCTTTGTATTTGTCGTGCATGTCGGCGCCGGTATCGCGCATGGTGCGGATCACCCGGTCGAGGGAAATGAAGTGCTTGCCGTCACCGCGCAGGGCCATTTGCGTGGCGTTGATGGCCTTGACCGCGGCGATGGCATTGCGCTCGATGCACGGCACCTGCACCAGGCCGCCGACCGGGTCGCAGGTCAGGCCGAGGTTGTGTTCCAGGCCGATTTCGGCGGCGTTTTCCAGTTGCTCGGGGGTGGCACCGAGGATGTCGGCCAGGCCGGCGGCGGCCATGGCGCAGGCTGAGCCGACTTCGCCCTGGCAACCGACTTCGGCACCGGAGATCGAGGCGTTTTTCTTACACAGAATGCCGACGGCTGCGGCGGCCAGGAAGAAATTGATCACATCGTCGTCAGACGCGTCGGCATTGAACTTCATGTAGTAGTGCAGCACCGCCGGGATGATTCCCGCTGCGCCATTGGTCGGCGCCGTGACCATGCGCCCGCCCGCGGCATTTTCTTCGTTGACGGCGAGGGCGAACAGGTTGACCCATTCCATGGCCGACAAGGTCGAGGTGATCACATTGGGTTTGCCGATTTCCAACAGGCTGCGGTGCAATTTCGCTGCACGCCGTGGCACGTCCAGGCCACCGGGCAGGATGCCTTCGTGGCGCAGGCCTTGTTCCACGCATTCGCGCATCACCGACCAGATATGCAGCAGGCCGCTGCGGATCTGTTCATCGCTGCGCCAGGCGCGTTCGTTGGCCATCATCAATTCGGAAACCCGCAGGCCGTGTTTGTTGCACAGGGCCAGCAGCTCGACGGCGCTGGAGAAGTCGTAGGGCAATTGCACATCGTTGGCCGGCGCGAGGCCCGAAGCCGCTTCAGCGGCTTCGATGATGAAACCGCCACCCACCGAATAATAGGTCTGCTCGCTGAGCAGGCCGTTGTCGCCGTAGGCGTGCAGGGACATGGCGTTGGGGTGGTAGGGCAGACTTTCGTCCAGCAGCAGGAGGTCTCTTTGCCAGTTGAAAGCAATTTCCTGTTGACCGGCCAGCAACAACCGTCCGGACTCGCGCAGCTGTTGGATACGCGTGTTGATCGAAGTGGGATCGACCTGATCCGGCCATTCGCCCATCAGGCCCATGACGCAGGCGCGGTCGGTGGCGTGGCCGACACCAGTGGCGGACAGCGAGCCATACAGGCGCACTTCGACCCGGCGCGTTTCACTCAGCAGGTGCTGGTCGCTCAGGGCCCGGGCGAAGGTCGCCGCCGCGCGCATGGGGCCGACGGTATGGGAGCTGGAAGGGCCGATGCCCACCTTGAATAGATCGAAAACACTGATAGCCATGCTAAAGCCTTACAAGAAATGGAGTAGGAATCGCTGCCATGTTTTGTAGGACGAGCGCAATTGGCGCGATACTGAGCCTCTAGATCGGCACTGACCAACGAATTATCCTAAGACACCCTTTAGCAGGACTAAACTCTATGGCTCGCCCTCTCCATGGCCAGACTTATGTCTGGTTGCACGTGTTTTCCTGCGCTGCCCGGCATCTGTCGTTCACCCGCTGCGCCGAAGAACTGCACATCACGCCGGGGGCGGTGAGCCAGCAAATCCGCCAGTTGGAGGAGCGCCTGGGGTTTCGGCTGTTTCATCGACGGGCACGGGGGGTGGAGCTGAGTGCCGAGGGCCAGCGCCTGGCGGCAACGGTGGGGGAGGCCTACGGCAGCATCGACGCCGAGTTGCAGCGGCTGGATGCGGGGATGATCAGCGGCACGCTTCGCCTGCGCTCGATTCCATCATTTCTCGGCAAATGGCTGACCCCACGCTTACCGCGCTTGCAGCAGCGCTTCCCGGATATCCAACTGCGTATGGTTGCCGAGGACAGCAGCATCGCCCTGCACGAGGGCGACTTTGACCTGGCCATTGACCTCAACGACGGCAGCTACCCCGGCCTGTTATCCACAGCCCTGCTGGATGAGCAGATTTTCCCGGTCTGCGCCCCCAGCCTGTTGCGGGGTCGACCGCCCTTGCACGGGCCGGCCGATCTCGTGCATTTCCCGCTGCTGCATGACATTACCGCCTGGCGTGGGAGTTATGAGTATGCGGAGTGGGAGTTCTATCTGAATGCCATCGGCTATCACGTCGCCGATGTACGCCGTGGCCACACCTTCAACCGCAACCACCTGACCATCGAAGCCGCCATCGCCGGCATGGGCGTGGCGATTGCGCGACGCACCTTGCTCAACGATGAGCTGGAACGCGGTACCTTGATTGTGCCGTTCGGCCTCGCGGTGCCCAACTATAAACGTTATGTGTTGCTATATGCGCCGGGCGCCCTGAGCCATCCGGGCGTACGCGCGGTGCATGACTGGCTAGTGGAGGAAGCAGGGATTTTTCGCGCCTTGCACCCGCTGGGGGAGGGGCAATTGTGAGGATTGCGGGGCGTAAGAAGATGTAACTAACTCCCCACCCTAACAGCGTTTCTGCTCGTCGTCAGGGTTAATTTGTAATGTGGGATTTATCTTTGCAAAGGGGTTGAAATGTTTCTCTAGCTGCTCAATTGTGTAATCAAGAGGTCATGGTTTCACCACCCCGGTGTTGCAGTTTGTGACCTCTCGCGAGCTAGCTGAAATAAGGGAAGAACTATGCAAATCCAAGTCAATAGCGATAACCATATTGAAAGCAGCATCCGACTGGAGGAGTGGGTACGTACTACCATTGAGAGCACGCTCGAACGTTATGAAGAAGACCTGACCCGAGTGGAGGTCTACCTGCGGGATGAGAACGGCGATAAGCCCGGTCCCCACGATTTAAGTTGCCGACTGGAAGCGCGGCCAAAAGGCCATCAACCGCTGTCGGTGTCCGCCAAGGGCGATACCCTAGAACAAGCGATTGACAGCGCGGCCACCAAGCTGGATCACGCATTGGAACATCTGTTTGGTCGACTGCAAGGCAAGCCCCGCGCTGCCGCGAAAAACCAGCCCATCAACAAAGTGAACGAAGACGCGCTGGAACAGGAATTCCTGGAAAACGAAAACGCGGTCATCAACGGCTGACGTTCTTTTCACCCCCTGCAAACGGGCCTGCATCTGCAGGCCCGTTTTCGTTCAGGCGCCGCGTCGGAAAAAATACCGGCTCAGCATCGCCAGCCCGCCAGCACCCAACCCGGCAAACAGCATCGCCCAACCGGCCCCGTGGCGCAGTGCCGCCTGGGTGTCGTTGACTGTCAGCCCCATCGATTCGAGTTTTCCTGCGGCAATGTTTTGACTGATAACCGGCCAATCCATTGCCGTGGTGGCGGGCAGCATCTCGGCCAGGTGATGGCTGATCCCCAGCAACAGCACCAACCCCATCAGGGCAATGTTGAGCGCCAGGGTGATCAGCCGCGCACTGAGGTCGATGCCGGAGGCCATGCCCGCGCGGTCGGCCGATACCGAGCCGGTGGTGGTATTGGTGGTGGGCGAGTTGGTCAGCGCCAGGCCTGCGCCGGCGATCACGCAACTGAGCAGCACCAGCCCGATACGTGGGTGCTCGGCGCCGTTGACGGCGGCCATGGCCAGAAAGCCCGCGCCCATCAGGCCCAGGCCGAGGGGGATGATGCGTTCGGCGCCATAGCGCAGGGCCAGGCGCTCGGCCAGTGGCGGTACCAGCAAGGTCGGCAGGGTATAGGCGAGCAGAGCGGCGCCGGTGGTCAAGGTGTCGTAACCCAGGCCTGCCTGAAAGTACAACGGCAGGTAGATCATGAACGGCCAGAAGCTGAAGTTCATGCCGATCGAACCCATCAACGCGCCGTTGAACCGCTGGATGCGGAACACCGAGAAGTCGAACATCGGGTGCGCACTGCGAAGCTCGACCGTGATGAACAGCAGCAGGCCGAGCCCCGACAACGCCGCCCAACCGAGCATGGCCGGTGTGCCGAAACCGTGTTCGCTGCCTTGGGTGATGAAGTACACCAGGGCAAACACCGACAGGGTCAGGGTGAGCATGCCGGCGATGTCCAGGCGATGGGCGGCCGGGTCGCGGGATTCCTGCACGCTGATGCGCAGCAGCACCAGGGTGAACAGGGTGAGCGGCACATGTACGAGGAACACCCAGCGCCAATCCGCCACCGCCAGGATCAATGCGCCGATCATCGGCCCGAAGCCCAGGCCCACGCCGGCAATCACGCCCCATATCGCAAACGCCCGTGCCCGTGCTGCCGGTTCGCGGAACAGGTGCGAGAGGATGGCGAATTGGCAAATCATCATCGCCCCGGCACCGATGCCCTGGATAAACCGCGCCGTGATCAGCAGCGAGGCATCCTCGGCCAGCCCGCAGGCCAGTGAAGCCAGGCCAAACATCCACAGGCACAGCACCAGCATGCGGCGACGGCCAAAGCGGTCGGCCAATGTGCCCGCTGCCATCAGCACGCTGGTGCAGGCCAGGGTGTAGGCGTTCATGATCCACTGGGCGTCCTGGAAGCCCGTGCCCAACTCCCGCTCGAGCGTCGGCAGGATCACCGGCACGCTGGAAATCTCCAGGCCGAACATCAGGGCGACAAGGCACACGGCCGTGAGGGCCAGCCCATTCCTGGCGGTACGCGGGGGCTGGCGGTAGTTAACGTGGCGGCGGGTGGCATGGGATTCTCCTGTGGATGAAGTGTCGCGTTATTTTCAGGGGAATCTGTTTCGTTATTCGTGATAAGTTTTCCGCTCATAGGGGAATTCAGGGCGACAATAGAGCCATGACGACACCGCGTTTTGATGGCGTTGAGCTGTTTCTGCACATCGTCGAAAGCGGCAACCTGACCGGGGCAGCCGAACGGCTGAACCTCACCCGCTCTGCGGTCGGCAAGGGCCTGGCGCGATTGGAAGCGCGCCTGGGCACATGCCTGTTGCAGCGCTCCACCCGCCGCCAGCGTCTGACCGAGGACGGCCAGGCGTACTACGAGCATTGCCTGCGCGCGTTGGCGGAACTCGAGGCGGCCGAATCGGTGCTGGAAAGCGGCCGGCAACACCCACGCGGCCGCTTGCGGGCGAGTTTGCCACTGGCCTTCGGGCATCACTACGCGGCCCCGGCATTGTGGGGGTTGATGGCGCGCTATCCGGAACTGGAGATCGAGATCAGCTTCGCCGATCGGCTGGTGGACCTGGCACAGGAAGGCTTCGACGTCGCTGTGCGGATCGGCCCGCTGCCCGACACCGACCGCCTCAGTGCACGTCGCCTGGGCGAACAGGCCGTTGGGCTGGCGGCGTCACCGGCGTACTTGCAGCGCGTCGGGCCGATTGAATGCATCGAAGACCTTGCCGGCCATCGCGGCATTGCCTATCGCAGCACGACCTCGCAGCGCAATCCCGTGGCCTCGCCGTTGATGATGGACGACCTCCAGGCGGTGGCCGATGCCGCCATCGCGGGCGTCGGCCTGGCCTGGTTGCCGAGTTGGTTGATTGCGCACTATGTGCTGCGGGGGCAGTTGGTCGCGGTGTTGCCCGGCTATCGCGAGCAACCTGCGCCGATCCATGTGATCTGGCCGACAGCCGTGCATATGCCGGCCAAGACGCGTTGTGCAATCGACGCTCTGGTCGCCGCCACCCCCAGTTGCCTGGCGGGCAGTTAGAACGCGATAGAGGTCTGCACGTACAGCGTACGCGGCTCACCCACGTATTTGCCCTTGTTGTTGTCGTCGAACGAGCGGGTGAAGTACTGCGTGTTGAAGATGTTCTTCACGCCGACCGCCACATTCAGATCCGAAAGTTGCGGGCCGAAGTCATAGGCTGCGCGGCTGCTGAACAGCATGTAGCCGGGGATTCGACCGTTGGCGCCGTCAGCACTTTCTGCCTGAGTGTTGGCGTTGTCGGCGAACTGGCTGCTCTGATAGCTGCTGTCCACATTGAGTTTCCAGCGCCCTTCGGTGTAACCCACGCCAAGGGTGCCCTTGTGCTTGGACGAGAAGGGCACGCGGTTGCCTTTGTTCGGGCCGTCTTCGCGGATGGTGGCGTCGACGTAGGCGTAGGTAGCGTACACATCGAAACCGGCCAACGCCGGGCTCAAGCCATCGAGGGCGTAGTTGACGCTGGTTTCAATACCCTGGTGGCGCGTTTCGCCGCGGGCGATCACCGAATCGTTGGTCTGGTTGCTTTCATACTGGTTGTCGAAGTTGATCAGGAACGCGCCGATCTCTGCGCGCAAGGTGCCGTCGTCATAGCGGGTACCCAGTTCCCAGGTGCGGGCTTTTTCCGGTTTCACTTCACCGCTGGTCACACGGTTGGGCATCTGGCTGTACTGCACGCTGCCGAATGAACCTTCGGTGTTGGCGTACAGGTTCCAGTCGTCAGTCAGGTGATAGAGCACGTTCAACGCCGGCAGCGCGGTGTTGTAGTCGCCTTTGTGTTTGACGTTGGTCAGGTTGTTGCTCTGCTGGGACTCGATCATCTCGTAGCGGATGCCCGGGGTGATGGTCCACTTGCCGATATCAATCCGGTCATCGACGAAGAACGCATTGGCTTCGGTGCCGCCGCGGGTGTCGCGGTCGTTGCGGCTGTCGGTGCTGGGGATTTGCTGGTTGTTGGCGGAAATCGGCGTGCGGTAGCGCAACTCGTGGCCGGCTTCGTTGATGTAGCGGTAGCCGACGCCCACTTCATGGCTGGTCGGGCCGAGGTCAAAGCCTTGGGCGAAACGGGTTTCCAAGCCGCGCACCCAATACTCACGCGGGGACAGCGACAGGAAGGTGCCCTGGTCCAGGTAGCCGCTGCGCAGGGTCTTGGTGAAGAAGCTGTTGACGGTGAATTCGCGGCGGTCCTGCTCGTAGCGATAGCCGACGTTGAACATCGTACGGCGGCCCCAGAATTTGTCGTAGGGACGGGTGGACTGATATGGATCGGCCTTGTAGTCCGCGACGTTCAAGCCCCCAGGCATATCGGCCTGGCCTTCATAGTACTGCGCCATGGCGTTGAAGCTGTTGGCGTCGTCGAGCTGGTATTTGCCTTTGAGGATCAGGTCGTCGATGCGCGTGTTGCTGTTTTCGCGCCAGTCGCCGCCACGGGTGCCGGAATACAAAATCGCGCCGCCCAGGCCATTCTCGGCAGTGCCGCCGGCCAGCAGGTTGCCGGTGGTCTTGAAGCCGTCATGGCTGGAAGACGGGCTGGTCTCGGTCTGCAAGCCACCTTTGACGGTGGGTGCATCCGGGATCGCGCGGGTCACGAAGTTGACCACGCCGCCGACGTTCTGCGGGCCGTAGCGCACCGCGCCGCCGCCACGCACCACGTCCACGGCGTCCATGTTGCCCATGCTGATCGGCGCGAAGGACAGCTGCGGCTGGCCGTACGGCGCGAAGGGCACAGGGATGCCGTCCATCAGCACCGTTGAGCGCGAGGCCAGGCGCGGGTTGAGACCGCGAATGCCGAAGTTCAGCGCCATATCGTGGCTGCCGGTGCCGTTATTGTCCGGAGCGTTGACGCCGGGGATGCGGTTGAGCACGTCCTTGGCCTGGGTGGCGCCCTGGCGTTCGAACTCTTCGCGGCGGATCACGTCACGGGCGCCGGGGTGTTCGAAGACATTGGTTTGCGCCGCATCGCCGAGCCAGTCGCCGACCACGCTGGAGGTCGCCAACTCGACAGCCGCCGGCGCCGTTGCCGGTTGCAGGCTGTAGGCGTTGTCGCCTTCGGCACGGGCTTGCAGGCCGGTACCTTCCAGCAGCTTCTGCAGGCCTTCGGCGGCGCTGTAGCTGCCGGACAAACCACGGCTTTGCATGCCCGCCGTGACTTCGGAACCGAAGGAAATCAACACGCCGGCTTCACGGCCAAACTGGTTCAGGGCTGCTTCCAGCGAGCTTGGGGCGATGTGATACGGCTTGGTATCGGCCGCCATCACGCAAGGCAGTACGGTCAGGCTGAGGCTGGCGCCCAGCAGCAGTTGGCGCAAGGTGCGGGCGAGAAGGGTGGGTTGCTGGGGCATGGAGGGCGGTCCTGAGAAGGAAGGATCAAGGTGGCTTTCCTTCTCTGTCACGCGAGGTGCGGAAAACGGCTCACGGTGGCTGAAAATAATTTATGCACGTGCCTGGACGCTCACCCAATAGCGGGTAAAACGCCGCACCTTGACCGGCAGGCTGACCTCCAGCAGGTCGAGGATGCGTTCGCTGTCGTCCAGCGGGTAGCTGCCGGACAGCAGCAGGTTGGCGACTTGCGCATCGCAATTGAGCTGGCCACGGCGGTAGCGACCCAGTTCGGCGAGAAAGTCCTCCAGGCGCATATGCGCGGCCACCAGCATGCCGTCGGCCCAGGCGCCGCTGTTGGCGTCGGTAGGGCGCGGAGTGTCCCAGCCTTTACGGGTGAAATTGACCTGGCGCGCCGCTTCGACCGTCAGGGGCAGGCCGCTGTAGGTGTTGGGCATCACCTCGACGCGGCCGTCCAAGACCGCCAGTTGGGTGTGGTCGTTGAACTGGCGCACATTCAGGCGCGCCGCCTGGCTGCTGAGCAGGCCCTGGCCGGTCAACACCTGCAGCGGCGTGCTGCCGGCATTGCCGGTGAGCAGGATCTCGCCTTCGAGCAGGCGGATCAGCCGTTGCCGGCCGTCGAAGTGCACATCCACGGCGCTGCTGGTATTGAGCTGTAACTGGCTGCCGTCGGCCAGTTGCACCTTGCGCCGTTGGCCGACGGGGCTGCGGTAGTCGGCGCTCAACGGCGGCAGGATATGCTGCTGGCGCAGGCTCCAGGCGGCGGCTGAACCGGCGCTGAGGATCAGCAACAACTTCAGCGCCTGGCGCCGGCTGCTGGACTTAGGTGCGTTCAACGCCGCATGGACCAGGGGCGAGGGCATGCCGCGCAGGCGCTGGTTGACGCGCTGGATATGGTCCCAGGCGCGCTGATGTTCGCTATGGGCATTCAGCCATTGTTGCCAGGCCGCCTGCTGGCGTGGGTTGAGCGCGCCTTGCTGCATTTCCATCAGCCAGTGCACGGCCTGTTCGGCAACCTGGGTCGAGACATTCATAGGGCGAAATAGCAGCGCATGGCGGCTTTATTCAGGTGGCGTTTGACGGTGGCGATGGAGATGCCCAGTTCGGCGCCGATCTGCGCATACGTCAGGCCGTCGAGCTGGGCCAGCAGGAACGTGCGTTTGACCTGGGTGGGCAAGCCATCGAGCAACTGGTCCAGCTCCAGCAGGGTTTGCAGGATGATCGCGCGCTCTTCTTCTGATGGCGCTACCTGCTCAGGCATCTGCGCCAAGGCGTCGAGGTAGGCGCGTTCCAGGTCCTGGCGGCGGTAGAAGTTGAACAACACACGCTTGGCGACCGTGGTGAGGAACGCGCGGGGCTCGACCAGCGTCGGCGCCTCCCGTGCGGTCAGGACCCGGATGAAGGTGTCCTGTGCCAGGTCTGCAGCACTTTCCGGGCAGCCGAGCTTGCGTCGCAACCAGCCGGTGAGCCAGTGGTGATGGTCGTTGTAGAGCACTTCGACAGTGTTGGACGGCTGCAACGCGATCTCCCTTTTGTGCATGCCGGCAAAATCTAGGCATGCTTTAGAGAACAAGAATTGTTCGCATTGTAGGGCGCCGCCAACCGTTCGGCAATGCGTGAAGGCAGGTGTTTCATCCGTTCTGTTTTGCTTATGAGAATATTTATCATTAATATTGCGCGCTGATGAACCTGGCGCCTCCCGCATGAAAAGCAAAACCTCACTGCCTGCTTCCTATCGTCTCGCTGTCACATCGCGGGTGCTCGCCGCTGTGGTTGGCGGTTACCTGATGGCGTCCCTGGCCAGTATCTGCCTGGCACTGTGGATGCCTGTCTCCCGCGCCGATGCGGTGATCACCGGGATGATGAGTTCGTTCGTGTTCTACCTGTTGGCAGTGCTGTGGTGCTTCGCCTGCCGTACGGCATGGCGCGCGTGGTGCGGCGTGATGCTGCCGAGCGCGGCGTTCGCCACCTTGGCAGGCCTGGGCTTGTGGATGGCACGCACATGAAAGAGGGCTTTCGTCAGGCCATGGCCTGGTTGCATACCTGGGCCGGGCTGATCTTTGGCTGGCTGCTGTTTGCGATTTTCCTGACGGGCACCCTGGCCTATTTCAAGGATGAGATCAGTCACTGGATGCAGCCCGAAGTGCAGGCCCATCCCCTGGATGATGCGCGCAGCCTGAGTGTCGCCCAGGACTACCTGCAGAAGGTCGCACCCACGGCCGCACGCTGGTTCATCACCTTGCCGGATAGCCGCGACCCTGGCCTGTCAGTGATGTGGCAAGACAAAGTCGACCCCGGCAAACGCGGCAATTTCATTCAGAAAACCCTCGACCCCGTGAGCGGGCAGGCCGTAGAGGCCCGGGAAAGCATGGGCGGGGATTTCTTCTACCGCTTCCACTTCCAGCTGCAAATGCCTTACCCGTGGGGCCGCTGGCTGTCGACCATTGCAGCGATGGTGATGTTCGTGGCGTTGATCACGGGCATCATCACCCACAAGAAAATCTTCAAGGACTTCTTCACCTTCCGCCCCCGCAAAGGCCAGCGTTCCTGGCTCGACGGGCATAACGCGGTGGGTGTGCTGGTGCTGCCGTTTCACCTGATGATCACCTACAGCAGCCTGGTGATTTTCATGAGCATGGTGATGCCGGCGCCGATCGTGGCCTCCTATGGCAACGACACCCGGGCCTTCTTCAATGACGTGTTCCCCGCCACCAACAACGCGCCGGCGCTGGGCCAGCCAGGCCAATTGCTGTCATTGCTGCCGATGTACGAGCAGGCGAGGGCGCAGTGGGCGGGTGGGCATGTCGGGCGGCTGGCGGTGAACAACCCGAGTGATGTAAACGCTTCGGTGAACCTGTTCCGTGCCAGCTCCGACCGCGTGGTGCATGACTTCGGCAGTACCGTGTCGTTCAACGGCAACACGGGTGAGTTGTTGCGGGTCAGTGCTGAACAATCGCTGCCGGCGGCGATCGGCGGCAGCTTCTATGGCCTGCACATGGGCCATTTCGCCGGTCCGGTGCTGCGCTGGTTGTACTTTATCTGCGGCCTGGCGGGCACGGCGATGATCGGCACGGGACTGGTGATCTGGCTCGGCAAGCGGCAACTCAAACATGCAAAAAGCGGCGTGATGCCGTTTGAACTGCGGCTGGTGGAAGTGCTGAACATCGCCAGCATGTCCGGGCTGTTGATCGCCATTGCAGCCTTCTTCTGGGCCAACCGTTTATTGCCGGTGGGCTTTGCCGAGCGCTCCGATTGGGAAGTGCAGGCCTTCTTTATCGCCTGGGGCCTGAGCCTGTTGCACGCGATCCTGCGCCGGGGCCGCCAGGGTTGGGTTGAGCAATTGAGCTTCGCAGCACTGCTGTTTGCCGCAATCCCGTTGCTTAATGCCCTGACCACGTCGCAGCACTTGGGCGCTTCACTGGCGACGGGCGACTGGGCCATGGCGGGCTTCGACCTGACCTGCCTGGCCAGCGGTGTGTTCCTCGCCTGGGCAGCCTGGAAGATGCAGCACCGCAAGGCCCCGCAGCCCAAGACCGAACGGGCGCGGCCGCTGCAGCTCAAGCAGGAGGCGAACTGAATGCTCCTCGCGCTGCTGATGTGTTATGCCGGGTTTACCGCCTTGTGCCTGTCCACCGACCGTCACCACGGCGAACTGCTGCACAGCAGGCCATCACCTCGGCGGCGTATTGCTTTGCGCGTCATCGGTTGGCTGCTGCTGACCGTCTCGATCTGGCCCGCTGTGGCTGTCGCCGATTGGGGCCAGGGTCTGGTGGAGTGGTGCGCGGTGTTGATGCTCAGCGCCCTGTTGCTGGTGCTGTTGTTGCCGTATCGGCCAAGGCTGGCCTTGATCCTGGCAGGCGTCGGCCTGCTGGCCTGCCCTGTTGCCGCCTTCGCAACGTTCTGAGCCGCCGCCATGATGATCAGCACCCCACCCGATTCCCAGGACAGCCCCCAGGCTGACGCGGCGGGTGGGCGCGCGCATTTCCTGCAGGTGTTCTTGTCCCAGCGTTCGCAGATGGAAGCGTTGGTGAGCCGCCGTGTCGGGTGCCGCGCCACGGCGGCCGACCTGGTGCAGGACCTGTTCCTGCGGTTTTGGCGTCGGCCATTGGTGCAGGTCGAAGAACTCAGCACCTACCTGTTGCGCTGCGCCGGCAATATCGCCATCGACCACCTGCGCAGCGAAGGCGCGCGGGTGCGCAGCAGTGAAGGCTGGTTGCCGGAACAGCAGGATAACCAGGGCTCCGAACCCCAGGCGGCGCTCGAGGCGGGCAACGACCTGCGGCATGTCGAAGCCGCCCTGCGCAGCCTGCCGGAGCGCACCCGGCAGATCTTCCTGCTCAACCGCATTCACGGGCGCAAGTACGCGCAAATCGCCAAGGCCATGGGCCTGTCCCAAAGCGCCGTGGAAAAACATATGATGCGTGCCCTCGAAGCCTGCAAAGCCAGCCTTCGCGAACCATCGCCATCGCGCACGCCAGGGAAAGCACCGTGAATCCGACCCCCACACCTGACCAGGAACAAGCCGCACTGGCCTGGCTGAGCCTGTTGCACGACCAGCCCAGCAGTGGCGACCAGGCCACGTTCAGCCGCTGGCTAAGGGCAGATTCTGCGCACGTCGAAGCCTATGCCCAGGCCCAGGTGCTCTGGGAGTTGAGCGAAGTGCCGGCACGCCAACTGGCGGATGAAGACGCGCTGGCATTGCAGGGTTACCTCAATGCGATGAACACCCCGACGCGCTCGCGGGTGGTGCGCTGGTCCGGCGCATTAGCCATGGCGGCGTGCCTGGTGTTGATGGTGTCCATGGGCGCCGGTTGGCAGCCTTCGCGGTGGATCGATGACTTCGGCGCCGATTACGTGAGCGCACCGGGAGAAGTGAAGACCGTCACCCTGGCCGATCAATCCCGGGTCACGCTGGATGCGGACAGCGCCATTGCCGTGGACTTCAGCGACGGTGAGCGGCATATCCAATTGCGTCGCGGTGCAGGTTTTTTCAGCGTCACCCACACCGGCGAGTCCTTTGTGGTCGAGGCGGGCGGCGGCGAAGCGCGGGTGCTGGGGACGCAGTTCGAAGTGCGCCTGCAACCGGCGGGGGCCGAGGTGACGGTGTTGTCGGGACGGGTGGGCGTGACCGCGTCGAAACAGGGCCCGCAGCAAATTCTGACGGCGGGCCAGCAAGTGGCCTACGCCGATGGCAGCGCCGATCCCTTGCACGCGGTCGACAGCGAATCCCGCCTGGCCTGGCGGGATGGCTGGCTCAACTACTACAAGGCGCCGCTGGCGGAGGTGGTCAAGGACTTGGGGCGTTACTACCCTGGCCGCATCCTGCTGCTCAACGAAGAGATGGGTGCCAAGCGCGTCAGCGGCAGCTTCCCGAGCAAAGACCCGCAGGCGGTACTCAACGCCTTGCAAGCGGTATTGGGGTTCGAGCAGCACAGCCTGTTGGGGCGGGTAATCGTGGTGCGCTGATTATTTCAGCGCGGCCATGATCGCGTCAGGGTTGTAGTCGCGAATCAGCGTCCCGTTGACGTCCACAAACGGAATCCCGCCACCACCCAGCGCCTCATACGCCTTGCGCGCCTGGGCGTCCTTCTCGATATCGACGGCCTGGTACGGAATGCCCTTCTGGTCCAGGAAGCGGCGGATCTGCTTGCAGTAGCCGCACCACTCGGTGGCATACAGCACCACCCGCGCCGAGGCTCGCGTCTGCTCCGGGACCACCTGGGAGGGGTTGAACAGCCGCTCGATCTTGCCCCAGTTCTGGATAACCACCACCACCAGCAACACCAGCAGGACTTTCTTGAGGACCCCGCCGAGCATCAGTTGCGGCGCTTGAGCTGGTCGGTCAGTTGGGTCGGCAGGCCCTTGATGATCAAGGTGCCGGCGGCCTCGTCGTACTCGATCTTGTCGCCCAGCAAGTGTGCTTCAAAGCTGATGGACAAGCCCTCGGCGCGCCCGGTGAAGCGGCGGAACTGGTTGAGGGTGCGTTTATCCGCCGGGATTTCCGGCGACAGGCCGTAGTCCTTGTTGCGGATATGGTCGTAGAACGCCTTGGGCCGATCTTCATCGATCAAGCCCGACAGCTCTTCAAGGCCCATGGGCTCGCCGAGCTTGGCCTGGCTGCTGGCGTAATCGACCAGGGTCTTGGTTTTTTCGCGGGCGGATTCGTCCGGCAGGTCTTCGCTTTCGACGAAGTCGCTGAAGGCCTTGAGCAGGGTGCGCGTCTCGCCCGGGCCGTCGACGCCTTCCTGGCAGCCGATGAAGTCGCGGAAGTATTCCGAGACCTTCTTGCCGTTCTTGCCTTTGATAAACGAGATGTACTGCTTGGACTGCTTGTTGTTCTGCCACTCGGACACGTTGATACGCGCTGCCAGGTGCAACTGGCCCAGGTCCAGATGGCGCGACGGGGTGACGTCCAGCTCGTCGGTTACCGCCACGCCTTCGCTGTGGTGCAGCAGGGCGATGGCGAGGTAGTCGGTCATGCCTTGCTGGTAGTGGGCAAACAGCACGTGGCCGCCGGTGGAGAGGTTGGACTCTTCCATCAGTTTTTGCAGATGTTCGACGGCGGTGCGGCTGAACGTGGTGAAATCCTGGCCACCCTCGAAATATTCCTTCAACCAGCCGCTGAACGGGTGCGCGCCGGATTCGGCATGGAAGAAACCCCAGGCCTTGCCTTGTTTGGCGTTGTAGCTCTCGTTGAGATCGGCAAGCATGTTCTCGATGGCGGCCGACTCGGCAAGCTCGGAGTCGCGGGCGTGGAGAACTGCAGGTGTGCCGTCGGGTTTTTTGTCGATCAGGTGGACGATGCAATGACGGATCGGCATGGGCTTCTCGGCTGGTTGAAGGGGAGCGGTCGGCCTCCCCGAAAAGTCGCCCAGTGTACCGCACCCATTGGTCAAGACACGCGTCGAAGGGCATTTTGGGTGCTCTCGGACGAGGCATATGCCTTTTTTTCACGGTTTAGAGCGATAAAGCTGACCAAATGGGTAGGTAGAGGCGGATATTTCCCCGTCTCTGTGCTAGTTTTGCCCCGTCTTACGCCAAGTCTCGGCGATAAGCGTGCATTCAGCATCTGTCAGGTCGAACCAATCCCCGTTTCAAGCATCTATAACCCCGATCTCCGTGGTTATAGCCGGGGGTGCCAGGCCATGACGGTCGGGCTCGACGGCTGACACTGCACTCTGCAATCCATATGAATTTGATAGGGAAGGAACACCACAATGGCTATTACTAAAGACCAACTGATCGCTGACCTGGCTGAAGCAGTAGACGCACCGAAAACCACCGTGCGCGCTCTGCTGGACCAACTGAGCCAAGTTGTTGCTGACCAGCTGGAAAACGGCGGCGAAATCACTCTGCCAGGCGTTGGCAAACTGAAAGTGACCGAGCGTCCTGCCCGTACTGGCCGTAACCCTTCGACTGGCGCTGCCATCGAAATCGCTGCCAAGAAAGTTATCAAGCTGGTTGTGGCCAAAGGCCTGACCGACGCTGTTAACAAGTAAGACGCAGCAAAAAAAACCGTGCTCCGGAGCGATCCGGGCACGGTTTTTTGTTGCCTGGGATTTGTCTCTATCGCACCCAGCGCTGGCGCCAGATCTGCTGTTCGTTCTTGGTCTGGAAGGTCCAGGCCACGAAACGGCTCTGCTTCTGGCCCTGGGACATTTCCACCACCTGGCTTTCCAGCACGCCGGCTTTTTTCAGGGCGGTCTCGATCGCGGGCAAGTTTGACGCTTTTGACACCAGGGTGCTGAACCACAACACCTTGTGGGCAAAGTGCGCACTCTCGGCGATCAATTGCGTCACGAAGCGCGCTTCACCGCCTTCACACCACAACTCGGCCGATTGGCCTCCGAAGTTGAGCACCGGCAATTTGCGCTTGGGATCGGCCCGGCCCAGGGCGCGCCACTTGCGCTCGCTGCCCTTGGTGGCTTCGTCCATGGACGCATGGAACGGTGGGTTGCACATGGTCAGGTCAAAACGCTCACCCGGCTCCAGCAGGCCCAGCAGGATGTGCTTGGGGTTTTCCTGCTGGCGCAACTGGATGACCTTGCTCAGGTCGTTGGACTGCACGATGGCCTTGGCGGCGGCCACGGCGATAGGGTCGACCTCCGAGCCGAGGAAGTTCCAGCGGTACTCCATATAGCCAATCAGCGGGTAGACGCAGTTGGCGCCCATGCCGATGTCCAGCACCTTGACGATTGAACCGCGCGGGATCTTGCCCTCGTTGACACTGGCCAGCAGGTCGGCGAGGAAGTGCACGTAGTCGGCACGTCCCGGTACCGGCGGGCACAGGTAATCCGCCGGGATGTCCCAATGCTGGATGCCATAGAAGGCCTTGAGCAACGCCCGGTTGAACACCCGCACCGCGTCCGGGCTGGCGAAGTCGATGCTCTCTTTGCCATAGGGGTTGATGATCACGAATTGCGCCAGTTCCGGCGTGGTCTTGATCAACGCCTGGAAGTCGTAACGGCCTGTGTGGCGGTTGCGTGGGTGCAGGGTAGCCTCTTTGCGCGGCGCGACGGGTTTGGCCGTGGCTGCGGTCTTAGGCTTCTTGCGTGGAGGTTTGGGCGTAGTGGGGGCGGTCATGATGATTCTGGTGTTGGCTCAAAGTGGCGGCCATTGTCACACATTCCCGAGGATAACTCGGTCAAATGTGGGAGCAAGCCCCCTCCCACATTGACCGCAAGCACAAAAAAAGAGACCCGAAGGTCTCTTTTTTCACACGGATTGCCCCTTAGAGGCTGGAAATCCGCGCATGTTGCTCCGCCAGCTTGCCCAAAGCCTGTTCGGCCTCGGCCAGCTTGGCGCGTTCCTTATCGATCACTTCAGCCGGTGCCTTGTCGACGAATGCCGCGTTGGACAGCTTGCCGCCCACCCGCGCCACTTCACCTTGCAGGCGCAGGATTTCCTTGTCGAGACGGGCCAGTTCCGCGCCCTTGTCGATCAAGCCGGCCATCGGCACCAGCACTTCCATCTCGCCGACCAGCGCGGTCGCTGACAGTGGCGCTTCGGCGCCATCCGCCAATACGGTGATCGATTCCAGCTTCGCCAGCTTCTTGAGCAGCGCATCGTTCTCGGTGAGACGACGCTGGTCTTCGGCGCTGGCGTTCTTCACGAATACCGCCAGTGGCTTGCCCGGGCCGATGTTCATTTCGGCGCGGATGTTGCGCGTGCCGAGCATCAGGGTCTTGAGCCATTCGATGTCGCTTTCGGCCGCCTCATCGATACGTGCTTCGTTGGCCACCGGCCAAGGTTGCAGCATGATGGTCTTGCCGTCTTTGCCGGCCAGCGGCGCGAGGCGCTGCCAGATTTCTTCGGTGATGAACGGCATGAACGGATGCGCCAGGCGCAGGGCGACTTCGAGCACGCGTACCAGGGTGTGACGGGTGCCGCGCTGACGTTCGATCGGCGCGTTTTCGTCCCACAGCACGGGCTTGGACAGTTCCAGGTACCAGTCGCAATACTGGTTCCAGATAAACTCGTACAAGGCCTGTGCGGCCAGGTCGAAACGGAACTGGTCGAGTTGACGGGTCACTTCGGCCTCGGTGCGCTGCAGCTGCGAGATGATCCAGCGGTCGGCCAGGCTAAGTTCGATGGCCTCGCCGTTCTGGCCGCAGTCTTCGCCTTTGTCCAGCACGTAGCGCGCGGCGTTCCAGATCTTGTTGCAGAAGTTGCGATAGCCTTCGACGCGGCCCATGTCGAACTTGATGTCGCGACCGGTGGACGCCAGCGAGCAGAAGGTGAAGCGCAGCGCATCGGTGCCGTAGCTGGCAATGCCGTCGGCGAATTCGTCGCGGGTCTGCTTCTCGATCTTCTTCGCCAGTTTCGGCTGCATCAGCCCCGAGGTGCGTTTCTGCACCAGGGTTTCCAGGTCGATGCCGTCGATGATGTCCAGCGGGTCGAGGACGTTGCCCTTGGACTTGGACATCTTCTGGCCCTGGCCATCCCGCACCAGGCCGTGCACGTACACGGTCTTGAACGGTACCTGCGGCGTGCCGTCCTCGTTCTTCACCAAGTGCATGGTGAGCATGATCATCCGGGCAACCCAGAAGAAAATGATGTCGAAGCCGGTGACCAGCACGTCGGTGGAGTGGAATTTCTTCAGGAATTCGGTCTGCTGCGGCCAGCCCAGGGTGGAGAACGTCCACAGGCCCGAGCTGAACCAGGTGTCGAGTACGTCGTTGTCCTGTTGCAACGCCACGTCCGGGCCGAGATTGTGCTTGGCACGTACTTCGGCTTCGTCGCGGCCCACGTAGACCTTGCCCGACTCGTCGTACCAGGCCGGAATACGGTGGCCCCACCACAGCTGGCGGCTGATGCACCAATCCTGGATGTCGCGCATCCACGAGAAGTACATGTTTTCGTACTGCTTGGGCACGAACTGGATACGGCCGTCTTCCACGGCAGCAATCGCCGGCTCGGCCAGTGGCTTGGTGGACACGTACCACTGGTCGGTCAGCCACGGTTCGATCACGGTGCCGGAGCGGTCGCCCTTCGGCACTTTCAGGGCGTGGTCGTCGACGCTGACCAGCAGGCCTGCAGCGTCGAAGGCAGCAACGATCTGCTTGCGCGCTTCGAAACGGTCAAGGCCGGCGTATTCGGCCGGGATCTTGCCGTCGATGCTGTCGTTCAGCGTACCGTCCAGGTTGAACACCTGGCAGGCCGGCAGCACGGCGGCATTCTTGTCGAAGATATTCAACAACGGCAGGTTGTGGCGCTTGCCGACTTCGTAGTCGTTGAAATCGTGGGCCGGGGTGATTTTCACGCAGCCGGTGCCGAATTCAGGGTCGCAGTAATCGTCGGCGATGATCGGGATGCGGCGGCCTACCAGCGGCAACTCGACGAACTTGCCGATCAGTGCCTGGTAGCGCTCGTCGTTCGGGTTGACCGCGACGGCGGCGTCGCCAAGCATGGTTTCCGGACGGGTGGTGGCGACGATCAGGTAATCGTTGCCCTCAGCGGTCCTGGCGCCGTCGGCCAGCGGGTACTTGAGGTTCCACAGGAAACCTTTCTCGTCGTGGTTTTCCACTTCAAGGTCGGAAATCGCCGTGTGCAACTTGGTGTCCCAGTTGACCAGGCGCTTGCCGCGGTAGATCAGGCCGTCTTCATGCAGGCGCACGAAGGCTTCTTTCACCGATTCCGACAGGCCGTCATCCATGGTGAAGCGCTCGCGGCTCCAATCCACGGACGAGCCGAGGCGACGGATCTGACGGCTGATGTTGCCGCCGGACTGGTCTTTCCATTCCCAGATTTTTTCCAGGAATTTCTCGCGACCCAGATCGTGACGGTTCTGGCCAGTGGCTTCGAGTTGGCGCTCCACCAGCATCTGGGTGGCGATACCGGCGTGGTCGGTACCCGGCTGCCACAGGGTGTTGCGGCCCTGCATGCGGCGGAAACGGATCAACGCATCCATGATCGCATTGTTGAAGCCATGGCCCATGTGCAGGCTGCCAGTGACGTTCGGTGGCGGAATCATGATGGTGTAGGACTCGCCCGCGCCTTGCGGAGCGAAATAGTTCTCGGACTCCCAGGTGTTGTACCAGGAAGTTTCAATAGCGTGCGGCTGGTAGGTCTTATCCATGCGCGGCGGGACCCTAGTTGGCATATATTCAGGAAAGCCGGCAAGTATAACGGGGGATAGGGCGCAGGGCGAGGCGAAGGCGGGCTTAAGGTGCAGGCAATCAAATGTGGGAGGAGTTTGCCACCTCCCACAGGGGATCTATGGACGGTTTAAGACTGGTACTGGCTGAGCAGCCGCTCCATCCGCGCATCCATCCGGCGCTTGATCTCGGTTTCGATATGGGGGGCAAAGTCGTCGATCACGTCTTGCATGATCAATTGCGCAGCGGCACGCAGTTCGTTGTCCAGGTGCAGCAGCAGGGCGTCGGGGCCCTTTTCAGCCGCAGCAGGGGCAGCGTCCACCACAACGGGGGCTTCGACAACCGGTTCCGGGGCGACCTGCTTGCCGCCGACCATGTCGAACAACAGCGGAATCTGTACCTCGCCATCGGCCTGTTCGGTCAATAGCGGCGGTTGCAAGTCATCATCACCCAGCAACTGACGGATCGACTCGAGGTCGTCCAGCAGGTGGTCATCTTTTTTTGTCGGGTTGGGAGTGTCCATCATGTACTCAAAGTCGTTGTAGCCGGTGATCTTGCAAAGGATAGCCCTGTTCGCGGTAGAAACGGAAACTCTCCCGCGCGGCCTGACGAATAGCCGGATCTTCCACCACCACTTCCGCCACACGGGCGAAGGCCTTGGCAAAAGGCGGTACTTTCAGGTCCAGGTTGACCAGCAGGTCCTGGTGATTGCCGCAACTGTCCCCCAAACCCAGGACAACCGGGCCTTCGGGTTCTGATTCTGCGGGGCCGTGGGGCACGAAGCTTTCGCCCTTGAAACGCCACAGGCGGGCGTCGAGCTCGTCGCGTTGGGCGGCATCGCTGCAATGCAGGTAGATGCGGTGGCCCATGCGCCAGGCTTTTTCGGTGAGTTTGCAGGCGAAGTCCAGGCGCGCGAGCGGATCGGCGCTGGGCAATATATAGAAGTCGACTTGGGTCATTGCGGTTCCTGGGCTGCCGCGCCTGCCGCCGTCATAATGTAGGAGCGAGCTTGCTCGCGAAGAACCTGAGAACAATGCGTTCATCCAAGATGAACGCGTTATCGTTGACGCTCTTCGCGAGCAAGCTCGCTCCTACAGTTGACCGCGGCAGGCAGCTGGGCAGGTGTTTAGGCTTTGGCGCGGTCCAGCAGGTATTGGGTCAGCAATGGCACCGGACGGCCGGTGGCGCCCTTGTCCTTGCCGCCGCTGGTCCAGGCCGTGCCGGCGATGTCCAGGTGCGCCCAGTTGAAGTTCTTGGCGAAGCGCGACAGGAAACACGCAGCGGTGATGGTGCCGGCTTTCGGGCCGCCGATGTTGGCGATGTCGGCGAACGGGCTGTCCAGCTGTTCCTGGTACTCATCGAACAGCGGCAGTTGCCAGGCGCGGTCGTCGGCGGCCTTGCCGGCGCTGAGCAGCTGCTCGATCAACTCGTCGTTATTGCCCAGCAGGCCCGAGGTGTGGGAACCCAGGGCAACGATGCAGGCGCCGGTCAGGGTGGCGATGTCGATCACGGCCTGTGGCTTGAAGCGCTCGGCGTAGGTCAGGGCATCGCACAGCACCAGGCGGCCTTCGGCGTCGGTGTTGAGGATTTCCACGGTCTGGCCGCTGAGGGTGGTGACGATGTCGCCCGGACGGGCCGCGCCGCCGCTCGGCATGTTTTCGGCGCAGGCCAGAATGCACACCAGGTTGATCGGCAGCTTCAGTTCCAGCACGGCGCGCAGGGTACCGAACACGCTGGCGGCGCCGCCCATGTCGTACTTCATCTCGTCCATGCCCAGGCCCGGCTTGAGGCTGATGCCGCCGGTGTCGAAGGTGATGCCTTTACCCACCAGGGCGTAAGGCTTCTCGGACTTCTTGCCGCCGTTGTATTGCATCACGATCAGGCGTGGCGGTTGGTCGCTGCCCTGGCCCACGGCATAGAACGAGCCCATGCCCAGTTCCTTGATCTTCTTCTCATCCAGGACTTCGACTTTCAGGCCCTTGAACTCTTTACCCAATGCCTTGGCCTGTTCGCCCAGGTAGGTCGGGTGGCAGATGTTCGGCGGCAGGTTGCCCAGATCGCGGGTGAACGACATGCCATTGGCGATGGCCTGGGCGTGAGTCACGGCGCGCTCGACTTCAGCCTGGGCGGCCTTGATGGTCAGCAGGGTGATTTTCTTCAGGGCGCGGGGTTCGGTTTTCTGGCTCTTGAACTGATCAAAAATGTAGCCGCCGTCCACCAGGGTTTCGGCCAGCAGGCGGGTCTTGCCGTAGCTGTCACGGCCTTTTACGACGATTTCATCGAGTGCCAGTGCCGCATCGCTGCCGCCCAGGCCCTTGAGGGTGTTGAGGATGCCGCTGATGATCTTGCGGAACGGACGGTCGCCCAGTTCAGCGTCCTTGCCCACGCCCACCAGCAATACGCGGTCGGCTTTCAGGTTAGGCAGGCTTTGCAGCAGCAGGCTCTGGCCGACTTTGCCGGCCAGGTCGCCGCGCTTGAGAACCGCGCTGATCGCGCCGCCGCTGAGTTCGTCGAGCTGCCTGGCGGCTACGCCGAGCTTGCGGCCTTCGCCGATGGCGACCACGAGGGTGGCGGTTTTCAACGTTTCGGGGCTAACGCTTTTTACAACCAATTCCATTTTCGGGTCCCTTATATAAGGTCTGAGAGCCTGGCGTCTGTACGCAGGCTTTAAAGCGTGGCGGCTGTGTAAACCACCAGCGACAAAGGCCGCAGTTTGAACCTCGCCGACGGAGCCTGACAACCCTTTGTGCCTGCGCATGAGGTTGCGCAGTGACAGGCGCGGTCAATCACAGGATAATGCGCCATCTTTTTAGCCGGCCCGGTGCAAACGGGCTGACTCGGTATGCTTGCTTGTTTGGCCGCCTTAGCCTGACAACCCTGGAGTGTCTGGTTTGATCGTCTTCCGTTATCTGTCCCGCGAAGTCCTGTTGACCCTGAGTGCCGTGAGTGCGGTCCTGCTGGTCATCATCATGAGTGGTCGTTTCGTCAAATACCTGGCCCAGGCTGCCTCCGGCGCCCTGGACCCAGGCTCGCTGTTCCTGATCATGGGCTTTCGCCTGCCGGGATTCTTGCAACTGATCCTGCCGCTGGGCCTGTTCCTCGGCATCCTGCTGGCCTACGGCCGCTTGTACCTTGAAAGTGAAATGACCGTGCTCTCGGCCACCGGCATGAGCCAGCAGCGCCTGCTGGGCATGACCATGATTCCGGCGGCCGGCGTTGCGCTGATCGTGGCCTGGTTGAGCCTGAGCCTGGCTCCCCAGGGCGCGATGCAGTTCCAGTTGGTGCTGAACAAACAGGACGCGATGACCGAGTTCGACACCCTCGAGCCGGGCCGTTTCCAGGCACTCAATGATGGCTCGCGGGTGACTTACACGGAAACCTTGACCGACGACCGCGCCAACCTGGGCGGTGTGTTCATCTCCGAGAAACGGTTTGGCCAGGACAAGAAAGACCGGGGCATTTCCGTACTGGTGGCCGATTCGGGCCGCCAGGAAGTGCGTCCTGACGGCAGCCGCTACCTGATCCTGGAAAATGGCTATCGCTACGATGGCAGTCCAGGCATGGCCGACTATCGCGCGATCAAGTACGACACCTATGGCGTGATGCTGGCCCGCCCGGATATCAGCGACGAAGTCACCGACCGCGACGCCATCCCCACGGCGGACCTGCTCGGCAGCAAGGAACTGCGCTCCATCGCCGAGCTGCAATGGCGGATTTCCCTGCCGCTGCTGGTGTTTATCGTGACCCTGATGGCCGTGCCGCTGTCGCGCGTCAACCCGCGCCAGGGCCGTTTCCTCAAGCTGTTGCCGGCGATCCTGCTGTACATGGCTTACCTCACCATCCTGATTTCCGCCCGTGGCTCCCTGGAGAAAGGCAAGCTGTCGCCGGTCCTGGGCCTGTGGTGGGTGCACGGCATGTTCCTGTTGATCGGCCTGGGGCTGCTGTATTGGGAGCCTATTCGTTTGAAAATGATGAGCCGTCGTGGCCAGAAGGAGTTGGCTCGTGGCTAAGCTCGATCGCTACATTGGTAGCAGCGTCCTGATCGCCATCCTGGCGGTACTGGGCATTATCCTGGGTCTGGCCTCGTTGTTCGCCTTCATCGATGAAGTCGGCAACGTCAGCGACACCTATACCGTATGGGACGTGCTCGGCTACGTGGCACTCACCGCGCCGCGTCGTCTCTACGACATGATGCCGATGGCCGCGCTGATCGGTTGCCTGATCGGCCTGGGCAGCCTGGCCAGCAACAGCGAACTGACCATCATGCGCGCCGCCGGTGTGTCCATCGGGCGTATCGTCTGGGCGGTCATGAAGCCTATGTTGCTGCTGATGCTGTGCAGCGTGCTGATCGGTGAGTACGTAGCGCCGCCGGCCGAAACCACCGCCCAGGCCAATCGAGCCCTGGCCCAGGGCTCGGGCGATGCACAAAGCGCCAAGCATGGCCTGTGGCACCGCCAGGGTGATGAGTTCATCCACATCAACGCCGTGCAACCGGGCGGGCTGTTGATCGGTGTGACGCGCTATACGTTCGACAAGGAACGTCACATGCTGTCGTCCAGTTTCGCCAAACGCGCGCAGTACGGCGACGAAAAATGGCAACTGACCGACGTCACCACGACTTACTTCCGCAATGTCGGCCAAGGCACCAAGGCCAGCACCGAAGTGATCAATGTGCCGAGTGAAGAGTGGGATATCGCCCTCAAGCCGGAACTGCTCAATACGGTGGTGATGATCCCCGAAAGCCTGCCGATCTCCGGGTTGTGGGGCTATATCCACTACCTGAAGGATCAAGGCTTGAATAACGGTCGTTACTGGCTGGCATTTTGGGTCAAGGTGTTGCAGCCGGTGGTGACCGCCGCACTGGTGCTGATGGCGATCTCGTTCATCTTCGGTCCGTTGCGCTCCGTGACCCTCGGCCAGCGGGTATTCACTGGCGTGCTGGTCGGTTTCACCTTCCGCATCGCCCAGGATCTGCTCGGCCCGTCGAGCCTGGTGTTCGGGTTCTCGCCGCTGTTTGCAGTGCTGGTGCCGACGGCCATCTGCGCCCTGGCCGGGTTCTGGCTGCTGCGCCGGGCCGGCTGATACCGCACCGTTGGATAAAAAATGCCCCGCTCGGATGAGTGGGGCATTTTTGTTCTGGTCAGCAAAGATGACGCCCGGCCTGAGCATCAGGTACAATTCCCGGCTATTTTTCAGCGGGCAATCTGCCTGCAGCCTTTTTGAGTGTTGATCCGTGAGTGATTTGAGTCATATCCGCAATTTCTCCATCATCGCCCACATTGACCATGGTAAGTCGACGCTGGCCGATCGATTCATCCAGATGTGCGGCGGCCTTGCCGAGCGTGAAATGGAAGCCCAGGTGCTGGACTCCATGGACCTCGAACGCGAGCGCGGGATCACCATCAAGGCCCACAGCGTTACCCTGTACTACACCGCCAAAGACGGTATCAAGTACCAGTTGAACTTCATTGACACCCCGGGCCACGTGGACTTCACCTATGAAGTCAGCCGCTCCCTGGCGGCCTGCGAAGGTGCGCTGCTGGTGGTGGACGCGGGCCAGGGCGTTGAAGCCCAGTCCGTGGCCAACTGCTACACCGCCATCGAGCAAGGCCTGGAAGTCATGCCGGTGCTGAACAAGATCGACCTGCCACAGGCCGATCCGGACCGCGTAAAAGAAGAAATCGAAAAAATCATCGGCATTGACGCCACCGACGCCGTCGAGTGCAGCGCCAAGACCGGCCTGGGCGTCGACGAAGTGCTCGAGCGCCTGGTCAAGACTATCCCGGCCCCCACCGGCAACTACGAAGATCCGCTGCAGGCGTTGATCATCGACTCCTGGTTCGACAACTACCTGGGGGTTGTCTCCCTGGTACGCGTGCGCCACGGCCGTGTGAAGAAGGGCGACAAGATCCTGGTCAAGTCCACCGGCAAGATCCACCTGGTGGACAGCGTCGGTGTATTCAACCCCAAGCACACCGCGACCACTGATCTGAAAGCCGGTGAAGTAGGTTTCATCATCGCCGGCATCAAGGACATTCATGGTGCGCCGGTGGGTGACACCCTGACCTTGAGCTCCACCCCTGACGTCGACGTGCTGCCGGGCTTCAAACGCATCCAGCCGCAGGTCTACGCCGGCCTGTTCCCGGTCAGCTCCGACGACTTCGAAGACTTCCGCGAAGCCCTGCAAAAGCTGACCCTCAACGACTCGTCGTTGCAGTACACCCCGGAAAGCTCCGACGCCCTGGGCTTCGGCTTCCGCTGCGGCTTCCTCGGCATGCTGCACATGGAAATCATCCAGGAGCGCCTTGAGCGCGAGTACGACCTGGACCTGATCACCACGGCGCCGACGGTTATTTTCGAGCTGCTGCTCAAAAACGGTGAAACGATTTACGTCGACAACCCGTCCAAGCTCCCAGACCTGTCTTCCATCGAAGACATGCGCGAGCCGATCGTGCGGGCCAATATCCTTGTGCCGCAGGAACACCTGGGCAACGTCATTACCCTGTGTATCGAAAAGCGTGGCGTGCAGCACGACATGCTGTTCCTCGGTACCCAGGTGCAAGTGACCTACGATTTGCCGATGAACGAAGTGGTCCTGGACTTCTTTGACCGTCTCAAATCCACCAGTCGCGGCTATGCTTCGCTGGATTACCATTTCGACCGTTACCAATCGGCTAATCTGGTGAAACTGGATGTGCTGATCAACGGCGACAAGGTCGATGCCCTGGCACTGATCGTGCACAAGGACAACGCGCACTACAAAGGTCGCCAGTTGACCGAGAAGATGAAAGAACTGATTCCGCGCCAGATGTTCGACGTCGCGATCCAGGCCGCCATTGGCGGGCAGATCATTGCGCGAACCTCCGTCAAGGCACTCAGAAAGAACGTACTGGCCAAATGCTACGGTGGCGACGTCAGCCGTAAGCGCAAGCTGCTTGAGAAGCAAAAGGCCGGTAAAAAACGCATGAAGCAAGTGGGCAACGTGGAAATTCCACAAGAAGCCTTCCTTGCGGTGCTCAGGTTGGATAGTTAGGTCCTATGTCGCTAAATTTCCCGCTGTTGCTGGTCATCGCCGTTGCCGTTTGCGGTCTCCTGGCGTTGCTCGATCTGGTGTTCTTCGCCCCGCGTCGGCGGGCGGCTATCGCGTCCTATCAGGGCAGCGTCAGCCAGCCCGATGGCATGGTGATCGAGAAGCTGAACAAAGAGCCCTTGCTGGTTGAATACGGCAAGTCGTTCTTCCCGGTGTTGTTCATCGTGCTGGTGCTGCGCTCGTTCCTGGTGGAACCGTTTCAGATCCCGTCGGGCTCGATGAAACCTACCCTGGACGTGGGCGATTTCATCCTGGTGAACAAGTTCTCCTACGGGATTCGCCTGCCGGTGATCGACAAGAAGGTCATCGAAGTCGGTGATCCGCAGCGCGGCGACGTGATGGTGTTCCGCTACCCGAGCGACCCGAACGTCAACTACATCAAGCGTGTGGTAGGCCTGCCGGGCGACGTGATTCGCTACACCAGCGACAAGCGTCTGTTCATCAACGGCGAGTCGGTGGCCGAGAAGCTGATCGGTTCCGAACCGAACAGCCTGGGCAGTGCCGAGCTGTACCAGGAAAAACTCGGTGCGGTAGAGCACGAAATCCGCAAGGAAATGAGCCGCTACCGTGCCATGCCTGATGGTGAGTGGAAAGTGCCGGCCGGGCACTACTTCATGATGGGCGACAACCGCGACAACTCCAATGACAGCCGTTACTGGGATGACCCGAGCATTCCCAAGGACCTGCTGGGCATGGTTCCCGACCAGAATATCGTCGGCAAGGCCTTTGCGGTCTGGATGAGCTGGCCGGAACCCAAGCTCAGCCACCTGCCGAACTTCTCGCGGGTCGGGCTGATCAAGTAATACAAGCGGCGCTGTGCACACAGCGCCGAATGCTTTTCTGGGGCCTGGACATTTCCCGTCCCCGTGCAATACCAACCAGGATTTGAATTTGAACACTGCGTCAATCGTCGATGGCCGCCGGTGCCACCACACAGATATGGGTAAACCGTGACCGTTTCTCTAAGTCGTCTCGAGCGCCAGCTCGGCTACACCTTCAAGGATCAGGAATTGATGGTCCTTGCCCTCACACACCGCAGCTTTGCAGGGCGTAACAACGAACGCCTGGAATTCCTCGGTGATGCCATCCTCAATTTCGTCGCCGGTGAAGCTCTGTTCGAGCGCTTTCCCCAAGCCCGTGAAGGCCAGCTGTCGCGTTTACGCGCACGCCTGGTAAAGGGCGAGACCCTGGCCGTACTGGCCCGTGGTTTTGGCCTGGGTGAGTACCTGCGCCTCGGCTCCGGTGAGTTGAAGAGCGGCGGGTTCCGCCGTGAGTCGATCCTGGCCGATGCGCTTGAGGCATTGATCGGCGCGATCTACCTCGATGCAGGCATGGAAGCGGCCAAGGAGCGCGTCACCGCGTGGCTGACCTCCGAGATCGAAAGCCTCACGCTGGTCGACACCAACAAGGATCCGAAGACCCGACTGCAGGAATTCCTGCAATCGCGCGGTTGCGACCTGCCACGCTACGAAGTGGTGGATATCCAGGGTGAGCCCCATTGCCGCGTGTTCTTCGTGGAATGTGAAATCACCTTACTGAATGAAAAAAGCCGAGGTCAGGGTGTGAGCCGTCGCATTGCCGAACAGGTAGCGGCCGCTGCAGCACTGATTGCCCTGGGCGTGGAGAATGGCCATGACTGATTCAACCGCAACACGCTGTGGCTATGTTGCCATCGTCGGCCGCCCGAACGTGGGCAAGTCCACGCTGCTGAACCATATCCTCGGCCAGAAGCTTGCAATCACCTCGCGCAAGCCGCAAACCACCCGCCACAACATGCTGGGCATCAAGACCGAAGGCAGCGTGCAAGCGGTCTACGTCGACACCCCGGGCATGCACAAGGGCGGCGAGAAAGCCCTTAATCGCTACATGAACAAGACGGCCTCGGCGGCGTTGAAAGACGTGGACGTGGTGATCTTCGTGGTCGACCGCACCAAGTGGACCGACGAAGACCAGATGGTTCTCGAGCGTGTGCAGTACGTCACCGGCCCTTTGATCGTCGCGTTGAACAAGACCGACCGCATCGAAGACAAAGCCGAGCTGATGCCGCACCTGAGCTGGCTGCAGGAGCAACTGCCGAACGCCCAGATCATGCCGATCTCGGCCCAGCACGGCCACAACCTCGAAGCCCTGGAGCGCGTGATCGCCGGCTACCTGCCGGAGAACGAACACTTCTTCCCGGAAGACCAGATCACCGACCGCAGCAGCCGTTTCCTCGCCGCCGAACTGGTGCGTGAGAAAATCATGCGCCAGATGGGCGCCGAGCTGCCGTACCAGATCACCGTTGAAATCGAAGAGTTCAAGCAGCAGGGCAAGACCCTGCATATCCATGCGCTGATCCTCGTCGAACGTGACGGCCAGAAGAAAATCATCATCGGCGACAAGGGCGAGCGCATCAAACGCATCGGCACCGAAGCGCGCAAGGACATGGAATTGCTGTTCGATTCCAAGATCATGCTTAACCTGTGGGTGAAGGTTAAGGGTGGTTGGTCCGATGATGAGCGTGCGTTACGCTCCCTTGGCTACGGCGACCTGTAAGGACACCGCAGGGCAAAAAATGTGGGAGGGGGCTTGCCCCCGATAGCCATGGATATCTACACAATTTTCCGTGGTCTGTGGCGAGGGAGCTTGGGCCCGTGGCGGCCTTCGGGCCGACCGCTTTTTGGGGTTTGGGGGAGTACATATCCGTTGCTGCGGTCACGGCGACTTAGGGTTCCGCCCTTACGGCGGGTCACTTTTGGAAGAGCCCAAAAGTAACCAAAAGGCTCTCGCCCCACCACTCGGTATCTCGCCTAGGCTCGGTATGCCCGAACGCAGGCTTGAATCCGTGGGCCGCCGTCATGGGCCATCCCTGGCCAGGACGGCTAACCCGGCGTCCTGCCGGGTTACCCACGGATTCAAGCCTGCGTTCGGCCAGCGTGGTTAACGGGGCGCCTGAGATCAAGATCAAAAGCCAGAGCCAGAGCAGATCAAAAGATGGCTGACTTCGTCAGCGGTTAAGGAAGTAGAAGCCACACCGCGTACGCTTCAAAGATCAGGTCGGCTTTAAGGCCGCCTCGTCTTGTTTTTGATTTGGGATCGCCCCGTCAAACACGCTGGCCGAACGCAGGCTTTGGAGTGTGGGTAACCCGGCAGGACGCCGGGTTAGCCGCGCTGGGCCATGGATGGCCCATCGCGGCGGCCCACGCTCCAAAGCCTGCGTTCGGGCACACCGAGCCTAAGCGAGGTGCCGAGTGTTGGGGCGAAGGCCTTTTGGTTACTTTTGTGCCTTTACAAAAGTGACACGCCGTAAGGGCGTAACCCTAAGTGGCCGTTACCGCAGCAACGGATATGTACTCGGTCAAATCCAACGACATGGTCGGCCCGAAGGCCGCCACGGGCCCAAGCTCCCTCGCCACAGGCCGCTGAAAAAAGTTGTGTAGATACTTATGCCCCGATAGCGGTGGGTCAGTTAACCAATAAATGACTGACACACTGCCATCGGGGGCAAGCCCCCTCCCACATTAGGTTTGTGTTGTTTTCAAGATAGAGAACCCATGTCCCAATCCCAACCCATCAGCCAACTCGCCTACGTCCTGCACAGCCGCGCCTACCGCGAGACCAGCGCCCTGGTGGATTTCCTTACGCCCCAAGGCCGCCTGCGCGCGGTGTTGCGCAGCGCGCGGGGCAAGGCGGGGACATTGGCGCGACCTTTCGTGGCGTTGGACGTGGAGTTTCGCGGCAAGGGCGAGTTGAAGAACGTCGGCCGCCTGGAAAGCGTCGGCACGTCCGCCTGGCTCAATGGCGATGCACTGTTCAGCGGCCTCTACCTTAATGAACTGCTGATCCGCCTGTTGCCCGCCGAAGACCCGCACCCGGCGGTCTTCGATCACTACGCCGCCACCTTGCTGGCCCTGGCCGAGGGCCGCCCCCTGGAGCCGCTGTTGCGCGCCTTCGAATGGCGCCTGCTCGACGACCTGGGCTACGGCTTCGAACTGCACAACGACCTGCACGGCGACCCCGTCGCCGCCGACGGCATGTATCGCCTGCAGGTGGATGCGGGCCTGGAGCGTGTGTACCTGCTGCAACCGGGACTGTTCCAGGGCACCGAGCTGCTGGCCATGAGCGAGGCCGACTGGAGCGCCCCCGGTGCCTTGTCCGCCGCCAAGCGCTTGATGCGCCAGGCCCTGGCCGTGCACTTAGGCGGACGGCCGCTGGTCAGTCGCGAGTTGTTTCGAAAGCCCTGACATCCCCGTGTATGCTGTGCAGCGTTTCTTTCCCCTTTTCAGGAGCGCTTCCGTGACCACCAGCAATCGCATTCTTCTTGGCGTCAACATCGACCACGTCGCTACCCTGCGCCAGGCCCGGGGCACCCGTTACCCTGACCCGGTCAAGGCCGCGCTGGACGCCGAAGAAGCGGGCGCCGACGGCATCACCGTGCACCTGCGCGAAGACCGCCGCCACATCCAGGAGCGCGATGTGCTGCTGCTCAAGGACGTGCTGCAAACCCGCATGAACTTCGAGATGGGCGTCACCGAAGAAATGATGGCCTTCGCCGAGCGCATCCGTCCGGCGCACATCTGCCTGGTCCCGGAAACCCGCCAGGAACTGACCACCGAAGGCGGCCTCGACGTGGCCGGCCAGGAAGCGCGGATCAAGGCCGCCGTGGAGCGCCTGTCGAAGATCGGCAGCGAAGTGTCACTGTTCATCGACGCCGACGAACGTCAGATCGAAGCGTCCCGCCGTGTCGGCGCGCCGGCCATCGAACTGCACACCGGCCGTTACGCCGACGCCACCACACCGACCGAAGTGGCGGATGAACTGCAGCGCATCATTGACGGTGTGAACTGCGGCCTCAATGAAGGCCTGATCGTCAACGCCGGCCACGGCCTGCACTACCACAACGTCGAAGCAGTGGCTGCGATCAAGGGCATCAACGAGCTGAACATCGGCCACGCGCTGGTAGCCCACGCGCTGTTCGTCGGTTTCAAAGGCGCGGTGGCCGAGATGAAAGCCCTGATCCTGGCGGCCGCCAAGCGCTGATCGCAGATCCGCGGCAATGCGAAGCCTTACTGTTTAGCCAATGCAGGTGTATCGTATCCGCCCTTTGCAGGCCCTGCGCCTGCGGCAGATACGTGAGGTTGTTGTGTCCCGATCCTTTTCCCGTCGACAAATCCTGGGTGGTCTTGCCGGCCTGGCCGTAGTGGGCGTCGGTGCCGGTGGCGCCTACCGCTACTGGCTGGGGAAAGTCGCCGAAGCCGAGGCGGGGCACGATTACGAATTGATCGCCGCGCCGCTCGACGTAGAACTGGTGCCGGGGCACAAGACCCAGGCCTGGGCCTTCGGCCCTTCGGCACCGGGCACCGAGTTGCGCGTGCGTCAGGGTGAGTGGCTGCGGGTGCGCTTTATCAACCACTTGCCGGTCGCCACCACGATCCACTGGCACGGCATCCGCCTGCCGCTGGAAATGGACGGCGTGCCCTACGTCTCGCAATTGCCGGTGCTGCCCGGCGAATACTTCGACTACACATTCCGCGTGCCCGACGCCGGCAGCTACTGGTACCACCCCCATGTGAACAGCAGCGAAGAACTCGGCCGCGGCCTGGTCGGCCCGCTGATTATCGAAGAACGCGAACCCACCGGGTTCAAGCACGAACGCACCCTGAGCCTGAAGAGCTGGCATGTGGACGAAGAGGGCGCCTTTGTCGCCTTCAGCATTCCCCGTGAGGCCGCGCGCGGGGGCACGGCCGGGCGGTTGTCGACCATCAATGGTGTATCCCAGGCGGTGATCGACCTGCCTGCCGGGCAGATCACCCGTGTGCGCCTGCTCAACCTCGACAACACCCTGACCTATCGCATCAACATCCCCGACGTCGAAGCGCAGATCTACGCCCTGGACGGCAACCCTGTCGAACCGCGCCCGCTGGGCAAGGAATACTGGCTGGGTCCGGGCATGCGTATCTGCCTGGCGATCAAGGCGCCGCCGGCGGGGGAAGAACTGTCGATCCGCAACGGCCCGGTGCGCCTGGGCACTTTCCGCTCAGTCGCCAACACCGACGCACCGACCGAATGGCCCCCGGCATTGCCCGCCAACCCGATTGCCGAGCCGGACCTGGCCAATGCGGAGAAACTCAACTTCAATTTCGAGTGGGTCGGTTCAGTGTCGGTGAATGTCGATAATGGCAAGCCGCCGAGCCTGTGGCAGATCAACGGCCAGGCCTGGGACATCACCGACAAGACCTGCGCCGACCGCCCGATTGCCAAGCTGGAAAAAGGCAAGAGCTACATTTTCGAATTTAAGAACATGACCCAGTACCAGCACCCGATCCACCTGCACGGCATGAGCTTCAAGGTGATCGTCTCGAACCGCCATAAGGTGATCCCGTACTTCACCGACACTTACCTGCTGGGCAAGAACGAACGTGCTCGAGTGGCCTTGGTGGCGGATAACCCAGGGGTGTGGATGTTCCATTGCCATGTGATCGACCACATGGAAACCGGCCTGATGGCCGCCATCGAGGTGGCGTGATGCGCCAGTTTCGCCCCACGGCGATTATCGACCGCAGCCGCGATCAGGATTTCATGCGCGAAGCCCTGGCGCTTGCCGCCCAAGGCGCGGCGCTGGGCGAAGTGCCGGTGGGCGCGGTGCTGGTGCAGGACGGTGAAATCATCGGCCGCGGCTTCAACTGCCCGATCAGCGGCAATGACCCCAGCGCCCATGCCGAAATGGTCGCCATTCGCGCCGCTGCGCACGCTGTCAGCAACTACCGACTGCCGGGCAGTACGCTGTACGTGACCCTGGAACCGTGCAGCATGTGCGCCGGGCTGATCGTGCATTCACGCATCGCGCGGGTGGTGTATGGCGCGTTGGAGCCGAAAGCGGGGATCGTGCAAAGCCAGGGGCAGTTTTTTACCCAAGGGTTTCTTAACCATCGGGTGTTGTTTGAAGGCGGGGTGCTGGCCGAGGAGTGCGGCACGGTGTTGAGCGAATTCTTCAAGGCCCGCCGAGCCAAGCCCCCGCTCTAAAGAACACTTCATTTTTTCAGGGAGTTTGGGGGCTTACTTTTTAGCGATGATCACCGCCCGCATCGGCGCCGGCAGCCCTTCAATCGTCTTGCAGTGATCCTGTGGATCGAGGAAGTCGCTGAGGGACTGATACTTCATCCACTCCGTCCCGCGCTGTTCCTCCACCGTGGTCACGCTCACATCCACGCACCTCACATCACTGAACCCGGCACGCCGCAGCCACAGCATCAACGCCGGCACTGAGGGCAGGAACCACACGTTACGCATCTGCGCATAACGGTCTTCCGGCACCAGCACCTGTTGCTGGTCGCCTTCCACCACCAAGGTTTCCAGGACCAGTTCGCCGCCCTTGACCAAGGTGTCCTTCAGCGCCAGCAAATGCTCGATCGGCGAGCGGCGGTGATAGAACACCCCCATGGAAAACACCGTGTCGAAGCCTTCCAGGTTCGCCGGCAGGTCTTCAAACGGGAACGGTAGGTGCCAGGCCTTGGGTTCGGACAGGTAACGCTGTACGGCCTGGAACTGGCAGAAGAACAGCCAGTTCGGGTCGACGCCAATCACGCTGTCGGCCCCGGCGCCGAGCATGCGCCACATGTAGTAACCGTTGCCGCAACCGACATCGAGAATGCGCTTGCCCTTCAGGTCCAGGTGCGGGGCCACACGCGACCACTTCCAGTCCGAGCGCCATTCGGTGTCCACATGCACGCCGAACAGGTGGAACGGGCCCTTGCGCCACGGGCTCAAGCCCATCAGCGCGGTGTGCATTTGCGCACGGGTGGCATCGTCGCAATCGGTGTCCAGCACCAGGCCGTTGAGTAGGTCGACTTCACTGGGCTGGATCTTGGGCAGCGCGTCCAGGGCACTCTGCCAACGCTCCAGGTCGCCATGACCCTTTTCCATCTTGCTATCGAGCTGCGCTTGCAGGCCTTGGGCCCATACAGCCAGGGGGGTACCGACCAGATGGCGGGCGAGGGGGGACAGATCAATCATGGCAAGGCAATCAACGAGGCAAAGTTAAGACACTGGAACCACGGCACGACTTTCGAAAACCCGGCCGCCAGCAGGCGTTCGCGGTGTTCTTCGAGGCTGTCGGGCTTCATGACGTTTTCGATGGCGCTGCGCTTCTGGGCGATTTCCAGTTCGCTGTAGCCGTTGGCGCGTTTGAACGCGATATGCAGGTCGGTGAGCAGCGCATGTTCTTCCAGGTCGTTGAAGCGCAGCTTTTCCGAAAGGATCAGTGCGCCGCCGGGCAATAACGACCGGCGGATACGCCCGAGCAACGCCAGGCGCTCATCCGGGGCGATAAATTGCAGGGTGAAGTTCAACGCCACCACCGAGGCCGGTTGGAACTGCAGCGCGAGGATGTCGCCGTCGATCACCTCGACCGGCAGCAGCTCCTGGAACATCGAGTCCTGGCCATTGAGGTATTCGCGGCAGCGCTCGACCATGGCCGCCGAGTTATCCACCGCGATCACGCGGCAACCGTCGGTGCGCACATGACGGCGCAAGGCCTGGGTCACCGCTCCCAGGGACGAGCCCAGGTCGTAGAGCACGCTGTGTGGTTGGGCAAACTGCGCTGCAAGCACGCCGAGGTTTTCGACAATCGTCGGGTAACCGGGCACCGAACGCTTGATCATGTCCGGGAACACCCGCACCACGTCCTCGTTAAAGGCGAAGTCCGGCACCTGGGGCAGGGGCTGGGCGAATAGGCGATCGGGTTCTTTGCTCACGGTTGTTCCGGCGACGAAGGGGAAAGGCCGGCATTTTAGCCAAGTTGGCCCTCGTGTGCGCGGGTTGTCTGATGGAAAGCCGAGGCGGTGATGCCCCACTGTCCGAGCCAGTAGGTGACGATCAACAAATACGGCGCGGCGTCGAATGACAGCACAAACCGATTGATGCCGATCAGCGTGTCGGAAAACACAAACGACACCGCGCCCGCCGCCGCCAGCAGCGCCGAGCGTTTCGGTACATCGCTGCCCACACGTGCCAGCGCGCGCCAGAGCATGGCGCTGATCACCAGTGCGTAAATCACCACCGGTACCAGCAGTTCGCCAAGACCGTGGGAGATCAGGATGCCCAGCAGGATCGCGCCCACGCCCAGCGCCAACGCCAACGGCAGCAGCGCCAGACGGCGGCAGTCGCTGAAATAGGCTCTGAGATAGGCCAGGTGGGCACACAGGAAAGCGCCGAGGCCGAAGATAAACAGGTCGCCCGGCCAGGCCAGCAATACATCGCCGACCAGGGAAAAAATCAGCCCGAGGCTGATCCAGCGTCGATAGTCGGTCGGCGGCGCATCATGCAGCCAACCCAGCAGCGCCAGCACCGGCAGCGGCTTGACCAGCAGGCACAGCAACGTGGCATGGGTGCTCAGGCCGTAGATAAAGGTGCCTGCGCCCATCAACGCAAGAATCAGCCATGGCATATCAGTTCACCGTAATGGCGCAATCGAAGGTCTCTGCGGGCTCGGCTTCCGGTTCCCAGGGTTGCTGGGAGGTCAGGCGCAAACGACCCTGGCCGGCCGTGAATGCCTGGAAGCGCCAGGTGGACTGGCCGCCGCCGCCGATTACACCGGATTCCGAGCTGCTGTAAACCTCGGGGCCCAGGGCCCGCAATACGCCGCCGGCGGAATCCTGGATGGCCCAGCGGTAGCCGGTGGTGGGGTTGCTCGGCAGGGTGAGGATCAGGTTTTGCCCGGTCTTGAGTTGCAGCGGGCAGGCGCTCTGGTTGTCCACGGTGACGTTTTGCTTCGGCGCACTGGCGCAGGCGGCGAGCAGGCAAAGGCTCAGGGGGAGAAGCAGGCGGGCGGCGATCATGGGGGCTCCGTTGTTTGGCGACGAAGACCGAGCATAACCGAAGATGAGACAAGGTGTGACAAGAGGGCTGCCGGGTGCCGTTTGTGGCGAGCAGGCTTGCCCTGCGTTGGGCTGCGAAGCAGCCCCTCTTAAAAAGCCCCCCATTCTTTCTGAAAGAACAGGGTCGTCAGTTTCGGGGCTGCTGCGCAGCCCAACGCAGGGCAAGCCTGCTCACCACAGGGGCCCACTCGGGCTAATGAGGTATCAGAAGAGCACCTTCGCCACATCCGCAAAGCGCTTGGCAAAGTGCACGGTCATGCCTTCCTTCAGGTACTCCGGCAACTCTTCAAAACTGCCGCGATTGGGCTCCGGCAAAATCAGCTCGTGAATCTTCTGGCGGCGCGCCGCAATCACCTTCTCGCGTACCCCGCCAATCGGCAGCACATGCCCGGTCAACGTCAGTTCGCCGGTCATGGCCACGCCTTTTTTCGGCGCTTGATTGCGCGCCAGGGACAGCAGCGCGCTGGCCATGGTCACCCCGGCGCTCGGGCCGTCCTTCGGCGTGGCGCCTTCCGGTACGTGCAAGTGCACGAAGGCTTCGTCGAAGAACTTCGGATCGCCGCCAAACGACTTCAGGTTGGAGCTGATGTAGCTGTAGGCGATTTCGGCGGACTCTTTCATCACCTCACCCAGCTGCCCGGTGAGCTTGAAGCCGCGATTGAGGGTGTGGATACGGGTCGCCTCGATCGGCAGGGTCGCGCCACCCATGCTGGTCCAGGCCAGGCCGGTGATCACGCCGGTACCCGACAGCACCTGTTCGTTGCGGAACACCGGCATGCCGAGGGAGCTTTCCAGGTCCTTGTTGCCGATCTTGATCACCGAGTTCGGTTCGTCCAGCAGCTTGACCACCGCCTTGCGCACCAGTTTGCCCAGTTGTTTCTCCAGCTGGCGCACCCCGGCTTCACGGGCGTACCCGTCGATCAGTGCGCGCAGGGCGCCGTCACTGATGCTCAGGCTGTTTTTCGAAACGCCGGCTTTTTCCAGCTGTTTTGGCCACAGGTGGCGTTTGGCGATGGCGACTTTTTCTTCGGTGATATAGCCCGACAGGCGAATCACTTCCATACGGTCCAGCAGCGGGCCGGGAATCGAGTCCAGGGTGTTGGCGGTGCACACGAACAGCACCTTGGACAGGTCCAGGCGCAGGTCCAGGTAGTGGTCGAGGAATTCGACGTTCTGCTCCGGGTCGAGGGTTTCCAGGAGTGCCGAAGCCGGATCGCCCTGGAAGCTCTGGCCCATCTTGTCGATCTCGTCGAGCATGATCACCGGGTTCATCACTTCCACATCCTTGAGCGCCTGCACCAGCTTGCCCGGCAGGGCGCCGATGTAGGTGCGGCGATGGCCCTTGATCTCGGCCTCGTCGCGCATGCCGCCGACGCTGAAGCGATAGAACGGCCGCCCGAGGGACTCGGCGATGGACTTGCCCACGCTGGTCTTGCCCACGCCCGGCGGGCCCACCAGCAGCACGATGGAGCCAGCGACCTCGCCTTTATAGGCGCCCACCGCGAGGAACTCGAGGATGCGGCTCTTGATGTCATCCAGGCCGGCATGGTGCTTGTCCAGCACCTTGCGTGCGTGCTTGAGGTCGAGTTTGTCCTCGCCATACACGCCCCAGGGCACCGAGGTGGCCCAGTCCAGGTAATTGCGCGTGACGGCGTATTCCGGCGAGCCGGTTTCGAGGATCGACAGTTTGTTCAGTTCTTCATCGATACGTTTTTTCGCCTGGGCCGGCAGCACCTTGCCTTCCAGGCGTTGCTCGAACTGTTCGACGTCGGCGCTGCGGTCGTCCTTGGTCAGGCCCAGTTCCTGCTGGATGACCTTGAGCTGTTCCTTGAGGAAGAACTCGCGCTGGTGTTCGCCGATCTTGCGGTTCACCTCGGCGGAGAGTTCTTTTTGCAGGCGCGCGACTTCCACCTCCTTGCGCAGCATCGGCAGGACTTTTTCCATGCGCTTGAGCATCGGCACGCAGTCCAGCACTTCCTGCAGCTCATTGCCTGTGGCCGAGGTCAGCGCGGCGGCGAAGTCGGTGAGGGGCGACGGGTCGTTGGGGCTGAAGCGGTTGAGGTAGTTCTTCAGCTCTTCGCTGTACAGCGGGTTGAGCGGCAGCAGTTCCTTGATCGCATTGATCAGCGCCATGCCGTAGGCCTTGACCTCGTCGGTCGGCTCGCTCGGCTGGTGCGGGTATTCCACTTCCACCAGGTACGGTGGGCGGTGGTGCTTGAGCCAGGTCTTGATCCGCACGCGGGTCAGGCCCTGGGCGACGAATTGCAGCTTGCCGTTCTCGCGGCTGGCGTGGTGCACCTTCACCAGGGTGCCGTACAGCGGCAGGGCGGAGGTGTCGAAATGGCGTGGATCTTCCGGCGGCGTGTCCATGAAGAATAGGGCCAGGGAGTGATGGTCGGATTTGCTCACCAGCTCCAGGGTCTCGGCCCACGGCTCTTCGTTGACGATCACCGGCAGCACTTGCGCCGGGAAGAACGGCCGATTGTGGATCGGGATGATGTAGACCTTGTCCGGCAGGTTTTGCCCAGGCAGGGCCAGGCCGGTATTGGACGAAGGGGTTTCAGCGTTTTCGGGGTCGGCGTAATCGTTGAGGTCGTAATCAGGGAATTCTTGCTGGTCGCTCATGGGGCACCTGCATAAGGAAGTATGCAGCTTAGATGGGGCGGGGCAGCAGTGGTTTCAATGGTGGGGGTGAGATAGCAACATATTGCAGGAAATTACTGCGGCGACATTGGTCAATCTGGGTCAGCTGATTTTGTGGAGGTAGGCGGGGAGTGGCTGTTCTGGCAGCACCGAGAGCACTTTCAGGCGCTGCAACATCCGCTGCCGCGCCCGCTGCAAATGCTCGCGCAGGTTCAACGCCGCCGCATCGAATGCGCCATGCAGCAGCAGCTCCAGAATCAATCGATGTTCGGCAAGCATCGCCGGATCAGCGCCGATCCCCAGCAATCGGTAAAAAATCCGGCTGATGATCATCGGGCTCTGGCCCTGGCGAATCAGCGCGGCAATCTTGCGGTTTTGCAGGCCGGCCAGGCAGCGCTGGTGCAGGTCCTCTTCGATCTGCTCGATGGCTTCCAGGCTGCACTGGGGGCTGTCCTGGGCATCCAGCACGCGCTGCAGCATGGCTTCCAGCATGTCGCGGTCGAGGTTCGGGGCACTCTGGCGCAGGGCTTCGGGTTCCAGGCAGGCGCGCAGTTCGTAATCTTCGGTGACTTCCCGCGCGGTCAGGGGCCCCGCCAGCCATTGGGAATAGGGCTCTTTTTCCACCAGGCCGCGGTCGCGCAGGCGCATCAGCGCTTCACGCACCACCGCGCGGCTGACGCCGTAGTGGTCGGCGGCGGCTTGCTCATCCAGGCGGTAATGGCCAAAGGCGATACAGGTGGACAGCGCCGCGCCGATTTCCTCGACGATGCGCTCGCCCAGCGGCCGGGTGTCCACCAGTTCGGCTTCGCCATTGAGGCCCAGGTGCCCATGGCTCAAGGGCAGGCGCAACGGCTCCATGGCCAGGCCGTCGGGGTTGATCAGGTAGCCCCGGCCGTTGAAACGGCAGATCAAGCCCTCAGCGTGCAGCAGGTCCAGCGCCTTGCGCACCGGCACGCGGCTGGTGCCGAACAGCTCGGCCAGGGGCGCTTCCAGCAATACCAGGCCATGGCGGGCGGTGCCATTGACGATCGCGTCGCGCAACACCTGGTGAATCATCGCGTAACGGGAGGCCGAGGCGGACACTGCTTTCATCGATTTCTCAAAGGCATGTAGGACGATGGCCGGGGATTCTCTCATAAGTTGCGCCTGTCACTCTGCGCCACGTCGGTGGCACTTTTTTGGGGCCTTGAATGTAGGAATGTTACTTTTCTGCACCAAAATGTACTTATTAATAAAAGATACATTATTTCATTGAGGACGCTTCGTAACCGTGGCGCAAGATTTTTTTCCATCGATCAACACCATCTATCCTGTAGCTCTGGGTAAGAATGCGTAATCGCGCCAAGAGCGCTACGCAGAGACTGGCACGAAAGCTGCCTTTGTAAAATGTACATTTTATTAATATGTACGTTTTATGAGGTTTCCCTGATGTCAGACGCCACTTCACTGGCCGAGGATTTCGCCAGCGGTCGCAGCGACCCGGTGCAAGTCCTTGAGCAGGCACTCGATCAAGCGAGCCGCTCGACCAGCGTATTTATTGCCCTGACCGCCGAGCGCGCCCGCCGTGAAGCCGAAGCGTCCGCCGCCCGGTGGCGTGCCGGCCAGCCCTTGAGCGTGTTCGATGGCGTGCCCCTGGCCTGGAAAGACCTGTTCGACGTAGCCGGCAGCATCACCACCGCCGGCGCCGCTTACCGCCGTACTGCGCCCGCCGCGTTGCTCGACGCCCCCAGCGTGGGCCTGTTGTGCCGTGCCGGGATGGTCAGCGTCGGCAAGACCAACCTCAGCGAACTCGCCTATTCCGGTTTGGGTCTGAACCCGCATTTCGGCACGCCGCACAATCCCCATGACACGGACCAGGCGCGCATTCCCGGCGGCTCGTCGTCCGGGTCGGCGGTGGCGGTTGCGGCCGGTATCGTGCCGATCGCCATGGGCACCGACACCGCAGGCTCCATCCGCATTCCGGCAGCGCTCAACGGCCTGGTGGGGTACCGCAGCAGCAGCCGACGCTACAGCCGCGACGGTGTGTTTCCCCTGGCCCGTTCCCTCGACAGCCTTGGCCCGTTGACCCGCAGCGTGCGCGATGCCTTGGCCATCGACGACCTGCTCCATGGCCGTGCCCGGCAGCACAGTGCCCGTCGCCTGAAAGGGCAGCGTTTTGTGTTGGAACAGGGTGTGCTGGCTGACGTGGAGCCTGCCGTGCGCAACAACCTGCTGCGCGCCGTTGAGCGACTGAAGGCGGACGGTGCGCTGATTGAAGAGCGTGAAAGCACCCCGTTCCAGGCCACCCTGGACCTGATCAAGCACCAAGGCTGGCTCGGCGCGTTCGAAGCCTTCGCCCTGCACCAGGACCTGCTCGACAGTGTTGACGCCGAACACCTCGACCCCCGTGTGCGCCGCCGCCTTGAAGCCGCGCGCGCATTGCCGGCCAGCCAGTTGATCCACCTGACCGACGCACGCCGTCGCCTGCAACAGCAACTGCTCGACGCGCTTGACGGCGCGATCCTGATCACCCCCACCGTCGCCCATGTCGCCCCGGCGTTGGCACCGCTTGAGGCCGACGACGAACTGTTCGTCAAAACCAACCTCGCCACCCTGCGCCTGACCATGCCCGGCAGCTTTCTCGACATGCCAGGCGTCAGCTTACCCAGTGGCCGCGATGCCCAGGGCCTGCCCACCGGGCTGCTGCTGAGCGCCCCGAGCGGAGAAGACGCGCGGCTGTTGCGTGCGGCCTTGTCCGTCGAGTCCGTACTTAACTTTTAAGGAGACACACCATGGCTAAAGACATCCTCTGTGCATTTGGCGTCGACGTCGACGCCGTCGCCGGCTGGCTCGGTTCCTATGGCGGCGAAGACTCGCCCGACGACATCTCCCGCGGCCTGTTCGCCGGTGAAATCGGTGCGCCGCGCCTGCTCAAACTGTTCGAGCGCTACGGCCTGCGCACCACCTGGTTTATCCCCGGCCACTCGATGGAAACCTTCCCCGAGCAGATGAAGGCCGTGGCCGACGCCGGCCACGAAATCGGCGTGCATGGCTACAGCCACGAAAACCCGATTGCGATGACCGCCGAGCAGGAAGAAATCGTCCTCGATAAATCCATCGAGTTGATCACCCAAGTCACCGGCAAACGCCCCACCGGCTACGTCGCGCCGTGGTGGGAATTCAGCAAGGTCACCAACGAGCTGTTGCTGAAAAAAGGCATCAAGTACGACCACAGCCTGATGCACAACGACTTCCACCCCTACTACGTGCGCAAGGGCGACAGCTGGACCAAGATCGACTACAGCCAGCACCCCGACACCTGGATGAAACCCCTGGTGCGCGGCGAAGAAACCGATCTGGTGGAGATCCCGGCCAACTGGTACCTCGACGACCTGCCGCCGATGATGTTCATCAAGAAAGCCCCCAACAGCCACGGCTTCGTCAACCCGCGCCACCTCGAAGAAATGTGGCGCGACCAGTTCGACTGGGTCTACCGCGAGCACGAACACGCGGTATTCACCATGACCATCCATCCCGACGTGTCCGGCCGCCCGCAAGTGCTGCTGATGCTTGAACGCTTGATCGAACACATCCAGAGCCATGCCGGCGTGCGCTTCGTCACCTTCGACGAAATCGCCGACGACTTTATCCGCCGCCAACCGCGTACCTGATCCCAACCCTGTAGGAGCGAGCTTGCTCGCGAAAAGCCTGAGAGCACCGCGTGCATTCAGGATGCCCGCGTCATCGTTGACGATTTTCGCGAGCAAGCACGCTCCTACAGAAAGCCCACTCCACCTCCCGAGGCGCGATTATGTCCATCTACAACAAGCTTGACCTGACTGGCTGGAAACCCCGGCAACTGACGTCCCAGGAAGTGCGCTTCGCCACCTGGATCGCGTTTTTCGCCTGGGTGTTTGCGGTGTACGACTTCATCCTGTTCGGCACCTTGCTGCCGGAGATCGGCCGACACTTCGGCTGGGGTGAAGTGGAGCAGGCTGAAATCGCGACCTGGGTGGCGGTGGGTACCGCCGTGGTTGCCTTGGCCATCGGGCCGATCGTCGACAAGCTGGGGCGGCGCAAAGGGATTATTTTCACCGTGGCCGGTTCCGCACTGTGCTCGGCGCTGACCGCCATTGGCGGGGCGTGGGGCAAGTCGCCGCTGATTCTGATTCGTTCGCTGGGCGGCCTGGGGTATGCCGAAGAAACCGTCAACGCCACCTATTTGACCGAGCTGTATGGCGCCTCGGAAGACCCGCGACTGACCAAGCGCCGCGGCTTCATCTACAGCCTCGTGCAGGGCGGCTGGCCGGTCGGTGCGTTGATCGCCGCCGGCTTGACCGCGCTGTTGCTGCCGATCATCGGCTGGCAGGGTTGCTTCATCTTCGCCGCGATCCCGGCGGTGGTGATCGCGATCATGGCGCGCAAGCTCAAGGAGAGCCCGCAATTCCAGATCCACCAGCGCATCAGTCAGTTGCGTAAAAGCGGCGCGGTGAAAGAAGCACAAAACGTTGCCGTGACCTACGGTGTGGACTACGACGAACACAGCAAGGCCGGCCTCAAGGCGGCCTTCCGTGGCCCGGCCCGTCGCGCCACCCTGGTGATCGGCGCTGCGCTGCTGCTCAACTGGGCAGCGATCCAGGTGTTCAGCGTGCTCGGCACCTCGGTGATCGTCAGCGTGCACCACATCTCGTTCGAGAACTCGCTGATCATCCTCGTGCTGTCCAACCTGGTGGGTTACTGCGGCTACCTCAGCCACGGCTGGATGGGCGACAAGATCGGCCGTCGCAATGTGATCGGCCTGGGTTGGATGCTCGGCGGCCTGGCGTTTGCCGGCATGCTGTTTGGCCCAAGCAATATGCCGATGGTGGTCGGGTTGTACAGCCTGGGCCTGTTCTTCCTGATCGGGCCGTACTCGGCGGCGCTGTTCTTTATCAGTGAAAGTTTCCCCACCAGCATCCGCGCCACCGGCGGCGCGATCATCCATGCCATGGGCCCGATTGGTGCCGTAGTCGCGGGCTTTGGTGCGACCCAGGTGTTGTCCGCCGGCAGTGACTGGCAGACCGCCGCGCTGTGGTTCGGCGCGCTGCCGTGCTTCTTGTCCGGCGCCCTGATGTTTGCCGCCCGCCATGTGCGTCCGGAAACCGTTCAGTAAGGAGAGTTCGATGAGCCGTAAAGTTGCCTTGATTACCGGCGCCGCCAGTGGCATCGGCCAAGCCCTCGCCGTGGCCTATGCACGTTGTGGCGTGGCGGTGGTGGGCGGGTATTACCCGGCCGATCCCCACGACCCGGGCACCACCGTGTCGTTGGTGGAAGAGGCGGGGGGCGAGTGCCTGATGTTGCCGCTGGACGTGGGCGATACCGTCTCGGTGGACGCCCTCGCCGAACAGGCGGTACAGCATTTCGGTCGGCTGGATTACGCGGTGGCCAACGCCGGTTTGCTGCGCCGTGCGCCGCTGCTGGAAATGACCGACGAGTTATGGAACGAGATGCTCAATGTCGACCTGACCGGGGTGATGCGCACCTTCCGCGCGGCGACGCGGCATATGAACGAAGGCGGCGCGCTGGTGGCGATTTCTTCGATTGCCGGCGGCGTGTATGGCTGGCACGACCACAGCCATTACGCTGCGGCCAAGGCCGGTGTGCCGGGGTTGTGCCGTTCGCTGGCGGTGGAATTGGCGCCCCTGGGCATTCGCTGCAATGCGGTGATCCCGGGGTTGATCGAGACGCCGCAGTCGCTGGATGCGAAGAACTCGCTGGGTCCGGAAGGTCTGGCAAAAGCGGCGCGAGCGATTCCGTTGGGGCGGGTAGGGCGCGCGGATGAAGTGGCGTCGCTGGTGCAGTTCTTGACCAGTGAAGCGTCGAGCTATTTGACCGGGCAGAGCATCGTTATCGACGGCGGCCTGACCGTACGCTGGCCCGACTGACTGATGTACTCAATCCAAATGTGGGAGGGGGCTTGCTCCCGATAGCGGTGGGTCAGTCACAGCAGTTCTAACTGAACCACCGCTATCGGGAGCAAGCCCCCTCCCACATTGAAACTGTGTTTGCTTCAGGAGATTTAACATGTTCCAACTGACTGACCGCCGCGCCGTGATCACCGGCGCCGGCAGCGGCATCGGTGCCGCCATCGCCCGCGCCTATGCCGTTGAAGGCGCGCGCCTGTTATTGGCCGACCGCAACTCCGCCAGCCTCGCCGAAACCGCGATCACCTGCCGTAACCTGGGCGCCGAGGTGGTCGAGTGCGTGGCCGATGTGGGCACGGTCGAAGGCGCCCAGGCCAGTGTCGACCGTTGCGTCGACCACTTCGGCGGCATCGATATCCTGGTCAACAATGCCGGGATGCTCACCCAGGCGCGTTGCGTCGACCTGTCCATCGAAATGTGGAACGACATGCTGCGCGTCGACCTCACCAGCGTGTTCGTCGCCAGCCAACGTGCCTTGCCCCATATGCTCGCGCAGCGTTGGGGACGGATCATCAACGTGGCTTCGCAACTGGGTATCAAGGGCGGCGCCGAACTGACTCACTACGCGGCCGCCAAGGCTGGAGTGATCGGTTTTACCAAGTCCCTGGCGTTGGAGGTGGCCAAGGACAATGTGCTGGTCAATGCCATCGCCCCCGGCCCGATCGAGACGCCGTTAGTGGGCGGTATCAGCGACGATTGGAAGAGCGCCAAGGCCAAGGAGCTACCCCTGGGTCGCTTCGGCCTGGCGGACGAAGTGGCGCCCACCGCCGTGCTGCTGGCCAGTGAACCCGGCGGCAACCTGTTCGTCGGCCAGACCCTGGGCCCGAACTCCGGCGATGTCATGCCATGAGCGGGGTGTAGCCATGTGCGGACTCTGCGGATTGCTCGGCGAAGACCTGCACTGGAGCGACCCCTTGGGTGATGAATTGCCCAGGCGCCGCGAACGCCTGCGCCGTATCGCCGCGATCAACCAGGTGCTGGCGGTGTTCCGGCTCAAGGTCGAAGACTTCCAGGGCGCGTCTTATCTGCTGTTGGGCGCCACCGGTAAACAGGCACTGGCGAGCGGCTTGGATCAACTGTGGCAGGCAGCTGAAGCCATGCTCGGCCGGCCGCTGGATCCCCTTGATCCGCGTCTGCTTGACCACCTGGAAAACACCCCACTGTAGGAGCGAGCTTGCTCGCGAAAAACGTCAACGATAACGCGTGTTGTCTGGATGTACGTGGCGCTCTCGGGTTTTTCGCGAGCAAGCTCGCTCCTACCGGGCGTGGAGGTAAATATGAGCATTGCTCTAAATGTGATCACCGGCTTCCTCGGCAGTGGCAAGACCACCTTGCTCCAGCGCCTGCTGCAAGGCGAAAGCCTGGGCGACACCGCGTTGCTGATCAACGAATTCGGCGATATCGGCATCGACCATCTGCTGGTGGAAGAAGTCGCGCCGAACACTGTGCTGCTGCCCAGCGGATGCATTTGCTGCTCCATCCGTGGCGAGCTCAAGGACGCGTTGCTCGGCCTGTTGCAACGCCGCGAGCGTGGCGAAATTCCTGCGTTCAAACGGGTGATCCTCGAGACCACCGGCCTGGCCGACCCGGCCCCGATCCTCGCCACCTTGAACAACGATGTGCAACTGCGCGGGCGTTTTCATATCGGCCTGGTGGTGACGCTGGTCGACGCCAGCCACGCCGCGTTGCAGGAACGCCTGCACCCGGAATGGCTGGCCCAGGTTGCGGCCGCAGACCGTTTGCTGCTGAGCAAGACTGATCTTGTGGATGACTGCGAACCGCTGCGTGCGCACCTGCAGGCGCTCAACACCGGTACGCCGATCCTCGATACCCACGCTATCCACAGTGGCGACCAACTGTTGCTCGGCGAAGGCCTGCGCAGTGCCGAACCCGCCCTGGAAGTCAGCCGCTGGCAATTGCACCAGACCACCAGCGCCAGCCATGGGGCGGCCCAAGTGTGCAGTATGACCTTTGACCAGCCGCTGGACTGGGTCGGCTTCGGGGTGTGGTTGTCGATGCTGTTAAGATGCCACGGCGAACGAATCCTTCGCGTCAAAGGACTGCTCAACGTGAACGCCAGTAACGCCCCCATCGTCATTCATGGCGTGCAGCATTGCCTGCATGCCCCGGTCCATCTGCCCACGTGGCCAGGCACCGAGCGGCAATCGCGGCTGGTGTTTATCCTGCGTGGCCTGGACCCCGCGCTGCTGCAGCGCTCGTTTGAGGTGTTCTCGCGGCGGTTCGCCGAATGATCACCTTACGAGTGCTCGGCACCTCGGTCACTTTGCTCGAATGCCTGCGCGTGCGCGCCGAACAGGAACTGGGGATTCGCCTCGTGTACCAGGTGCACGATGTGGAACAGGCCCAGCGCATCGCAGTGATGCAGCCCGACAGCTACGACCTGTACGACCAATGGTTTCACAACGTCGACTTCGTGTGGCCGGCCCGGGCGATCCAGCCCATTGACACGCGGCGCATCGCGCTGTGGCACGAGATCAACGACTTGCCCAAGCGCGGTCGCCTGTCACCCAACGACCGGCTGGGCAGCGGCAGTGTGCCCAGTGAGCGGTTGTTCGTGCAGCACGATGGCAGCCTGGGCAGCACCGTCACCGAACGCATCAGCATGCTGCCCCTTACCCACAATGCGGACAGTTTTGCCTACCGCCCCGAGCGCCTGCCCGAGGGTTTTTGCCACGGCAACGAAAGCTGGGGCTGGCTGCTGGACCCGGCCTGGCGTGCCCGCACGGCACTGCAAAGCGACGCCGCCATCGGCGCCCTGGATGCGGCGCTGGCGGTGCAGGGCGCGGGGCTGGCGCGCTTCAACGACATCGGCAATATGAGCATCGAAGAGATCGACGTGCTCGCCGATATTCTGGTGCGCAAGCAGAAGGAAGGGCATTTCGCTGCGTTTTGGTCCGACGATGAAGAGGCGGCGCAACTGATGCTCAGCCCGAGCATCGATATCCAGAGCCTGTGGTCGCCAACCTTGATGCGCCTGCACCGCGCCGGGGTGAAATACCGCCTGGCGGTGCCCCGCGAAGGCTATCGCGCCTGGTTCGGCGGCTTGTCATTGTCGCGCCATGCCCAGGGGCCGGTGCTGGACGCGGCCTACGCGTACCTCAATTGGTGGTTGTCCGGCTGGCCGGGCGCGGTGATGGCGCGCCAGGGTTACTACATCGGCAACCCGGCGCGCAGCCGTGATCACCTGAGCAGTGCCGAGTGGGATTACTGGTACGCCGGCAAGCCTGCGCGGGAGGAGCTGCTCGGCAGTGATGGGTTGCCGTTGATCGATATCGGCGAGGTGCGCGATGGCGGCTCCTATGAGCAGCGCATGGGGCATATTGCGGTGTGGAACTCGGTCATGGATGAGCACAACTATCTGGTGCGGCGTTGGGGGGACTTCATGCGCGCCCGCAGCTGACAGGTGGGTATGGCCAAGCGGTTGTCGCCAATAAAATGACAGTTAAATCCCCGGTTTTATTCGGTGCGCTTCTGCTCTGTCCCAGCTACTCTGCTAAAACAAAATGTCCAGTCTAAATAGATGTTTTTTTGACGGCGGGTTTGGGCGCAGGGACTGCACATGACTAAGGGACGCGGCGGCAGAGAGAGGCGAACGCTGCCAGAGGGCACTGCCATGACATGGCGCCATACCTTTCAAACCCGCATCGCCGGGGTGTTGGCGCTGTTGCTGCTGGTGGTGGTCGCCGCCACCTATTTCGCCGTCAAGAGCGCCACCCGCCGTGCCGTGGAGAACCAGGCACAAGTCCAACTGAAAACTGGAACCCAGGTATTCGAGCGTCTGCTGGACCTGCGCGGGCGGCGCCTGCAATACGGGCTCGACTGGCTCGCCGGCGATGGTCCGTTCAAGCAGGCCGTGGCCGGAGGCAAGCCCGCGCCGATCCTGGCGGCACTGCGTCGCCACGGCACCGGCATCCGTTCCAGCGACGTGTTTGTGCTGGGCCTGGATGGCAAGGTCATGGTCAGCACACTCCCTATCCTCACCCGCGGCCAGCCGTTCCCCTATGACGCCGCCTTGCGCCATGCGCGGCGCAATGGCCTGCACATGGTGATCGTGGCCCTGGATGGGCGGCCTTACCTGCTGGTGCAGGATGAAGTGCGCGACCCGTTACCCATCGCGCGCATCGTGATGGGCTTTGCCATGGACCAACTGTTCGCCTATGAACTGCGCTCCATGAGCAACCTGGAAGTGTCGTTTCTCAGTGTGCAGGACGGCACGCCCGGCCCGCTGTTCAGCACCCAGCCCGACGCGTACCGGGCCACCGCCCTCAGCCTGCTGCACGACGCTCCGCTCAACCCTGAGGCACAGATCCATGGGTTCCACGGTCAGCGCGTGCTCAGCCGCGTGCTTCCATTGGCCAATACCGGCGACGGCGATGACGTGCGCGTATTGCTGCAAAGCCCGCTGGACCATGCGCTGGAATCCTTTGCGCCGCTGGACCGGCAGTTTCTCGGGATTGCCCTGGCGGTGCTGCTGGTGTCGTTGGCCGGCGCGTTGTTCCTGGCGCGGCGGGTGTCGCGCCCGCTCAACGCCCTCGTGGAGGCGGCGGGGCGCATCGGCGCCGGTGATTACCGCACGCCGGTGCGGGTACGCAGCCACGATGAGTTCGGTTTGCTGGCCCGCGCCTTCAACGCCATGCAAAGCGGCATCGCCGTGCGCGAACGGCAACTGGCCCACAACGCCCTGCACGACCCACTCACCGGTCTACCCAACCGGGCGCTGGCGATGGAGCGCCTGGGCAGCGCGATCAGTGCGCGGCGGCCGGTGGTGTTGCTGTACTTGGGCATCGAGAACTACCGGGTGATCAACGAAGGCTTCGGCCCCGAGGGCGTGGAGGAGATGATGCGTGAAGCCAGCCGGTGTTTGTCCATGAGCCTTCTGGCCAGCGATACCGCGGCGCGCATCACCGGCAGCGAATTCCTGCTGTTGCTGGAGAACACCGAGATCGACCGTGCAGTGACCCGCGCCGACCGCCTCTACGCACTGCTCACCGAGCCCCAGCGCATCGGCAATGACGAAGTGCGCCACGAAGTCAGCATCGGCATCGCCGCCTATCCCGCCGATGGCCAGCAGGTGGAAGAGTTGATCAGTCGCGCCGCCATCGCCCGCCACGATGCGGCGACGCTGCCGGGTTATCTGCAGATCTACCAGCAGGACCGCGACCTCGCCCACCAGCGCCAGATCACCCTGATCCGCGACCTGCGCCGGGCCGTCGTCGAAGGCGAGTTGTACCTGTGCTACCAGCCCAAGCTCGACCTCAAGCTTGGCGAGGTGTGCCAGGCCGAAGCCCTGCTGCGCTGGCAGCATCCCACCCTGGGGCTGGTGTCGCCCGCCGAATTCATCCCCCTGGCCGAGCGCACCGGCAGCATGGGCGGCCTGACCCTGTGGGTGATCGAAGAAGCCATCCGCCAGATCGGCGAGTGGTCGCAGCGCGGCATGCACATTCAGTTGTCGGTGAACATCTCGGTGGATGACTTGGCCGATGATGACCTGGCGACCCGCGTCACCACCTTGCTGGCGCACTACCAGGTGCCCGCCCAGCAGCTGATTTTCGAGATCACCGAAAGCGCGATCATGCACAACCCGCAACAAGCCTTGAGCGTGCTGGAGCAACTGCGCGGCTGCGGCATCAGCCTGTCGGTGGATGACTTCGGCACCGGCTACTCCTCACTCGCGCAATTGCAGCGCCTGCCGGTGCAGGAGTTGAAGATCGACCAGTCGTTCGTGCGCAACCTCGATAGCGCCACGGGCGACGGCGTGATCGTGCGCTCCACCATCGAAATGAGCCACAACCTGGGGCTCAAGGTGGTGGCCGAAGGGGTGGAGTTCGAGCCTAGTCTCAAGTTGCTCAAACAGTGGAACTGCGACACGGCCCAGGGCTATCTCATCAGCCGACCGTTGAATGCCCTGGCGTTCGAGCGGTGGATGCGGCGTGAGCGGGTGGCACCGTGACTGACCTATTCCATGCCGTTTTGGCTGGGTGAAACAGCTTCTAAAATTTTCGTCTCGCCGATTTTTCTCCAAGTTGCACTCAGGTTACTCCGGAACTCTCTCCGGCCTTTCCTAACCTTGGCCCGCTCTCGGCGGGCCTGTGAGGGGCAATTCATGCGCACCATTCCTACAACCGTCCTCCCTGGCCAATCTCGCCCTGAACTTCAGTCGCCCCTGCCCTGGGAAGGGCATCAGCGCGAACCCATCCAAATCCATGATTCAAGCTCGCCACCCGCAGCCGTGCAGGTAAACCCTGGGCGCTCGCTGCAAAGGTCACTGTCTAGCTCTGAACAGAGCCTGGATGAAGCGAGAGAACGGCTTGGCAATACCCGCAACACGCAGAGCCTGATAACGGCCTTGGGGGCGGTGCAAAAGGCCGCGCTGGAAAACCCGAGCCTGAAGGTTGCAACCTTGTTGGACCGTCAGATGATGCCTGCTGATGCCCTTTCAACGTTTGGACGCGAAAATCGGCTTGAGCCTGCTTCGCAAGTGCCGGTGGCCTGGTTTCTAAGGGAGTCCGGCTTGAATGTTCCACACACCCCGGAACAACTGGCAGACCTGCTCTACGCGAGTTCAAACCCTCTGCCCGAGCCGCTTGAACGGGGCAACTACTGGGGCCTTTTGTCCACGCCGCTTGCGCTGGACGCAGAGCAAAGGCGTCGGCTGCAGGCGATGGTCTCGCAGACCCTGGCCGAGGTTTCGCCTGGCAAGGGTTTGTTCGCGCTCTTTCAGGAGAAACACGTTGATTCAAGTCGACCCGCAGGCGTCGTGCAGCGGATTGAACAGATGATTGAAAGTCCCGAAGTCCAAGCGTTGGGGAAAAAACTCGAGGCGGCTTTCGACGGCGTATCTACACCTTCCAGCGCCGCTCAATGGGCGATGGCAGCGATGGTGCTGGAACTTGACCCGCACGCAGGCAGCCAACGCGGGCAGGTGGCCGGGTATGACTTGCTGGCGCCGGCCAACTGGGGGGTAAGCCCGGCCGTGGTAGTGGAGCGATTGAGCCAGCACTTGGTGGCGCAGGGCAAAGTCACCTCCGCCTTGGCTCCTGCGGCGGCCTGGCTGCTGCTCGTGGGCGCGGCACCGACCTTTCTTGTGCCTGATATGCCCGCCAATCTGGTGGTGGGGTCACCCGCCTGGATGAGGCTCACGGCAGTGGTTGAGGCCAGCGAACACGCGATACCGGGTGTTGCCGCGTGCATTCCTTTTGGCGAGTGGATGACGCGTGAGAGCCATGGTCCGGTCTCGCTGACTCAGGCAATCGTCGAGCGTCACGCCCAGGAGCAGGCGCTGGTCGATTGGGGCATTGCCCAGGGCAGAGTCCCGGCCAATCCGAGGGTGTATACGCCCGAACAACTGGATGGGTTACGGACAACCTTCAATGAAACCATGACCAGGCTGCAAAAGGCGCAGAGTCAGTTGGCCGCGACGATGCCCACCCGAAGAGACATTGCGCTTGCCGAACTGAAAAAAGCCTATGGAGACGATGTTTCTTTTGAAGTCCCAAACATCAGCATCACCCACATTGATGCCAGCGAGAGTGAGCTGCACTCACTGCTGGACATTTACATGGCCGGCAAAATGGACCGTATCCCGCGAGGGGTGCGTCACGATTTTTCCCTGGGTAATCGGCATTACAGGGTCACGCCGCTGCCTGACGTTGGAAAAATCTTCGATGAGCAATTCGATGCATACGTGAGTGGCCTGAAGGCGAGTCTCACGACATTGGTCGCACATCAACTCTCGCAATTGCCGCTGAGCGACAGGCAAACCATCGCGTCCGGCCAGGTAGAGTTTTTTTCCTTGCGCAAGGCCAGTGAGGCCCAGGCCGAGGGGCTGGAGTCCGACGCCCAAGCGCAGGCCGCCGTGGCGCGCTACGGTTTGTGGATGCGGGTCCTGACCCCAAGGGACAAGCGTGACACTGGCCGGGCCTATGCCGACTTCAAGCATGCGTCCTATGAGTTGTTCCCGTTGCAGGGGCTCATTCGAAAGCGCGAGGACCTGCCCAGGAATCCGCCGAATCCAGCGCCCCGAGTGGCGGATCCTGAGGGGTATGCAGCCCGTCAAGCCAAAGGGATCGGCGAATGGCTGGACTACGAGGCTTACCGTTCAGGCACTGCCCCGCGACCGGGCACGTACTCCCATGATTTATTGACCGAAAAACTCAATGCGCCGCTCTTGCCCGAGGACAGAAAGGCGATGGACGACGCGGTTCCGACTATCGACCATCCTCGCTTCGGCCAGATTGCTGAGGTCATGGCCAATCACCTGCTGTATGACCCAGCAGCGATGAAAGCGGCCGCACGCGGGTCGACGGCGGTGGAAGATGAGGAGGCGCAGATCAAGGCCGGACATGATTTTGTCACGGGTTTGATTCCGCTCAAAAACGCGATCGAGAATGCCGCCAACGGAAACGTCGGTGCTGCTGTGCGCGATTTTGCGCTGGATATCTTTGGTTTCGTCGTGCCAGTCGGCAAGGGGCTGGGTTCGGCGGCGAAGGTGGCTGGCAAAGTGACTGAGCGGCTTGGAACGCGAGCGTTCAAGGCGTCTGACATCCTGTTCCGGGCCGCCCTCAGCGGTCTGAACCCGGTGGAAGGTCTAGGGGGCTTGGGGCTGCGGGCCACCCAAGGCATCAAAACGCTCTGGCAGGCCGGTCACAGGGAACTGAAATGGCTGCAGGGGCAGGGTTTCAATCTCAACGCCTACGCAAAAATGTCGGGTGCTGTCGAAGGTGAGATGGGTTTGGCGAGTGCATCGACGCAGGGATTGAAGGTTATTGCCAAGCGTCATCGGGGCAAGTGGCATGCCTACGATGTCACTACTCGCACGGCCTATGGCCCGGCGCTCAAGGATTTTCGCCCTGTCAGCCCACCCGCAGTTGCGCCGGGTGCCGTTGATAATGTGCACTTCGACAAGTATGCGGTCAGTAAAGCGAAGTTGGCGGGGTTGACGCCTGACAGCCAGGGTATCTACCGAGGGGAGGACGGCGCACAGTACATTCGCAACGCGGACGGCTCGGGGAAAACCTCGGTTTATAAAGTTCGCGAGGTGTCGCAGGCCGGCAGCCCGGGGAGTGTGCAGGCGCGGCTGATTAACCCGAAGACCAACCGGCAAACCGAGTTCCTGTTCAGCAACCGTGGCAACGAACAGTGGCGTCGCTTGGGGTTACAGGGTGGAGACGGCATTGCGTCACAGGACTACAAGCTGGTTGAACTGCCGATGGACGAGGTTGAGCAAGTGGTGAGGAGGGATGGGCAAATAACCTTTCTCGCTAACTTTACGACTGAAGTCAGGTTTGATGCCGAACTGGGCGCTTGGCGTAAAATCGGCCGGGGCGATGCGCTGGGTGATGTTTTCTGGCGAGCCGGGCCTTACGACTGGCGCGCCGGGCCGTTACAGGAATACTTGAAAGTCAAAGACACATTGCCTTCGCCCAGCAGTATCAGAACCGTGCGCGTTGCAGCGCTGCCTATTCCCCAGGCAGCCACCGCCATCCCCAAGGAGATCAATTACATCTGGGCGGGCGGCAGCATGCCGGATGATCGGCTCGCCACTGTTCTGAGTAACGCAGAAAAGACCTCTGCTTATAAAACCATTGTGCATATCGATGCGGACACACCGCAGGTGTTTGAGCAGATAAAAGCGCAACTTCAGGGCAAAGGCCGCAACCTGGACGTGCGTAACTTGAACGATGATGCCTTTTTCAAAGCCTTCAAGGCATCGGATTCCGGCGAGGTTTATCAGTTCTTCCGCCAAGGCGCGGGGCAAAACTACGCGGCGGCCAGTGATGCATTACGTTACCCGCTGATCAATCACCGGGGCGGTATTTACCTGGACAGTGATGACGTGGTCACGGCCAATATCGGTGAGGTGGAGCTCAAGGCGACGGGTAATCAGGTGTTATTGAACTCGCATGTTTCCTATGCAGACACCGATTTTATTGGCTACAACACCAGTGTGTTTGCAAGTCATCCCAATAATCCTGTGCTGCGCGATATCAGCGATGAGCTGTACCGTCGTTTCAAAGGCAATCAGCAATGGCTCGAAGGTAATCGCCCTTACTTGAAGGGAACCCCTACCGCCGAGCAGATAAAGACGTTCAATGAGTACCAGACCAGGATTTTTGAAGTCACGGGGCCGACCTTGTTCAACGACGTGCTGAGGAAAACCATGGGCAGCGCCTATGACTTGAGTTGGGCGGCAACGGATCCGTCGCTCGCGGGTATCAAGCTGTCTTCTTCAGACGCCACAGCCTTTGCCGAGGCTTACAACCATTACTTGCCCTTCAACAGCAAGTTTGCGGTAGAGATCGGTTCGCAAACCAGCATGGCCAGGGCAGTAGATTGAGGTAGCCGTGGCGGCCGGAAAAAACGGGCGCTCGGCTACAGCTTTCTCTTGAATGGTCGACATCCTCTACAGAGCTTGACCGATTGCATAGGTTTTTGCCGACCAACGGTCAAGCCTCATCTCATAATCAGTGATGGCATTTTGCCTTGCTTGCGGCATCATGGCTGTGCTTCGTTGTGCCAGGGCTGGCCGCTCTTTTTCCATTTTTTGCGGATATCCCATGGCTCGAATGACTGACTTCTTATCCCGTGTAGCGCTGGTGCTGGCAGTGGCATGCCCCGCGTCGGCGGCCACGCTTGAGGTCTCGATGCGCCAGGCCGATGGCAGCCCGGTTGCCGATGCAGTCGTGACCCTCCAGGGCCCGGCAGGCGCGCCTGCCGGTGTGCTCAAGGCCAATATGGACCAACGTGGCCAGCGTTTTGCCCCACATGTGCTGGCGGTCCATACCGGCACCCAGGTGCGTTTCCCCAACAGCGATAACATCCGGCACCAGGTGTATTCCTTCTCCGCGGCCAAACGCTTCGAACTGCGCCTGTATGAAGGCACGCCCAGCGAGCCGCTGCTGTTCGACAAGCCCGGCGTGGTGGTCTTGGGCTGCAATATCCATGACTGGATGCTCGGCTATATCTACGTCACCGACGATCCGCACTTTGGCGTCAGCGATGCCCAGGGCCAGGTGCGCCTGGAGCAACTGCCTCCCGGCGATTACCACGCCACCCTGTGGCATCCGCAATTGGCGAATATGCAGCCCTTGGATGGCGGCACCCTGCATGTTCCCGCCGCCGGCCTGAGCCACCGCGTGGTGCTGGCCCTTGAGCCCGCGTCCGAAGATCTTCCACCCACACCGATGCCAAGCGCCTTTGGCGATGCCTTCAACCGAGCTGCCCGTGAACCTGCGCAGTAGTTTCCAGGCGCGGGTCGCCAGCGTTCTGATCCTGCTGCTGCTGGTGGTGATCGGTGCGCTGTACTTCAGCGTCAAGGCCGCCACCAGCTCGGCGGTGCGCAGCCAGGCGCTGGCCCAGTTGGACGTGGGCGCGCGGGTGTTCGAGCGCTTGCTGGACGCACGCGGCCGGCGCCTCGCCGACGGCGTGCAATTGCTGGCGGCCGACTTCGGTTTTCGTGATGCGGTGGCCAGTGGCGATTCGGCGACGATGCGCTCGGTGCTGCTCAACCACGGCAAGCGCATCAACGCCAGCGACATGATCCTGCTGGGCATGGACGGCAAAGTCCTGGCCAGCACCCTGAGCGAAGTGCCCGAAGGTTCGACCTTCCACTATGACCAATCGCTGCGCGAAGCCCGGCGCAATCGCCAGGCCATGCTGATCGTGCCGCTGCAAGGCAAGCCGCACCTGCTGGTGGAGGCCTCGGTGCTGGCGCCGTTGCCGATTGCGCGGGTGGTGATGGGCTTCAGCATGGACGGCGTGTTCGCCGATGAGTTGCGTTCGTTGAGCAACCTCGAAGTGTCGTTCCTGGCGATTGATAAAGACCAGCCCGGCGAGTTGGTCACCACCCAGCCCCAGGCGCTGCGCGGGAGTATCCTGAGTCTGATGCAGGGCGATTCCACGCGCCGTGGCGTGTCCACCACCGATCATCTGGAGCAGAGCTTCCTCAGCCAGTCGCTGGTCTTGGCCAGTGATGAAAACGGCAAGGTCCTGGCCTTGCTGCAAAGCCCGCTGGATGCGGCGATGCAGGCCTTTGTGCCGTTGGATGAAAAGATCCTCGGTATCGCATTGATCGCATTGCTGGCCTCGTTGATCGGTGCCTTGTTGCTGGCGCGCACCGTATCGCGCCCGGTGCAGGCGCTGGCCCTGGCGGCCGAACGCATTGGCCAGGGCGATTATCAGACGCCGGTGGCCCTGGCCCGCAGCGACGAACTGGGCTTGCTGGCCCATGCGGTCAACTCCATGCAAAGCGGGATCGCCGAGCGCGAACAGCAGCTTGCCCACAACGCCCTGCATGATCGGCTCACCGGCCTGCCGAACCGCGCGCTGGCCATGGAGCGCCTGGGCAGCGCCATTGCGTTGAATCGGCCGGTCGCGCTGATTTACCTGGGCATCGACAACTTGCGCGCCGCCAGCGAAACCGCCGGGCCGGATGCGGTGGACCAATTGCTGCTGGCCGTCAGTCGTCGCCTGGAGGCGGTGTTGCGTCCCGGCGATACCCTGGCGCACTTGATTGCCGACGAGTTCCTGCTCCTGCTCGAAGGCGCCGGCAGCGACGAGGCGGTGGGCATGGCCGACAAACTCCAGCAACTGTTGCTGCGCCCCCAGCGCATCAACGGCCATGACCTGGCGCTGGACTGCCGCCTGGGCATCGCGGCATTCCCGGCCGATGGCGAAAGCCCGCACACCTTGCTCGAGCGCGCAGCCATCGCCATGAAAGACGCCGCGCAAATGCCCGGCCGCCTGCAAATCTACGAGCAGGGCCGCGACCTCGCGCACCGCCGCCAGATCACCCTGATCCGCGACCTGCGTCACGCGCCCAACCAGGGCCAACTGCTGCTGCATTACCAGCCCAAGCTGGACATTCGCCAAGGCCATGTGCGCCAGGCCGAAGCCTTGCTGCGCTGGCAGCACCCGCAGTTCGGCATGGTCTCGCCAGCGGAGTTTATCCCCCTGGCCGAACGCTCGGGCAGCATCCAGTTGTTGACCCATTGGGTGATCGAGGAAGGCATTCGTCAGTTGTGTGAATGGAACCGCCGTGGCCTGTACCTGCAGCTGTCGTTGAACATCTCGGCAGACGACTTGCTCGGCGATGAGCTGGCTCACCGAGTCTTGGCGTTGTTGCGGCGCTATAACTTGCCGGCGGAGCAGTTGGTGTTTGAAATCACCGAGAGCGCGGTGATGCGCGAGCCGGAAAAAGCCCTCAAAGTCCTGCACCTGCTGCGCAATTGCGGCATCAGCCTGTCGGTGGATGACTTCGGCACTGGCTACTCGTCCCTCGCGCACCTCAAGCGCTTGCCGGTGCAAGAATTGAAGATCGACCAATCCTTTGTGCGCAACCTCGATGAAACCAGTGAAGACGCAGTGATCGTGCGTTCCACCATCGAGATGAGCCACAATCTGGGCCTCAAAGTGGTCGCCGAGGGCGTTGAATACGCCCACAGCCTGCGTCTTCTGGAACGCTGGCAGTGCGATACGGCCCAGGGTTATCTGATCAGCCGGCCCTTGAGCGCCGACGCTTTCGAAGCCTGGGTGGCCTTGCCCCTCAGTGCGCAAACTTCCCTGGTTCATTGAGTGGCTGACGTGCGTCTTTCTCTAGTGATCGGCTGCCTGGCCGCCCTGACGGTGCAAACCACCCTGGCCGATAACGGTCGCCTGATCGCCACCGGCGGTGCCAGCAGCATCGAGGGTACGGCCGGCGGTGGGATCACGCCGTGGGCGGTGTTGACCGGCTACGGCGAACAGCACGAGTGGGGTGCCACGGCGTTCGCCACCACGGTCAACCTGCCGGATTATCGGCTGGACGTGGCCGGGTTGGCGCTGGCCTATGACAACCGGGTCGAAGTGTCTTTCGCCCGCCAGCGCTTTGACCTCGGTAGCCTGGTGCATAAGCTCAACCTGCCCGAAGACAACCTCGGCCAGGATGTACTGGGCGTGAAGGTTCGCCTGTTCGGTGACGTGATTTACGACCGCTTGCCGCAGGTGTCCCTCGGCCTGGAATACAAGCACCAGACCAATTTCGATATCCCCAGCCTCGTCGGCGCCAAGCGCGACAGCGATGTGGAGGGCTACCTCGCCGCCAGCCGCTTGTTCATGGGCGCCGCGTTTGGCTACAACGTGCTGGTCAACGCCAGCCTGCGCTACAGCCGCGCCAATGAAACCGGCCTGCTCGGCTTTGGCGGCGACCGTCGCGACAGCCGCAGCCTGCTCAAGGAAGGCTCGCTGGCGCTGCTGTTCAACCCGCGCTGGGCGGTGGGCGTGGAGTACCGCGAGAAACCCGACAACCTGTCGTTCGCCGGCGAAAGCGACTGGGCCGATGTGTTTGTCGGCTACTTTCCCAATAAACACCTGTCGTTTGTGCTGGCCTACGCCCACCTCGGCGAAATCGCGACCTTGGATAACCAGAACGGCACCTACCTGTCGGTGCAGGGGAGTTTCTGATGCGCTTTCTACCCATCGCCCTGGTGCTGCTGCTCAGCGCCTGCGCCCAGCAACCGCCCAAGGACGACAGCCTGTACCGCGACCTCGGCGCCATGCCCGGCATCACGCGGATTGTCGAAGGCATGCTGCTCAACATTGCCCGCGATGAGCGCATTGTCGAACGCTTCCGACGCATCGATATCCAGCGTTTGCGCAACAAGTTGATCGAACAGTTCTGCGTCGAGGCAGGCGGGCCGTGCACCTACACCGGTGACAGCATGGCCGAGAGTCACAAGGGCCAGAACGTGAGCCGCAGTGACTTTAATGCGTTGGTGGAGGATTTGATCAAGGCGATGGACCGCGAGGGCATTGCGGTAGCGGTGCAAAATCGATTGATTGCCCGGCTGGCTGCGATGCGTGGAGAAGTGATCGAGCACTAGTCTGCTGAACACCACATTCAGTCCTGCATCACACATGAAAAAGGCGGCTACCTGTTGAGGGTAGCCGCCTTTGTTTTACCGCCAGTCTTGCTTAATCCGGCAGTTTAAACGCCATCACATAGTCACCCTGCTTGGTCCCCAGGGAACCATGGCCACCCGCCACGACCAGCACGTATTGCTTGCCGTCCTTGCCGGTGTAGGTCATCGGTGTGGTTTGCGCGCCGGCTGGCAGGCGGCCTTCCCACAACTGCTTGCCGTTTTTCACGTCATAGGCCCGCAGGTACTGGTCGAGGGTACCGCTGAGGAACGACACGCCACCGGCCGTGGTGAAGGTGCCGCCCAGGCTCGGTACGCCCATGGTCAGCGGAACCGGAACCGGCGAGCTGTCACGCACGGTACCGTTCTTGTGCATCCAGATAGTCTGGTGGGTGGTCAGGTCGACCGCGGCCACATAACCCCACGCCGGTGCCTGGCACGGCAGGCCCAGGGGCGACAGCAGTGCTTCGAGGATCACGCCGTACGGCGCGCCTTTGTTCGGCTGCACGCCCTGGGTTTCGCTGACGCGAGGGCCTTGCTTGGCGATATCGGCCGCCGGGATCAGCTTGGATTTGAACGCCATGTAGCTCGGGTTCACGAAGGCGATCTGGCGTACCGGGTCGACGGAAATACCACCCCAGTCGAACACGCCAAAGTTACCTGGGTAAACGATCGAACCTTGCAGCGATGGCGGGGTGAACGGGCCGTCGTAGCGCATGGATTTGAAATCGATGCGGCACAGCAGTTGGTCGAACGGTGTCACGCCCCACATGTCACGCTCCTTGAGGGGCGGTGGCATGAAGTTCAGCTCGGACTTCGGCTGGGTCGGGGAAGTACGGTCGCCCGCGACAGCGCCCTGGGGCACGGCCACTTCGTGGATCGGCACCACCGGCTGGCCGGTGGCGCGGTCCAGCACGTAGATGCTGCCTTGCTTGGTCGACGCCATCACCGCTTGCTTCACGCCGGCTTCGGTCTTGATGTCGATCAGCGACGGCTGGCCGCCGACGTCCATGTCCCACAGGTCATGGTGAGTGAACTGGAAGGTCCACTTCACGTGGCCGCTGTCGATGTCCAGGGCGGTCAGGCCCGCAGCGTATTTCTCGGAATCGTCGGTACGATCACCGCCGTACTGGTCGGGCATCTGGTTGCCCATCGGCAGGTAGAGCATGCCGAGTTTTTCATCCACGGCGAACATGGACCACATGTTCGGCGAGTTGCGGGTGTAGGTCTTGCCTTCGGCCAACGGGGTAGTGTCGTCCGGGTTGCCGCTGTCCCAGTTCCACACCAGCTTGCCGGTGTGTACGTCGAACGCGCGGATCACGCCGCTGGGCTCGTCGGTGGAGACGTTATCGGTGACGTGTCCACCGATCACCACCAGGTTTTTGGTCACGGCCGGTGGCGAAGTGGAGTAGTAACCGCCTGGGGCGAAGCTGCCGATGTTGGCACGCAGGTCGACCTGGCCTTTGTCACCGAAGTCTTCGCACATCTTGCCGGTGTCGGCGTTCAGGGCGATCAGGCGGGTGTCGGCGGTCGGCACGAAGATGCGTTTCGGGCAGGCATTCGGTGCGGCGGCCGGGCTGGCGCTGCCGGTCGGGCTCTGCTCGGAAGCGTAGGCGGCGTCATCGTGATACGACACGCCACGGCAGGTCATGTGCGCCCAACCCTTGAAGTTCTCGGCACCCTGGCTGCTGATCTTCGGATCAAAGCGCCAGATTTCCTTGCCGGTGTCCGGGTCCAGCGCAATCACCTGGCTGTGGGGTGTGCACACGTAGAGCATGCCGTTGACTTTCAGCGGGGTGTTTTCCGCGGTGGTCTCGCCTGGATCGTTCGGGCCGGGGATGTCGCCGGTGCGATAGGTCCATGCCGGTACCAGCTGGTGCGCGTTTTCCGGAGTGATCTGCGCCAACGGCGAGTAACGATCACCGTAGGCCGAGCGGCCATAGGAGTTCCAGTCGCCATCGGCCTGGGACGGTGCAGCGCTGGCCATGCCCGGTACCGCGTCGCGGTCCAGTTGGCCGGTCTTGACCATTTCACCGGGGTTGGTGAATTGGCTGGCCAGGGCGGTTGCACCGGCCAGCACCACGGCCACGCTCAGCGCACCAGTGCCCAGCGGGGCAGGTTGGCCGCGCAGCAACGGACGGCGAAACCACGGGAGCAGCATGACGATGCCCAGGGCGAACAGCAGCGCCAGGCGCGGCACCAACTGCCACCAGTCCAGGCCGACTTCCCACAAGGCCCACACGGTACTGGCGAACAGCACCAGCGCGTACAGGCCCAGCGCTGCGCGGCGGGTAGCCAGCAGCAGGAGGCCGGTCAGGGTGATGCCGATACCGGCCAGCAGGTAGTACAGCGACCCGCCGAGCAGGCTCAGCTTGACGCCGCCGGCCAGCAAGGCCAAGCCCATGATCAGCAGCAAGATCCCCAGCAGCCTGGGCAGCAGGCGGCTTGGGCTCGAAGCACCATCAGTGCTCATAGTGTGTTTCTCCGTGACGTTGGAATAATTGTGTAACCCCGTGCTTCATTCACTGTAGATGACGATTCGGCACGGGCTTGGTTCAGCGTTAATTCGGTTTTTCTGGGGAAAGCGAGGTTATCCACAGGCAGGTGATATATCCCCAGGCGCAGGTCGATGTAAGACAGCGCTGTCTTGGTGGGCAGGAATAATCAGCAAGATAGGATCGACCGGGGAAGTGAAACGTTTCAGTTTATTGCCGACAAGGATAAAGCGCGGACGCGCCGAGAGAAAGCGCAAATCGCAAGATGCATCATTTCCGATTTGGTAACAGTGACAGATCGTCGCTGCCAAATAACGGTGGGAGGGGCAAGCCTCCTCCCACAGGGGAATTTCAGTGTGTTTAGAAGGTGGTGCGGATGCCCAATTGCACACTGCGTCCCGGTGCCGGCGCGATATCGCGCAGGATCGAGCTGGCATAGCGCACGGTCTGGTTGGTCAGGTTTTCACCGTTCACAAACGCCAGCCATTGGCTGCCGCCGACATTGAAGTGATAACCGGCGCTCGCGCCCAATGTGGTGTAGCCATCGGTGCCGCTTTCGTTATCCGGCACACGGCCCTGGCCAGCGGCGTGTTCGACGTCGATGCGTGCCTGCCAGCGGTCCAGTTCCCACAGCAAACCGCTGTTCAAGCGCAACGGGGCGATGCGCGGCAAGGCTTCGCCGGTGTCGAGGTTGGTGGCGCGGGTGTAGTCGCCTGACAGCTCCAGCGCGAATTTGCCGTAGGCGCCTTCGCCGAGCTTGATGTGATCCTGGGCTTCGAAGCCGGCGAAACGTGCCCGCACGCCGGAATATTCGTACTCAGGAATGCCATCCGCGTCTTCTTCGCCTTCATCGTTCAGCGTACGACCCGTGCCCAGCAGGCCGATGTAATTGGAGAAGCGGCTGTAGAACACGCCGAAGCTGCCCTTGTGCGTGCCATTGTCAAAGCGCAGGGCCAGGTCGCTGGACACGGCCTTTTCTTTTTTCAGGTTGGCATCGCCCAGTTCATAGGTGCCGGTGGCGACGTGGGCGCCGTTGGCATACAGCTCGTAGAAGGTCGGCGCGCGCTCGGTGTAGCCCAGGGTCGCGGCCAGGGACCAGATGGGCGTCAGCGTATACACCGCGCCGGACGACAGGCTGCCGGCGGTGAAGTCGTTGGTCTTGTCGGCACCGGCAAAACGCGCGTTGCCCTTGGCGTCCGGGTCGACGCTGGTGTGCTCCAGGCGCCCGCCGAGGCTGAGCTTGAGGCGCTCGGTGGCCTGCATTTCTTCGAGGATAAACAGCGCGCCGGCGTTGGTGTCGGTCTGCGGCACGAAGGCTTCTTCACCGAGGGCCGAGAATTCGTTGCGGGTTACTTGGGCGCCCACCACGCCATCGAACGGGCCAACGGGCTGGTGACGCGCTTCGACGCGGGCTTCATAGCCTTTGTTCTTGAAGATCGTGCCGGTTTCGCCGCCTTCGATTTCGCGGTGCTCGTAGTCGGTGTAGCCCGCGTCGAGTTTGACCGAGGTGAACGGGCCTTGCAGGTTGCGGATCTCGGACGCAAAGGCGTAGTGCTCCTGCTTCATGCGGATGCGCACTTCCTGCTCGGCCGGCGAGCCGTAGTTGCTGTCGTAGTTGCTGTAGGACAGCCCGGCGTAACCGTCGTCCCAGGTGTAGGAGCCGCCTACCGCACCGCCGTCCTGGCGCCCGTCGCTGTTGCCCAGGCGGCCGTTCCTGCCGGGTGCGTCATCGCTGTCCGGGGCGTGGCGGCTGCGGGCCTGGCCGGGGATTTTCAGGTCGTTGAATTCCCGCGCGTTGGCGTCCAGGTGCAAGGCGAAGGTGCCATTGCCCGCTTCCAGCTTGCCCGCACTGCTGCGCGTGGTGTCGGCGCCGCCGTAACGCAATTCACCGGCGCCGTGGATGCCCTCGATGGCTTCGGTGGGGATGCGGTTGTCGAAGGTGTTGACCACGCCACCGATGGCGCTGCCGCCATACAACAGCGCTGCCGGGCCGCGTACGATTTCAATGCGTTCGACGTTGACCGGGTCCAGCGGCACCGCGTGGTCATAGGACAGCGACGACGCATCCAGCGCGCCCACGCCGTTGCGCAAAATGCGTATACGGTCGCCGTCCTGGCCACGAATGATCGGCCGGCTGGCGCCTGGGCCAAAGTACGAGGAGGACACGCCCGGTTGCTTGTTCAGGGTTTCGCCGAGGCTGCCTTTTTGTTGCAGGGTCAGCTCATCGCCCTCCAGCACGGTGGTCGGCGAGGCGAGTTGCTCGCTGCCCAGCGGGTTGCCGGTGATGACTTGGGGTTGCAGTTCCAGGGCGTGGGCTTCCGAGCTGATCAACAGGGCGGCGGCGAGCGGCGACAAGCGCCACAGGGAGGAGAGGGACATCGGACATTCCTTGGCAAAACGACGAAAAAGATTTGAGATTTATAGTTACAATATAACATCTCTTTTTTGCCGGGAGCGGGAACTTTTTTTACCTGCCAGGGCGGAGTGATAAGGTGTGCGCCTTCGTGAGCACTTTTTCATAGGCCCGGCATGACCGCGACAAACAACGACCCCCTCCACGGCGTGACCCTGCAACACGTCCTCACCACCCTGGTGGAACACTACGAATGGGCAGGCCTGGCCGAACGCATTGATATCCGTTGCTTCAAGAGCGACCCGAGCATCAAGTCGAGCCTGACTTTCTTGCGCAAGACCCCATGGGCGCGGGAGAAGGTCGAAGGCTTGTACGTCAAGCTGATGCGCACCAAACGCCCGCTGGATTGACCTCATGAAGCGGTATGTGGCGGCAGCGGCGCTGGCCGGTTGGGTGGGCCTGGCGATTCAGCAATACCTGATTTTCTATTCGCGCTGGGAGTCCGGCGCCAGTCTGCTCGGCGGGCTGATCAACTTCTTCAGTTTCTTCACGGTGCTGACCAATACCCTGGCAGCGGTGGTGCTGAGCTATGCGTGGGTGAAGCGCGATTCTGCAGCCAGGCGGTTTTTCCTCGCCCCCGGCGTCAGCAGCGGCATCGCCGTCAGCATCGTGGTGGTCGGCTTGGCCTACAGCCTGTTGCTGCGGCATCTGTGGCAGCCCGAAGGCTTTCAATGGATCGCCGATGAACTGCTGCACGACGTGATGCCGCTGCTGTTCGTGCTGTACTGGTGGCGCTGCGTGCCCAAGGGCCAGTTGCGCCTCAAGCACATTGGCCTGTGGGTCATCTACCCGCTGGTGTACTTCGGCTATGTGCTGCTGCGCGGGGATTTGCTCGGGCAGTACCAGTACCCGTTCATCGATGTCGGCACCCTGGGTTATCCACAAGTGTTTGTGAATGCCGGGGGGATCCTGCTGGGGTTCGTGCTGGTTGCCCTGGCGGCGGTCGGCCTGGACAAGACCTTGAAGTCACCCCGAATTTAACCTGTACGGATCTCTGGGCAGGGAGCAACTCCCTTCTCCCAGGCTTTAAGCCTCGTCATTCCCCCCGCTGCGCACCGTCAATGGTTTTCCATTGAGCGGTGTTTCGCCACGTCGCGCACTTATCAACACGTTAGTTGATGTGCTCCAGTAAATGTTGTTATTTTTCGTTGAGTGTAATCCCTCTCTTACAGTTATATCTGAAGACAAGCTTTTGCAACTAAGGCCGATGTAGTCCAATTCTTACGGATGTTTTTAAAGTTTTGGCAATTTGCCATGTTTTTCCTATGTGTTTAAGTGTTGCAGGGCTACGTAATTAGAAGAACTGGCCGACTTATGTTTTTGGAATCTGGTCGGGATAATCGCCTGGCTTCAAATGAGCTGGTTTGCAATACAAGTAATTGGAATAAATAGAGGAATTCTGTGCGCCACGGCGGCGGAATCACTTAAACGACGTTTATTACTAATGTGGGCATCTATAAATGAAAGCTAAAATGAAAACCGCGCTGTTCTCTATCGGGCTGTTGGTGGGGTCGATGTCCGTTGCCCAGGCGGCGGACGGAACTGTCACGTTCTTGGGGTCGGTCCATTCGGGTGCCTGCTCTATCAAGCCTGATTCGGTCGATCAGACCATTCCCCTTGGCGCAATCGCCAAACATCAATTGCAAGCGGGCGGGAAGTCCGAGCCGCGTCGCCTGCTGATTGAACTTGAGGGCTGCGACCTGGCGGGTCTCACCGATAACACCGTGACCACCACCTTCACCGGAGCGCCATCGAGCGTTGTGCCGGGTGCGCTGGGCACCGTCGGGAGCGCGGGCAATGTGGGCATCATGATGACCCATGGCAGTAAACCCGTTGAATTGGGCGTGGCTACCACGCCGCAAGTGATTGCCGCCGGTGACAACACGCTGGAGTTCGGTGCCTATGTACAAGGCGCTGCCACGGGCGACATCGTGCCAGGCGACTTCAGCGCGGTGACCAACTTCACCTTGGCTTATCAGTAAGCGTTTTCCCCCGCCACCCAGCGTGGCGGGGGAGGCTGGTGGAGGCACAGGTGAAAACATTCATAAGTCTCGCTATCTCCTCTTCTTTGGCGATGTTCATCAGCCCTGGGGTGGTTGCCCAGGAGCCTGCTCAAGGTGATGGGCTTGTCACGCTGGGAGGAGAGGTCGTCGACTCGGCCTGCGGGCTGGAGTTGGTCAGCGTCGATCAAACCATCGATACGGACCCCGAGCCCATTGGCCGGTTCCTGCGGCGCGCCAGGGGCCAGGACCAGTCCTTCCAGTTGCGCCTGGTCAATTGCACCTTGAGTCGTACCGATCCATCCCGTCCAGGGGTGACGCTGCCCGACTGGCAGCACCTTCGGGTGACGTTTGACGGCCCCACCGACAGAGGCGGTCGTTCTTTTGCGGTCTTTGGTGGCTCCCAAGGCGTTGCGATGAATATTGAGGATTCCGCTGGCCAGTTAAGTGTTCCGGGTCAGCCGATGACTCCACATCCGTTAACGGAAGGCGATATGACGCTGCACTACACGCTTCATTTTGTCGGTAACGGATTGCCCATAGTGGCCGGAGCCCACCGTACTGCCGTGCGGTTCAAGTTGGAATATTTTTGAACGTTGATGGGTTGCTTGCATGTTAAATACAGCGAAGGTCAAAAATACGCTGCGCCCAAGCCTTTTTGGCGGGTTGATATCATTGGCAGGCACTGCACTGGCTGCTGGGGATATTGAGTTTAATACTGATGTTCTTGATCTGAGTGATCGCACTAATATTGACTTGTCTCAGTTTGCCCGCAGCGGGTTTATTCTGCCGGGCACCTATTCGATGGTAGTGCAGATCAATGCCCAGCCCATTGCTGAGCAATCGGTGGCTTTCTATCCCCCGATAATGACCCTAAAGGCAGCCAGGCATGTTTGTCGCTGGATCTTGTCGATCAATTGGGTCTCAAGGCGTCGGACGCGGCCAAACTCAAATGGTGGAAAAACGGCGAGTGCCTGGATACCGAAAGTTTGCCTGGCATGGAGGTCAGTGGCGACCTGGCCACCTCCACACTGAACATCAACCTGCCCCAGGCCTACCTCGAGTACAGCGCCATCCATTGGGATCCGCCGTCCCGGTGGGATGAGGGGGTGCCGGGGCTGCTGGTTGACTACAACATGACGGCGCAGTCCAGCTATCAAAAGAATGACGGCACCCGCAACAACCTCAGTGGTAACGGAACCCTTGGCGCCAATGCCGGGGCCTGGCGCCTGAGGGCCGACTGGCAGGGGCGGATCGAGAAAGGCGTGGAAGGGGCACCCAGGGATCAACAACAGTTGGAGTGGAGTCGCTACTACGCCTATCGCGCAGTGCCTGCACTGAAGGCACGCTTGACGGTCGGAGAGGACTACCTGTACTCGGACATCTTCGACAGCTTCCGTTTTACCGGGGCTTCGCTGATCTCGGATCAAAGCCAACTGCCACCCAACCTGCGTGGCTACGCACCGGAAGTCGTCGGGGTCGCCAAGACCAACGCAAGAATCATCATCAGCCAGAAGGGCCGCGTGCTGTATGAAACGCTGGTCGCCGCAGGCCCTTATCGCATTCAGGACCTCAGCGACGCCGTGAGTGGCACTCTGGATGTGCGGGTCGAGGAGCAGGACGGTTCGGTTCAGACCTTCCAGATCGATACGGCAGGCGTTCCCTACCTGACACGTCCTGGGCACGTTCGATACAAGCTGGCGACCGGGCGCCCGTCCGATCTTCAGTACGGTGCCAACGGCAGCGTTTTCGGCACCGGCGAATTCTCCTGGGGGATCAGCAATGGCTGGTCGCTGTTTGGCGGCGGGATAACGGATAACAACTACCGCGCATTGTCTGTCGGGGTCGGTCGCGACCTGCTGGCGTTCGGCGCCGTATCGCTGGATGCCACCCAGTCCCACGCCAGTGTGTGGAACCAGGCATTCTCGGGCAAATCCTACCGCCTTCAATACTCCAAGCACTTCGAGCAGTACGACAGCCAGGTCACGTTTGCCGGTTACCGGTTTTCCGAGAAAAACTACTTGAGCATGAGCGAGTACCTGGACGCCCGTCATTACGGGTTGAACGGTGAGCGCGGCGGGATCGAGCGCGGTGAATACATCGAGGGCTGGAAGCCGATTGGCGACAGCAAGGCCCTGTATACGGTGACGCTCAACAAGCAGTTTCGTGACCTTGGGGCGACCGTCTACGCCAGCTACAACAAGCAGACGTATTGGGGGCGCCCGGACACTCAGCGTTGGAACCTGTCGATGTCGCGCTACTTCAATGTGGGAACCGTCAGGAACATGAGCCTGTCCCTGAACATGTTTCGCACCCAGGAGTATGCCTACAAGGATAACGGAATGGCGCTGACGGTCAGCCTGCCGTTGGGGCGCAGCGGCACCCTGTCGCTGGACGCCAACAGGACCTCGGGTAAAGAGAGTTTCTCGACGCGCTACAGCGATCGCCTCGATGAGCGCAACAGTTACCAGCTCAATGCAAGCGACCGCTCCGCCAGCGGCTATCTGAGTCATATCGGCGACCAGGCCGACATCGATCTCAGCGCCAGCACCCAGGAAGGCAGTGGCAGGACCCTCAGTGCATCCATTCGCGGCGGCGGCACGCTCACGCCCTACGGTGCGGCGCTGCACCGAACCAATGGCACCGGTGGCACCCGCCTGATGCTCGACACCGGAGGTGTGCCCGATGTGCCTGTGCGTGGTTACGGCACATCGACCCGCACCAACGCGTTCGGCAAGGCAGTGATTTCCGATATCAGCAGCTACCAGCGTACGGCCGCCAGTGTCGACCTGGAGAACCTGCCGAGCAACGTTGAAGCCACTCAATCGGTGACCCAACTGACCCTTACCGAAGGGGCCATTGGTTATCGGTCCCTGGACGTGATTGCCGGTGAGAAGGCCATGGCTGTCCTGCGCCTGCCGGATGGCAGTGCACCGCCCTTCGGCGCGACGGTGAAGAACACCAAACAGCAGGACACCGGGATTGTGAACGACGGTGGCGCTGTTTACCTGAGCGGTATTCAGGCCGGTGAGCAAATGATCGTCAGTTGGGGCGGCATCGAACGCTGCCTGCTCACGCTGCCCGTCGCGCTGCCCGCAGACAGTTTGACCGATGCCTTGCAATTGCGCTGCCAGAGCGTAGCCACTGATCAATCCTCACCCGAGCCAGCAGCGCTGACCGGGAAGCGTACCGATACGGAGAACAACGCCTCATGATGCTCAATACGCACCCCACACTCCTGGTCTTCGCACTGCTGGCTCTGGGTCTGAGCCAGAGTGCCGGCGCCGCGGTTGGCCTGGACCGAACCCGGGTGATTTTTGACGGTGGCAAGGATGCGACCAGCGTGAATATCACCAATAACAACACCCAACTGCCGTACCTGGCCCAAGGCTGGATCGAGGACGAGGAGGGCAACAAGATCACCTCGCCCTTGATCGTGCTGCCGCCGGTTCAACGTTTGGAGCCCGGCAAGCAAAGCCAGGTGAAAGTGCAGGCGTTGCCGGCGGCCAAGTCGTTGCCGCAGGATCGCGAGACGGTCTACTACTTCAACCTGCGGGAGATTCCACCGCGCAGCGACAAATCCAACACCCTGCAAATCGCGCTGCAGACCCGGATTAAATTGTTCTACCGACCGCAGGCCATCGCTCCCAGTCAGCAAGACCTGTCCAACCCCTGGCAGGAAAAGCTGACCCTGACCCGCCAGGGCGACCGTTACCAGGTGAACAACCCTACGCCTTACTACGTGTCTCTGGTGGATGCTCGCAGCAGCAAAGACGGCAAGACCGTGCCGGGTTTCGAGCCCGTGATGATCCCGCCTAAAGGCACGCAAACCCTGGGGCCGACGGCCAAGGCGCTGGGCAATTCACCCTACCTGGCCTACGTGAATGACTACGGCGGGCGTCCATTACTGGCGTTCACCTGCACGGGCGAAACATGCAAGGTGAACTTGCAAGTCTCGACGCCTAATGAGTAGCAGCCTGCAGCGGGAGAGCGTCATGAAGTTGCACAACGTGAAAGTCCTGGGCTGTGTGTTACTGGTCCTGGCAACGCGCGCGGGCGCCGAGGATGACGATGGAATCGATGGCCAGCGTGGCCGGTTGAACGTTTCCGGATCCATGCATGAGTCCCCTTGCACGCTGGAGATGACATCGCTGCATCAAACGGTCGACTTGGGCGCCGTGTCTGCCAGTCAGCTGCAACGACCTGGCGATCAGGCCCCATCGAAGCCGTTTCAACTGCGTTTTCAGGATTGCCAGCGCACCGCAGGCAGTATCCGCAGCGAACGTACCGGGAACCTGGCATGGAGCGCTCACCAACCGGTGTTGTCGGTGACGTTTGTTGCCCCTGCCGATGCCGACGACCCACGACTGGTCAAAGTGCAAGGCATCACCGGGATGGGACTGCGGTTGACCGATGCCCTGGGGCGCGATGTACAGCTGGGCTCCAGGGGCGAACCGTTGTTTCTGAGCGAGGGCAGCACGACCCAGACGTGGAATGTTCAACCCACGCGTACCTCCGCGCCGTTGACCAGCGGAGCGTTTCGGGCCGTGGTGGATTTCAGGCTCAGTTATGAGTAAGGGCAAAACAATGGCTAAGTCAGTCGGCTCGCGGGCCATTCTTATCGTGGGGGGCCTGTTGTGGGCGGTCAGTCAAGGCGCGCAGGCCGAGACCAGCCTGATCATCCGCGCAGTCATCATTGCGCCTCCGCCCTGCGTCATCAATGGCGGCGGTACGCTCAATGTGCCTTTTGGCAATGACCTTCTTACGTCACGGATCGACGGGGTCAACTACCGTCGCAACGTGCCTTACACCGTCACCTGTGACGCCCCGTTCAGTAACGCGATGACTCTCCAGCTCAGGGGGACCGGGGCTTCGTTCGATGGGCGTGTGCTCTCGACCCGCAACCCGGACCTGGGGGTCAAGCTGTCGCTCAATGGCGCTGACTGGGCGCTGAATTCGAGCGTGAATTTTACCTATCCGAACTTTCCCGTGGTGCAGGCGGTGCCTGTCAAGCGCGCGGGCAGCCGGCTGGTGGGAGGCGCATTCGACGCTGCCGCCACCTTCGTGATCGATTACCAGTGATGAGGAGCGCGCAATGACATGCTGGCAGCAGCGAGCCTTGCTCGCTTTGTGTTCCATCGGCCTCTGCCATAGTGCGTCGGCCAACGTAACGTTCAGCGGAACGCTTAACGAGCCCCCGCCCTGCACCATTGATGCGGGCAACAAGATTGAAGTCGACTTTGGGGATGTGGGGGTCAAGCGGGTCGATGGGGTGAAATATCGCCGGGGGGTGGGTTACACCATCAATTGTGGCGTCGACACGCTCCCGTGGGTACTCAAGTTGAGTGTCAACGGTACCCCCACGACGTTCGACGGCGCGGCATTGCAGACCAGTGCACCTGACCTGGGTATTCGGATATTCCAAAACAACCTGCCGTTTCGACTCAATACGCCACTGGACATCACCCTGTCTTCCCCGCCGGTATTGGAAGTCGTGCCGGTCAAACAGCCCGGTGCAACGCTTGCCCCCGCCAGGTTTACCGCGGTGGCGACGTTGTTGGCCGAGTACCAGTAGGAGTTGGATATGGGACATGAAACTGTTCGTAGGGCCAGGCTGTACGCCGTGCTGGCGTGCCTGCCGGCCCTCGGCCTGATCTGCGAAGCACACGCGGCGGATAACCTGAATTTCAAGGGCAACCTGGTTGAAGAAGCCTGCACCATCCGCCCGGGTGACGAGGCAATCAGCCTGGAACTCTGGGACCTGACCAGCAAGCACCTCTACATCAATACGCGTTCGGTGGGCAAAGGTTTCAAGCTGCACCTGGAGGACTGCGACACCACCATCGGCGACACGGTGACCATCACGTTCGGCGGCGTAGAAAACCGGGAGCTTCCGGGGTTGCTCGCACTCGATGGTGGAAGCGGCGCCTCCGGTATCGGGATCGGTATAGAGACGCTGGGTAACAAGCCCTTGCCGCTGAATAAAACCAGCGACGAACAGGTACTGAGCAATGGCAGCAATGTCATCGAACTCAAAGCCTACGTGCAAGGGGAGCCGATGGCCATCAGGGACCAGACCATAGGGCACGGCAGCTATACCGCGACCTCTACTTTTACGCTGGATTATCCGTAATTCAAACGCTCGACAACCGGGCGCATACGCATGGGGCTCCAGATCAATCAGGTCTGCACGAACTGATTGTTCGCTGGATGGCGCCTGTGTAGATAAGCAACGAGAGATCAACATGAAACGACTATATGACAGCGCCACTGTGCTTCTCCTGCTGATTGGCGTCAGCACGACCGCGCAGGCCGTAGACTGTCGGGTCAATGGCGGTGAGTGGGCGCGCGTCACTCATCTGACCGTCCCCGTAACGGTACGACTCGATGCGGATCGCACGAGGATCCTGATGGAAGGTGCCCGGCTCGAATGTCGGTTTACGGCTGGAGCAGGCCCGGCTTGGGGGGCGGACTATTGGGAAACCGGCAATGCCTCTGGGACACCTTGGACATCCGGCCCCAAGTTCGTCAGTGAACGGAGTGGTTTGCGTATCAATGGCGCTTTCCTCAATACCCCGGTTCCGGCGGGTATACGGGTGGCTACCATGCCCAACAACGGGATCGGCTATCCGATCAATATCACCCCTTACATCCTGGTGCGTCACAGTCCCTCCAATCCGATCGATATACGAACAGGAGATACCCTCGGCCTGTTGCGTCTCACCAGCTCGAACAATTACGACGCGACACGGCCGCAACTCACGGTCACGTATACGGCTGCCAACAACTTCACCATCTCCCCGTCCACCTGCACGATCAACAATAACAACCCGATCGAGATCAACTTCGGCAATGTGCACCAAAGAGCAATAGGTACCGATCCGCTGACCACGACCATCCGCAGCAACCGCCGGCTCACCTATTCATGCCCGGACGGCGGGATTACCACGCCGATCACCATCACCTACAAAGGTACCGCCTCGTCGTTCGACACGCGCCTGCTGCGCATGACCAACCCGGACGTGGGCACGGCCCTGGTTCGTGGCGCAAGCGCGGTTCAAGTCGGTGGTTCATTCCTGACCCAAATCACCAACAGTGTGGGGAGCGACGATGTGACGTTTTCCCTCGTACGGCGTTTCGGTTCACTGCCTGCCGCTGGGGTTGTCAGCGGCAGCGGCGTCCTTGTAATGGGGGTGCCCTGAGGCTTACTCCTCTTCGCTGCCTTCCGCACGCCAGTAACCCACCGCCTTGAGGAACGCCTCATTGACCTTGTGTGTGTCCAGCAGCACCCGGCGGACCTGGCGCGACAGCCTGGTTTCGGTGGCGACAAAGCTGTACAACGAACCGCTCGGCAGCGTCAGTTTCTGCACGGTGTCGAGCAGGTCGTCCTGGCCGCGCACGATCCATTTCACCTCCACATCGGCAGCACTTGCCAGTGCCTGCCGTTCCGCCGCATTGGCGATTTCGATCACCGCCAGCACCTTGCGCCCGGCCGGTAATTCTTCCAGGCGCCGAGCAATGGCCGGGATCGCCGTCTCATCGCCGATCAGCAAATAGCTGTCGAACATATCCGGCACGATCATCGAGCCCCGTGGCCCGCCGATATACAGGTGCTGGCCGACCTTGGCCTGTTCAGCCCAGGTGGAGGCCGGGCCGTCGCCGTGCAGCACGAAGTCGATGTCCAGTTCGCCGATGTCCAGGTCGAAGCGGCGTGGCGTGTAGTCGCGCATCGCCGGCTGCGGGCCGTCGCCCTTGATGTTGAAGGTCGGGCTTTCCAGCGCCGCTTGTTCCGCAGCGTTCTGTGGGAACAGCAGCTTGATGTGATCGTCACTGCCCAGGCTGATAAAGCCCGCCAGTTCCGGGCCGCCCAGGGTGATGCGGCGCATGCGCGGGGTGAGGTCGACTACCCGCAATACTTCAAGGCGGCGGCGTTTGATTTCGTGGGTGACACGGTGGATGGCTTGCGTATTCATTGAGCTGTCCCGTCGGCAATGGCTTGGGCGGCGCCGTTGAGCAGCGCCGCGACACGAACGATTTCTTCCGGGCTCCAGCGCCCGTGGTGCGAATGCAAGGCATGGCGCAGGTTGTGCACGGCCTCGTGGATTTGCGGCGGGCGGTCATGACCGCGCAGCGAGCGTTTGCTCAATTGGATGCGCATGCGCACACCGTCCAGCGCAACCGCCTGTTCGCTTAAGAAGAGACGTCCGGCGTCGGTGATTGTGTAGCGTTTTTTTCCGCCTTCGGCGTCGCCGCTGATCAATTCGCTTTCTTCCAGGAAGGTCAGCGTCGGGTAGATCACCCCTGGGCTTGGGGTGTAGGCGCCGTCAAACAGGCCTTCGATCTGGCGGATCAGGTCGTAGCCGTGGCACGGCTGTTCGGCGATCAGGGCGGGCAGCAGCAGCTTCAGGTCGCCCGGCGCAAAGACGCGCGGGCCACGGCCGCCGCGTTCGCGGACGGGGCGTTTTTCGAAGCCGTCGCGGTCGTCACCGTGGTCTCGGTGGTGATGAGGGTCTCTCATGATCGTTCTCTCCTGTCTAATTAAGATACAACTTAAGATATATCTTATGAAGAGCGCAAAATCGTCTGACGAACGGTAGCGCAAGCAAATCTGCGCTTGGCGGGTGGTCGGTAGGGGTGAGCGGAGCGTGGCACTGCTCGCCTTTAAGTGGGCGAAAACATGGCATTTGCATGAATATTAAATACAGTTGTTAGTTGGAGTGTTTGCTCTAGAAGTATGCAGACTCAAGCCCGCTCTAGTTGTGTGGCCGATCTCCTACAGCTTTATGATTTATATAAGTAGTATCGGTGATGTTTGGATGTAATTAGTGGATGACAGTTAATATTTATAATATTGAATATTAAGGTTTTTTTCTTTCTGGTCGGGTCGAGATTTATTACGCGCTAAAGCGAAGTTGCTGGCATCGTAAAGTGTGATTTCCAAGCACTATTTGCCTGCGTCGCAAGACCCGGTTTATTCGTGTTTTGTCGCATTGGGAAAATCGGTTTCCCAACCAACATCTAATGCCACAACAGGTACTTAAAATGCTTAAGAAGACCGCTTTCGTACTGCCGTTTCTCGCACTGGCTTTCAGCACGTCCAGCGTGTTCGCCGCAGGTGAAGCCAGCAGTGTCATCAACATCAAGGCAACGATTCCGACCAAGCAGTTCCACGCGCAGCCACGTGACCCCAACTTCGGTCGTGACGAAACCATGAACTACAACACCGTCACCGGCGAGTTGAGCCAGTTGCGCGCCACCTACGATGTGAAAAACACCGACGGCTCGATCAAGGCTTACATCGAGGGCGGCCCTGCTTCGTTGACCAACGGTAGCGACGCGATCGCACTGACCAACACCTTCAACGGTGTCGTACTGACCGGCTCGCCGCTGGAAGTGGTCGATGATGCCAGCTCCACTCCAGGTACCCAGGCGGACCTGGTAGTGGCCGCTGCCAAACCTGCGGATGGCGTTTCCGGGCTCTTCACCACCAACTACACCATCGTGTTCGACCACGAGCCGCGCGTCACGCCGTGAAGCCAGGCTCGTTGAGCGGTAAGCACCGGCCTGTGGCTCGGTAGTCAAACCGGTCGGCAGTCAGTCTCTGTCTGTCGGTCGGCCGGTTTTCTCGTATTGAAATTCGAAATCAGAGTATTCCGTTCATGTTCCCGATGACTCCCATCGCGGCAGCGCTTGCCTTGTTGTTTTGTGCCAACGCGCTGGCGGCAGGTACTGCCGACGGCACTACACCTCGTAGTCTGCTTTCCCAGGCCAAGGGACTACCGGCGGACTTTGAAGAGCATTTCTTCGATGTGCCCCTGGCAGTCAAGGTGGATCTGGACCAAGAGTTTGTGTCCGAAGCGATGATCGTATTGACCCGTGATGACGGGCTGACCTTACTCGACTTTACCGACCATGACGGCAGCGTGATCAAGGATGACGAGCGTGACCGCTGGGGCGAGTACCTGAAACAAGGCGTGCCCCTGGGGGCATGCGAAACCAATTGCCCCGACGGGCTCATGGCCGTGCATTACAACCTGGAAAACTCCACGGTTTCCCTGCTGACCGAAAATGCCGAGCGCGACGCCGAGGAGCAGCGCTACTACTTTCTGCCCACCGGCGGCAGCACCGGCCTGATCGTGCGCAACCAGATGAACCTCAGCGGTGGCGAAGGGCAGGACCTGGGCGGGCGCTTCGGCATCGATGCCAGCAGCAGCCTGGGCCTGTGGAGCCAGACCCTGAACATGCAGTTCTCGCGTCTCGGCGGGCCGGACGACGATGACCTCAACCACGCCGTGTATGCGCTCTATACCCAGCGTGAACTGCAGGGCAATTTCCTGCGCCTGGGCTATTTCACACCCAATGCCGAAGGCCTGACCCGCCAGTTGCGAACCTTCGGGGCCAGCCCGGACACCGCCGTGGGCGTGATGTATGGCAGTTCCGACAGCCTGATGATCAATAATTCCAAGCCTGCCGTTTACCCGATCTATGTCACCGCCAGCCGCCAGGCATCGGTGGAGATTTATCGCAATGGCCTGCTGATCAACACCCAGCCGGTCAGCAGCGGCTTGCACAGCCTGGACACGCGGCCGCTGCCCGGTGGCATTTATGAAGTGGAAGTACGCCTGGTGGAGGACGGCCAGATCACCAGCACCACCCAGGAGTTGGTGTACAAGCCCAACAACTGGCGCAACCACGACGAGCGCTGGCGCTACAACCTGTTTGCTGGCCGGGAAAGCAAACTGCTGAGCAACTTTGATGAGCAGAGCAGCGGCAGCCCGACCGCAGGCATCTCGGTGAACTACCTGGCTCACCCCCGTGTGGTGTTGGGGGCGTCCGGTCGCCAGGTCAAGGACAACATGCAATACGGCACCTCGGTCGACTGGACCCTCGCCGACCAGGCCAGCCTGTATGCCAACGTCTACTGGACGGAAAAATACGGCACCGGCCTCGACCTCAACGGCCTGTACAACTACGGCCTGGGAAGCGTCGTGTTCAACCACACGCGCAGCTGGCTAGACACCCGTAACACCTATGAAACCCTGCCGGATGGCACGCGCATTCGCCAGCGCGATGTGTTTGTGGGCCAGACCAGTAACTCATCGATTTCAGTCAACCACCGCTTGAGCAACCTGCGCTCGATCAACGCTCGCCTGTTCTACAGCGAAGGCAACAGTGAAGGCGTCGGCCTGGACCTGGGCTGGACCGAGCGCACCCATATGTTCGGCAACGACGCCAACTGGCGCGTGTCGGTATTTGACCGGCCAGCCACCGCCAGCACGGGCGACCGGCGCAACCGTGGGGTCGACCTGAGCATCAGCCTGGCCCTCGGCGCCCCCGGCGAGCAGTGGTCCGCCAGCATCGGCACGCGTACCTCCCGCGAGGGCACCCGCGACAACAATGCCTCGCTGACCTACCGCAAGGACCTGCAAGACCACATGCTGCAAAGCGTCTCCGCCACGGCGATCACTGACACCTACGGCATCGGTTTGTCCGGCATGGCCAGTTTCGAGAACGAGTTTGTCAGTGGTGATGGCTACGTCCAGCGTTCTTCATTCAACAATGAGCTGGCGGGCGGCCTGAACCTGGACAGCACCTTTGCCCTGGGCCAACAAAAAATGGTGCTCACCAGCCAATACCACGGCACCGGCTCCGGGTTGATCGTGGATGTCGAAACCGACGTCGACGACATCGCCCTGCGCGCCGATGACTTGAGCGGCGGTAGCACGGCCCTGCGCCCTGGTCGAAACTTCATCCCGATCACCGCCTACAAAGGCAGCTCGGTGAGCTTCGACTTCGAAGGCAACCACGCCCCCTCGGCCTCGATTCAACCGCCGCGCACGCGCTACCACCTGAACAAGGGCGGCGTGGAGTACCGCAAGGTCAGCGTGATGCAAACCGTCACCGTGCTCGGGCGCCTGCTGGACCCCCAGGGTAAACCGCTCAAGGGCCTGCATGTGATCAACCACGCCACGCGTGGGGTGAGTGAGGTCGACGGGTTCTTCTCTCTGGAAATGAATGCCAGTTCGCCGACCCTGGAAGTGCGCCGCAACAACCAACTGCTCTGCCAGTTCAGGCTTGATCCTTCCAAGGCGCGCCTTGAAAACAGTGTGCTGATGATCGGGGACTTGCGCTGCACGCCGGATACGTTGGCGGAGTCCACAGTCACCGAACAGATTGCCGGTTGAGCATGAAGATGAGAACACGCACAGTCATGAAAACGCTTCTTTCCCGCGCCACCCAACGCCATGTAGTGGGTACGGCGATGCTCCTGTGTTCCTTCGCGGCGCTGGCCGACGAGAACATCACCGCACGGTTCAGGCCGGACCCCGGCAACCCCATGGTGAACAGGTTCGAGAACACCACGCCGATCAGTTCGATTTGCGCCGCGCACATTCCGGCCCGGTGCAAGGCGTTGAATATCTTCAGCCTGCGCGACACCAACTTCACGGCAGCCGCCATTGCGCCCATCCAGGCCAACCATTCGGACGAGCGCCAAGGCTTCATGGTCAAGGTGCCGTCTGATTGGCGTGACTTGACCGTGACGCATATGGTCACCCAGGAGACCGAGACCGTACAGGTCAGGATCGCCGGCGTCGGATCGCTTTGGTATGTGCCGCGGCCACCTGGCGTTTCGGCGTGGGCACAGCCTGGGGTGAGCTGGCAAAGTCGATGGACGACGGCGCCCGCGCCCTGTCAGAGCACCGGCCACCTTGCTGCCGGCACTTTCTTTGCCTCGTACTTCTGGCTGACACCCGAAGGTGCGGGCCCCTGCAGTCGGCAACCGTCCCAGGACTTGGCGACCGTGCGTTACAACACCATGGAGTATGCCTACGAACTGCGCACTCCCAACCCGTTGGGCATGTCCAGTGGTCACTACACCGGAAGCATTACGTACACCATGGGCCCCGGTGGCGATTACGATTTTGGCGATGTCGTGATCCCCTCGAAAAATGCCCTCACCTTCAATTTCACCTTGAGTGTGGAGCACGACCTGAAAGTCGAGGTGCCGCCGGGAGGCACCCGCATTGAACTGGTACCCCAAGGCGGTTGGCAGGCTTGGCTGAACCAAGGGCGCAAGCCGGCGCGGCTGTTTCGCGACCAGACTTTCAATATTTCCGCTTCGTCGCGTTTCAAGATGCAGTTGGAGTGCGAGCGAGTGATGGGCAATACCTGCGCCTTGAGAAACGCGGCCGACCACCAGGTTCCCGTGAATATCAGTGTCTCCTTGCCCCACGGCCTGAACCGCCCTGACAGCTCTGCCGTCAATCGCCAGCCGCTGTTGTTGAGCGGTGCCGGCACCGAGCAATTCCAGCCGGGGTTCTATGTGAACCGCCGCCCTGGAACCTTGCATTTCGAGGTCGCCAAGGAACATGTCGACGCCATGCTCAGCCAGGGCGGCAGCACCTATTCGGGGCAGGTCACGGTGATCTGGGATTCGGACCTGTAAACGGAGAGCGTTATGTGGATCAAGTATGTGTTGGCCCTGTGGGTGCTCGGCGGCTTGCCGCTGTGGGCACACGCCGGCCCGAGCCTCAACGTCGGGGCGTTCTACGACTACCTGGAAGGCGATAAGAGTACCTACCTCAAGCGGGTCTTCAATGCTGGCGACAGCACCGCCTTTGTACGGATCCAGGTGCAGGAAATCCTCTACAACAATGACGGAACCTCCGAAGAGGTGGCGCTAAAGCCGGCCGCCGACCCCAGCATTCGTGACGGCCTGATGGCCAGCCCGACGCGCTTGATCGTGCCGGCCGAAGGCATGCAGGGCACGCGCCTGTTGTACCTCGGCGAGCGCGAAAAAGAGCGTTATTTCCGCGTGCGCTTCGTGCCGGTGATGCCAGAAAAGGACGACGAGTTTGCGGTTTCGAATGAGGAACGCGAAGCCTACAAAACGTCCTTGTCAGCCGGGGTCACGGTATTGGCAGGGTTCGGCACGGTGTTTTTCGTGAGGCCCAAGGTGACGCGCTTTGCGACGGGCACCGATGACAGTGCCGGGAGCTACCGTCTGCGTAACGACGGCAATAACGTGGTGGTGATCGATGAGTTCAAGGACTGTTCCACCGCCGCGCCCCAGGACTGCCAGCCCACCACCAAGCACCACATTTTGCCAGGCCGCGCGTTTGACTTTGACAAGCAGGCCGGGCGGACTTACCGCTTCACTCTGATCGAAGGCGGTGACAAAAAACCTTATGAGGTCAAAGGATGATGAGCAGTGAAACAACCCACGTCGGCTGGCGCGGACGGCCGTCGGAGACGCTGTACAAAGGCCTCGCGTGGGCGGTGTTGTTGGTCGCCGTGCTGTTCAGTTCATCGGCGCTGGCGGTTCGCGAAGCGCGGGTGTTCGATGTGTCGGTGACCATCCCGACCTCGGACTTTTACGTACTGCCGATCACCCCAGGGTTCCTGGAGCGTGAGCAACAGATGGTCTGGGACCTGGTGCCGGGTCGCCTGCGTCCGCTGCGCGAACACTTCGACGTGAGGAGTTCGGCGGGCGGGATCAACGCGCGGCTGGGCGCGGTGCCCATGTTGTTCAACGGCGGGCGTACCTATATCGACTTGAGTGTCACGTTCAATGGCCAGGCGCTGAGCCTCGACGACACCCTGGTGGTGCCCCAGGACGAAGCGCGCCAGGGCAAACGTGTGCTGCTGGACATCTCGGCGGTCGAGCCGGCGGATGGGTTTACCCCCGGCGAGTATTACGGCAGCGTCGAGTTGCTGTTCGACGCGGTACGCCCATGACGATTTTTAAAGGAGGGGTTATGAAACGTGTAGCGGCAATGCTGGGCTTGATGGTGTGTTCGTTGAGTGCCCAGGCCGGGCCGAACATCAACATTGGCGACTTTTACGACTATTTGCGTGGCGATAAAAGCACCTACCTCAAGCGTGTCTTCAACGGCGGCACCAAGACTGCCTTCGTCAAGGTCAACGTCACCGAAATGCTCTACAAACCCGACGGCAGCTATGACGAAGTGCCGCTCAAGCTCGAAGCCGACGGCAGCGTGCGCAATGGTCTGGTCGCCAGCCCGGCGCGGCTGATCGTGCCGGCCGATGGCATGCAGAGCACACGTTTTGTATTCATCGGTGAGCGCGATAGCGAGCGCTATTTCCGGGTACGTTACCTGCCAGTGGCGCCCGAGAAAGACGACGGCTTTGGTGTCACCGATGAGGAGCGCAAAGCCTATGAAGAGACCTTGGTGGGCGGTGTGCAGGTGATGGCTGGCTACGGCACCGTGTTCTTCGTGCGGCCCAAGGACAGCCGCTTCGATACGCGGGTCGAAAATGGCGGGCAGCGTTACACCTTGCGCAATGCGGGGAATACGGTGGTTGTGGTGGATGAGTTCAAAGATTGCGCGGCCAATGACCGAACGTCGTGCGCCCCCACCACCAAGAATCATATTTTTCCGGGGCGGGTGTTCAGCTTTGAAAAACAGGCCGGGCGTACTTATCGGTTCTATCTGGTAGAGGGCACTACCCAAAGAATCGTCGAAATCAGTGGCTAGCAGCGGTGCACAAGGTATGGCTGCCCGGTTGCAGATAGGGCATCAGCACCGGCGCCATGCCCTTGAGCACCTGCACCGGCAGCGCTGAGGTAAAGGTGAAATTCTGCGCGCCGCTGCCGGGAACAAAGGCAGTCAGGGTGCCGAAGTGGTGTTCACCGATGTAAAACACAAAGGTCGCGGTGCGGTTGATTGCCTTGGAACTCAGGACCCGCCCACCCGCGCCAATCGCCTCGATGCGGTTATCCCCGGTGCCGGTCTTGCCGCCCATCGCCAAGGGGCTGCCATCGGCCAACTTGAAACTGCCGGAGACACGTTTGGCGGTGCCTGCGTCCACCACTTGCGACAAGGCCCCACGCAAGGCGGTGGCCACTTCGCTGGGCATCACCCGTTTGCCGCGATTCGGGTCATTGATCAGGCGGGTTTCATAAGGTGTGCCGGCGGCAAAGTGCAGGCTGTCGATGCGCAGGGTCGGTTGGCGCACACCGTCATTGAGGATCGTGCCCACCAGTTCGGCGAGGGCCGCGGGCTTGTCGCCAGAACTGCCGATGGCCGTGGCCAGGGACGGCACCAAGTGATCGAAGGGGTAGCCGACGGCTTTCCAGCGCTGATGAATATCCAGGAACGCTTCGATCTCCAGCATGGTGCGGATGCGGCTGTCGCGGGCGCTTTTGTGCCGGCTCTTGAACAGCCAGCCATAGACTTCCTGGCGTTCATGCTCGCTGGCCGCGACCGCCTGGGTAAAGGTCGCGTCGGGATGGTTGAGCAGGTAACCGAGCAGCCATAGGTCCAGTGGGTGAACCTTGGCGATATAGCCTTGGTCCGGCAGGTCGTAGGCGCCGGGGCCGTAGCTCAGGTAGAGTTTTTGCAGGCGCTCGTCGCTGAGTTTTTCGCTGGTCTTGCTGCCGCTCAGGTGGGAGCGGATGAAACGGTCGAAACTCTCTTGGCTGGCCTGGGGCAGCAGGTAGCGATGCACGGCCGCCAGACGGATGGCGGTGGGGTGCAGGCCGTCGAGGAAGGTGTTGAGCCGGGCCTGGGTGTCCTTGTTGCGGTATTTTTTCCAGAAGCGCAGCAAAAACGTCGTGCCCTCGCGGTCGGCGAACTGGGCCAGGTATTCCTGGCGCCGTGGGTCGCTGTCGTCCTTGAGTAATTGCGCGCTGTTGCCCGGGGCCTGGTAGGTGCTGTAGCGCACCAGGTCGCGCATCAGGCGGATGAAGGGCAGGTTGATCGACTCGCGCAGGGCGTCACGCAGGGTCGGGCTGCGGCCGTTGTCTTCGTTGCGAAAGTTGTGGAAGTGATGCAGGCCGCCACCGGTGAAAAAGCTTTCGCCGGGGCTGGCCGAATATTGCCGATCAAGGGCTGCGTCGAGCATCTTCGGCAGGCTCTGGTCGCTGTTCTGCGCCAGGTAATCCAGGGCCCAGCGGGACAGGCGATCCTGGTCATCGATCTCGATTTTTTTCAGCGCAGCGGGCGGCTGGCCGGCGTATCGATCATGCAACTCGCTGATGATTTGCAGGTAGGTGGTCAGTACCCGCAGCTTGGCGGTGGAGCCCAGTTCCAGCTTGCTGCTTTCGTTGATGTCGAACGGTTGGTCGGTGTTGTCGGTCTGCACCCGTACGCGGGCACCGTCGGGCGTCATCTCATACAGGGTGAAGCTGTAGTGCACTTGGGCGGTGCTGCTGGGCGTCAGCAGGCGCGGGCCGAGTAGCCCCAGTTGGCCGGCGAAGGCCGGGTCTGCCAGGCGTTTGAGGTAGTCGGTGGCCTGGGTTTGCAGGTCGCTGTGCAGGGTGCTGGTGGCGGACAGGTCGAGGCGGTCCAGGTCATACAGCGGCCGGTTGAGCAGGGAACCCAGGCGGCTGCGGGCAACGTTGATGCCTTTGTTGCTTTCGATGGGCTGGACCGTGGGCTGCTGCTGCCAGTCCCGGTACGTGACCCGGCTGGCGAGTGCGGCCTCGGACAGCCCTGGCTCAATCACCCCGTTCTGCGCCAGCAAACGCAGATGACTGTCGGTCAGTTGCTCCAGGTCGGCACGGCCCTTGGCGAGGTAGTAAGACGGGCGGCGCTGGGCAATCATCAGGGACAACACTTCGCGCAGGGCCAGGCCTTTTTGCTTGAGCGTTTGCGGGTCGTCACTGGCGAGCAGGGCGTTGGTCTGGTTGAAGTCGGCGCCATACCAGACCCGCAGTCCTTCTGCCAGGCCATGCACCTCGCCGTGGCCGGGCACCGCCGACAGCGGCACGCTGTTGAGGTAGTCGCGCACCACATCCTGACGTGCTTGCAGGCTGTCCGGCCCGCCCTGATACGCCCGTACACTGGCGGAAATCATCTGGCGGATTTTCTCACCACCGCTCAGGGTCAGCCCATCGGGTGAGTGGCGGTATTTTTCCAATTGCGTGGCCAGGGTACTGCCACCGGCACTTTGGCCAGGCAGGTGCAGCAAGCGTGCGACCTGCGACCACGCGGCCTTGGCAAAACGTGGCCAATCCACGGCGGGGTTGGCTTGGGGTTGGTCGGGGTCGAGCAGGTCGCGGTTCTCGATAAACAGCAGGCTACTGACGATCACGGGCGGGATGGCGCTGAAACGCGGGTACGCCTGTTGCGGGTAATTGAAGCGGTACACCGGGGCGGCCCGGCAATCGGTAATCGTCAGACCAGCCTGGATTTTCTCGCGGTAGGGAATGAACAGGCCGTGATCGCTGTAGTCGATCAGCGCCGTGGAGAAGCGTGCCTGACGTTCGATCAGGTAGTTGCGTTTGAGCAGGCGCGGCAGGAACTCACCCAGGGCGCTGTAGCCCAGGCGCCGGTCGAACGGACCGTCGCCGGGATAGACAATGGCGTCGCTGGCACCGGGTTGTACCGTATAGCTCAACGCGTGGGCGAGACGGCTTAACTCTCGGGCTTGCCAGTGGGCCGTGCGCATTTCCCGATGGGCGGCAAACCCCAGCGCGATCAGGCCGATCAGCAGCAGTAACCAGACCATTCGCCACGCATACCGCCGCTTGCGGGGGCTTTGCGGCAATGGCTGTTCATCCAGGCTGTCGGCGGGGCCAGCAGCCTTGGGTGAATCGGTTTGCCATAAAGCGCCCATAGTCGATTGATCCATTCACGCAGATTGATCGGACTTGATTCAAGCGTAGACGTTGATTGAGGCAGACAAGGGATTTGTCGCAAACCCCTAGCGGGCTACCGCAGGTGCGTGGAAGGCAAGCCATAGCCTGCGAGGTCAATCGGACCGATTTCCGGTGTCCGTTACCAGGAGCTCCCTCATGTCTCAAACCCCCCCTGTGCCCACGTTGCGGCGTGCGCGCATCGAGCGGATCGTCAATACGTTTTCCTCTGTGCCGAGCTTGCGTACGGTAGCGCAGGCCCAGATCCAGGCGGCACTGGATCGGCAGTACCCTTCCTTGCACTATGCCGCCGCACACCTCGCCATTGGCATACCTGTAGGTCAGGGTTATCGCTACAGTGCACTGGCCGACGAAGTGCTGGCGCGCCTGGCCCGTGCGCGACCGGTTCGGTATGTCGAAGACTTTCACCAGGTGATGCAGCATCAACGGGAGGTCTACGTGCAGGGCGGGCCGGGGCTGGTCGATCTGGAACGGCTGGTCAACCACGCGGGAGGCGAGTTGTTGGATGCCTGGCTCGCACGTTTGCGGGATTGGTGGGGGGCACCGCGAGGGGAGGGGACGAGCCGCTGGGCTGAGTTGTCCGATGAATTAGTGGGGTTGCTGTATGAATGCCAGATGCCTGCGGGCATGAGTGCAGAGCACTTTTCACGGCTGTTTCCACGTCAGGCGCTGCACCCCAGCCGACCTGATCGTACGTGGCGTTCGCAGGGTGAGACGTTGACGGTACGTACGCTGTCGGTGCGCCGTGGCCAGAGCACGCAACCCCCTGACATGGTGCCGGTATTGATCCTTGATCACCGGCTGCTGGGGGCCGAACTGCGCACGCTGCTCGTGTTCAGTCCCGCCACGGGGATTCATCCGTTGCAACAGTTGGAGGATATCGAACCCCTGATCCCCGGGTTCGTGAGCGCCTCGCTGGCACACGGGGCCGTGGAGTGGTTTGTCGAGGAACTACCCGGCGACCCGTTCGATGCGTTGGCGGCCTGCTTTGCCCAACAGCAGAGCGCCGAAGTCATGGCAATCGACCGCTCAGTATCACGTACGCCCGAGCAGTGCCAGGCAATGCTGGACTACGTGACTGACCCCCATCGTTGGTTCGAGTCGGCCCTCACACCTGAACAGCAACGCTTGCAAGATCGATTACCGCTCTGGCTCATCCATGCTTCGCCGGACGACAGCCTGGCCTATGCTCGCCTGCTACAGGGGCTGGTCGCTGCGCAAACAGCGGCGGCGGGGCACACCTTTCTCGACGGTATCGCGCCGATTCGCACGTTCACCGCCCAGGCCCTGACGCACTGCCTGGAGAAGGAGCCCCGCGCCAAGGCGATCAGCCCGGATCACATTGAACTGACCTACAGCCTTGTCACGGCGGTGATGTTGCCAGGCGGTTTTACCAGTGGTGATGCCCACCGGGTGACACTCACGCTGACGGAGCTGGCCCTGGAAAACCTCGGCGGTTTCCCCCATGCGCCGTCCCGGATAAAACTCAACGGCGACGTGGCGCCCGCTTGGTTGAGCGCCTCTTTGTTGACCGGCTGCGTGACCGAGACGGACGTCGGCCAGGCGTACCCCGACCTGTTGCGCAAAAAACTGATCGACGACCCGATTGAATCGGCCCGCCGCGAGAAGCTGTTCAGTCGGCAACTGCGGGCGCAACTGCCGCTGCTGGCGCTGGAGCTGAAGCTCAAACGCGAGGGCGGCTTGAGCCAGGCCGGTTACCGGTTGGTGGAGGCGGCCGTCCAGGCCAGTGCGGATGGACGCGCGGCGGGTATGTGGTCGCTGGCATTCAAGGCCACGCCAGCTGCGACGGCGGACGAGGTGGTCGGTTTTTACGTGATCGGCCCACGTGACACCGAGCACGGGCCGCATCTGTTGTACCGGCCGTTGTCGACCCCAAGCCTGCGTGAGTTCGAGTCGCAGCAGGCGTTGTTGGAGGCCATCAAGACGCCAGGGGAATTGCACGACAGTGTCCTCGCCTGGATGGCCCCTGCCCGCCAGCCGGTGTATGCCAACGGTGGTTTCCAGGAACCGCATGTCGCGCACTTTCTGGCCGGTGATGAGTTCAGCGTGCCGGATCGGCCAGCGCCGGCACAGCTCAGTAAGCGGCTGGAGGAAGGCGACCCGTTGCCTGGCCTGTTTGTCTCGACTGCCCAGGCGTTGGTCAGCCTGGCCCAGGCTCAGTCGGTGTCCAATGCTCAGCAACGCTGGCGGACGTTAAAGGCCGGCGGTTGGTTGCTGTTCAATACACTGCTGCCGTTTGTCCGGGGGCCGGCACTGCTGGCGGGCTGGATGGTGCAGGTGATGGACAGTGTCCAACGGGATGTGGCGGCATTGGCCAGTAACGACTCGGTCATGCAGACCCAAGGTGTGATAGACCTGTTGACCAATCTGGTGATGATCCTGGCCCATCGGGCCTCGCCTCATGAGTGGCCGGCGATGCTGGACCAGCAAGCCTCAACGTTTGCTTCGCCAGCGTCGATGCAGCGTCCGCCCGCAGTGATACTTGGCCCTGCCACCGTGCAATTGCAGCCTCCCTTCAGTTGGAGTAATTCGCGCGATACGCTCACACCGTCCTTGCGCGCCCGGCTGGAGGGTATGAGTCTTAAGGCCTTGCCCCAACCTTGGCCATCACGGCTGCCAGGCGCACAGGCTTCGGGGATACACGAAGGCTTGCTACTGGATACGGCGTCGACCCCGGTCCACTGGCAGGCGTTGGTGCGCGGTCATGTGTACCGCGTGCAAGTGGCCCGTGACCGCGTGCGAGTGGTCAGCGCCGACGGTAGCGCGAACGGGCCGTGGCTCAAGTCGCTGGGGGGCGGTGCATGGGATGTGGACTTGGGCTTGCGCCTGCGCGGCGGGCAATCGGATACCCCGACCGGCCTGGTTGACAGTGAGTCACGCCGTCAGCAACTGGAGCAGGATTACCGCCAATCCACCGAGCGCCGGGAAACCGCAGACCGTGCCCTGACCACGGCCCGCATGCTTAGAGACAGTGAGGATACGCGCGTCACCGAACAGCATCGCGCCACGGCGGGCGCTCGCTATGTGCAGGAGCTTCAGAACAAACTCGAGGCCTCATTGCTTGAGCTGGAGTGCCTCAGGGCGCTGCAGGTCATCAGGCGCCGACCCGGTTATGCGAGAGAGTTGTCCACGTTGCTGGAAGGGACGGCGCTCACGTTGCAGCTATTGCTCCAGCACGCCCGCCAACAGACCGTCGCGATCCACCGCAGGTTGGTGCCGCTGCTGGAGCTGGTGCAATCGCTGAGCGCGCAGGAGGCACTTTTGGATATCTATCAGCAGCCCCACCGGCAGATCATGGAGGGGCTGCGGCAGTTGGCCGACAGTAATGAGCAAGCCATTGACTGGCGCGGCCTGCAACTGGGTTTGCTGGATGAACTGAGTCAGGTGCCCAAGTATGGGCGGGACAAGGCCCAAGCCTTGCGCGAGAGCGAGTTGTCCGCGCCGACGGTGCTCGAACTGCAATCGCTGCAGGTCACCGCCTTGTGGGCCGTGGCGATCAATACCGAAGGGCCGACGCTGGAGGAAGGTTTTTTTCAAAGCCTGGACGACACCATTCACCGCGCCCGTTGGGCCAGTGGCTCGCAGGCGCACTTGGACGAGCTGGCGCCGCAAAGTGCGGAGCTGCGTACCGAGTTGCTGGAGAGTTTCGACCGTGTCTACGCCTTGAGCGATGATCGGATTGAGTTCTGGCGCGCTATGGCCCCGGAGCGATTCGATCTCAAGTACCTGGAGAAGCTGCAACAGTTGCTCGCGCAATTGCACAAGGAGGTTCAGCGTGAGCTGGCAGCGGTGCTGGTTCCGACAGCCGCCGCGACGCCTGCTGTGGGACGTGCGCGGGTTCGGCAGAAAAAAATCATTCGCGTGCGCAACCAGGACATGTACGTCGCCCAGGTCAAAGTGACAACCGGCGAGCATCCCCAGGAAGTGGCCGAAGTCACGGATGCCCAGGACGCGGTGATCGCCACGTTTACCCAGGCCGACGATGGCATTTGGGAGCCGGTCAAGGCACCCGCCCCGGCGCTTCCTGGGCCGCTGCCCAACCTGGGCCGGCTGGTCGAACAGGGGCAGGCGTTACGCGCACCGGTGGAAAAGGCCATCGCCGAGGTACTCAAAATGGCCAGTCGGGCCAATGAGCCTCAGTCGTTGCAGGACCTGCTGGAGCAGCGCGCCGACAAGTTGCGCCAGTGCGCCGAGGCGATCCAGCAGCGGTTGCTGCACAGCGTGCCGGAGCGCCTGGCCGCGACGCAGCGTGCCCGGGCCACAACCGAGGCCGATGAGTTGCGCGCGGCCGCCAGCCGCTTGTCCGAGCAAGGTTTGCAGGCACGCCTGGCTGCAATCAAGGCGCGCCTGCCGACCCAGGCCGGGGTGGAGGTGCTGGTCAGTCATCACGAAGCGCGCATCTTTCGCCAGGGGGCGCGGGTCGAACTCGCCGGACGGTCCAATGACTGGTTGCAAGCGTACGTGGTGATGGACGCGCAAACGCGTCAGGCCCTGTGCTACGGGCATTTTCACTACGAACGGCCGACCGGGCCGGACGACCATTTCACCGCTGCGCACCTCAAGACACCCGCGCAACATCGAATGGGCAAACAGTCCCAGGCCCAGGCCCGTGCCCAGGCATTCGCCAGCATGCAGGCGGGGCAAAGCGGGCGTGTGACGCAAACTCTGGAGATCCATCGGGGCGAAATCAACCTCAGGATGGCGCGCAGGTTGTTTTTCGATGCGCCGCAGTGGACCGGCGACTGGTGATCGATACGGACCCTCGGGCTAGAGCGCTCCAGCTCCGGTAAATACGACCAGGGCAGGGGCATGACGGTGCACCGATGCTGTGCAATACTCGCCGCCGTTTGCGACAGACTATTCCTACAGTTCCCAGGTGATGCCCCTCCGCAGAAGCGGCATTTGCCGAGGAATCTCGCTGAATTTTGTTGCTTATTGAGTGAAAAGCCCTGCTTGCGGCTTTCTATACTGCACGCCCCCTGAGCTGGCCGGTGTGTCGGCCGGACGGGTTTACCCACGAGGTGAGCCCGCTAGGACAGCGTCACGGCGACCCGCTGTGGCGCTGAACACTCGGTGGTTCAATCCAATAACAAAATGAGGTTGTATCCCCATGCCAGCTGGCAACCACCTGCCCCATGGCGAGACCGCTTCTGGCGGCCCGCTCAAACGCGAACTCGGTGAGCGGCATATCCGCCTGATGGCCCTCGGCGCCTGTATCGGTGTCGGCCTGTTCCTCGGTTCGGCCAAGGCCATCGAGATGGCCGGCCCGGCGATCATGCTCTCCTACATCATTGGCGGCCTGGCGATCCTGGTGATCATGCGCGCCCTCGGCGAGATGGCCGTGCACAACCCGGTCGCCGGTTCGTTCAGCCGTTATGCCCAAGACTACCTTGGCCCGTTGGCGGGCTTCCTGACCGGCTGGAACTACTGGTTCCTGTGGCTGGTGACCTGCGTCGCCGAGATCACCGCCGTGGCGGTGTACATGGGCGTGTGGTTCCCCGATGTACCGCGCTGGATCTGGGCCCTGGCGGCCCTGGTGAGCATGGGCACCATCAACCTGATCGCCGTCAAGGCCTTCGGTGAGTTCGAGTTCTGGTTCGCCCTGATCAAGATCGTCACCATCATCGCGATGGTCATCGGCGGTGTCGGCATCATTGCCTTCGGTTTCGGCAATGACGGTGTTGCCCTGGGTATTTCCAACCTGTGGGCCCACGGCGGCTTCCTGCCCAACGGCGTGCAGGGTGTGTTGATGTCGCTGCAGATGGTGATGTTCGCCTATTTGGGCGTGGAGATGATCGGCCTGACCGCCGGTGAGGCGAAGAACCCGCAGAAGACCATCCCCAATGCCATCGGCTCGGTGTTCTGGCGGATTCTGCTGTTCTATGTCGGCGCGTTGTTCGTGATCCTGTCGATTTACCCGTGGAATGAAATCGGCACCCAGGGCAGCCCCTTCGTGATGACGTTCGAGCGGTTGGGCATCAAGACCGCCGCCGGCATTATCAACTTCGTGGTGATCACCGCTGCGCTGTCGTCGTGCAACGGCGGCATCTTCAGCACCGGTCGCATGCTCTACAGCCTGGCACAGAACGGCCAGGCTCCGGCGACGTTCGCCACCACTTCCAGCAATGGCGTGCCGCGTCGCGCCCTGTTGTTGTCGATAGGCGCGTTGCTGTTGGGCGTGTTGCTCAACTACCTGGTGCCGGAAAAAGTCTTTGTGTGGGTGACGTCCATCGCCACCTTCGGCGCGATATGGACCTGGGTGATGATCCTGCTGGCGCAGCTCAAGTTCCGTCGCGGCCTGAGCCCGGATGAGCGCGCCGGGCTCAAGTACCGCATGTGGCTGTACCCGGTCAGTTCCTACCTGGCGCTGGCGTTCCTGGTGCTGGTGGTCGGCTTGATGGCCTACTTCCCGGACACCCGGATCGCGCTGTACATCGGCCCGGCGTTCCTGGTGCTGCTGACCGTGTTGTTCTATGTGTTCAAGCTGCAGCCGGCCCAGGCTGGCCAGGGTTCGCCGCGCTCGGCATGACCCCCTGAACGATGGCCTGCCTGCCCCTTGCGACAGGCAGGCCACAGGTCAGACGTGTTGCAGGGTCAGTTGGGTGCCTTCTGTCAGTTGCCGCACCAGGCGGTTATGTTCACTTCGTTCTTCCTCGGCCAGTGACTGGCGGCGCTCCAGGTACGCATCCGAACGCTTGTCCGGCAGTTGCTGCTCGAGCACGCTGACTTTGTAGCTCATGGTGTCCTTGATGGTCAGAAACGGCTCCGGCTCGCTACTTGCCAAATATTCGATCCAGAATTCGCTCATCAAGATCCACTCCTGCAAGGCGGGCGACTCGCCAAGCCGGAGCAGGGTGTTGCGCGCAGTGTTGACCACCTCGTCCGTGACGTAGTCATTCACGGTGTACAGCAGTTCCAGCGGATAAAACGGCAGGTCGAACTCACGGGCCAGTTTTTCGCGCAGGTACACCGTTACCTCGGCTGGGTCGACCGTCAGGTTGGCCCGTTCACGCTCAAGAATGAACTGATCGGCAAAGTGATCCAGCTGATTGAGGTAGAAGCAACTCTTGGCCAGCGCCAGCAAGGCCCTGTCGGCCATGTAACTGCGGGGTTGCTGCTTGGCCTGGTGGATACGGTGATGCAACTCCATGTTGGTGAACGCCAGCAGCACACTGTCGCCGCAGTCGCCTGAGCCGTAGGTGTTGAGGCATACCGTGTCGCGCAGTTGCCTCGACTCGCCCATGGCGCTCAGTAAGGTCCAGACTCTGTGGGTCAATGCTCTCCTTGGGGTGTCGCCGTGGATGTAGGCGTAGGTCCGCGTCAGGTCCTGCAAGACCCGGAACACATCATCGGCACTCGCCGTCTCATTGGTTTTCAAACCCTCCCACAGCGCTCTGCGTGCCGGTACATCCTGGAGCGGCACGCCCATCAGCCATTGGCTGAGGTCGTCGACGGCCACAGCCGTATGCCGAGGCGTACGCAGTTGGCCACCCAGGCGAATGCCGGTATCCAGCCGGTACGCTTCGATACTCGCCAGGGTCGGTGCCGACAGCGGGTTTTCATGCAGGAGCGTGTTGCGATTGGCGGCTTGCAGCCAGGGGTTGGTGAAGACTTCTTCTGGAATGGTGGAGATCTGGTTTTCCTGCAGGTGCAACTCCATCAGGTACGGCAGCGCACTGGCGCCACGGGGCCATTGCGTGATGCCGGTGTTACCCAGGTGCAGGATGCGCAGTTGGGTCATTTGACTGACATCCGGGGCGAGTGCCAGGTCCGGGTTGTCGCTGAAGTCCACGTCGCGCAAGTTGACCATGGTTGCCAGGCGTTGTACCGCCTCTTCGGTCAAGCGGATGTCGTTGTCGTTCAGGTCCAGGTAGGTGAGCGAGGTCATATCCGTAATTGCACTGGGCAGTTCGGTCATCCGGCAATCGAGGTGCAATGCCTTGAGCTGGTTGAATTTAGCGAGGAATTCAACCGCCGAAGACGGGAAGGCATTGCCGGAAATCCGCAGGTGTTCAATATGGCTGAAACCGCTGGTACCTGTGATGAACGAGGCGGGTGGCAGGCCACCATCGTCCAGTTGCAACTCCAGGGAGTACACGTGGAACAGCCCGGCGATGTAGACCGCCCTGTTGTCCCGCCGCCATGCCTGGCGCAATTGGTCGGCAATGTAGCGGCGCCGCGCCTGGCGCTGCCCGGCGGGGTCGTCGATCACGTTGTCTTCATCCAGCGCGGTCTCGCTCCAGCGCCGCAACTCCAAGTCCATGGCCTGGTACTCGGCCTTGCGACGTTCGAGCTCAATCAGCACCGCCGGCTCACTGAGGTTCAGCGACTGGATCAATTGTCGCGCGTCGTCGCGGGTGAAACGCGGATAAATCTCTTGGACCTTGGCCACCAGGTCCGGCGGCCTGGGGCCGTTGAACGGCCAGAAACGTGACCAGAGCGGGTACACCAGGAACGAACGCTCCAGGCCCATCGCCGGTTGCATCCAGGGTTGCAGGTGCGGGATATCCAGCAGGCCCTTGATCTCTACGCGGCGGGACAGGGCGATATCGGCGAGTTGCTGGCGCAGTTCGGTGATGCCGGTTTCATCGGTAACGCCCAGGACCGTTTGCTCGCTCGCCGACAAGGTGCTGAGAATCACCCTCAGCAAGTCGTTCGAAGGTTGGCCAAGGGGCACGCTGTTGGCGTCATAAGCCTGATAGCCACGATGGGTCTTGGCCACGGTCTTGCGCGAGGTGCCTACCAAATGACCGGCCGTTTTGAGCAGGCGCCCCTGTTCGTCCCGTTCACGAATATCGATGCGCACATGCCTCGGCCAGGTGGGCAGGAGTTTGAGCAAATGCAGGATAATCCGGTCGCTGTCGGCATTGGCGCAGGCAGACACATGCAAGCCCTCATAGGCGCGGTTCAGTCGCAGGTCGTGGCTACTCAAGCGCGCCTGTTCCGCGAGTCGCAGGCTCAATTGGTTGTTTTCATGCAGTTGCTTGAGTTCGCGTGGCGAGGCGTGGCCAAGAATCGCCGTGACGGTGCTGGTGGGCAGATCGGGATGCTTGGCCTTGAACCGTCGCACCGACTCGCTGCCCCCGGACTCGCTGCGTTGGTACAGCGAGTGCAGGATCTGCGCCTTTTCCCGGTCGGTGTACTCGACGATCCGGGTGATCAACTGGAACAAGCGCTGCTCGTGAGTCGTCGGCAATTCACCGAGCAGGGCCAGGGTCACGTCATCGTGGGTGATAATGTTTTCCAGCAGCCTGGCGTTTTTGAAGTCGGATTCGGTGATCTTCACCGTCAGGTCGTCCGGGCTGCTGCGTTGCGGGTATTGATGGGTGACCTGGTGGTTGTCATCGACAATTTGCAGTACGTGGCTGTCGGGCCATTCCGGCAGGCTGGAGAGCACCAGTAATTGCAAGTCCGGTCGGGCGTTGGAGGCGATGGGGGTTTCGTACATCGCGTCGATGAACTGGTCGATTTCCTGGTCGATCCGAAAGCGTTTGCAGGTGTCGACCAGCAATGGCGGCGCTGCACGGCCGCAGCGGTGAACCTGGCGCAATAGGTGGGCAGGGGTGTCGGTCAGGGCGAGGATGTTTTTGGACATGTCCTGGGTGAAGCTGTGGTGATCGCCCCCCAGGCGATAGAGCAGGCTATGGTCGTCCCAGCTCATCGGGTTCTCGCTGGACAGGCGCCAGGCACCGTGACCGTTGTGCTCCAGGGTCGGGGTGTCGACGCCGACCTTCTGCGGGTGCTTGAGCCGCCATTTAAAGCTGCGCTTATCATAGATGATGCGGTACAGAGAACCGAACAACGGCAGGTAGTGGCGGCCTTCCAGGGGGAAAATACCTTGGGCATCCGGTTGCAGGGCGGGCGGCAAGGGCAATGTGTGTTCGTACTGCGCCAGTGACCCGTTGACCAGGCTCACAAAACCTTCGGGGGTGCGTTGGCTGCTCATGTAGTCGCCCAGGGTGTGGCGCAGGCCCAGCGCATCGGTCGCACTGTGCATGCCCAGCGCCTGGTGCTCGTGGGGTTGCAGTACCGAGCCGATGGCCAGGTAGAAACTGTCGACGACCGGGGACACGGCAATCGTGCCGGCATTGCGCATGTCGTAGGCCTCATAGGCGCCGTCGCCTGAGTGCCGCAGCTCTACGGTTCGGTCGTCTGGGCCGCTGGAGCGATAGGGGGTGGCGATGGCTCCGGCATGCACTTCTGTGATCACGAAGTCGCGCTTGAGCCGATGGCGTACCAGCGCCGATGCGAACTCCCTGGCCCATTGGTCGGCGTCAGTGTTGTAGGGCCTTGGGTGATAAAGCCCGTCGATTGCCGCGTCGATACGCAGGGCGATGCGGTGGTTTTCCAGTTCTTCATGAAAGTGGCTGGGCAGCGCCCCCTCCTGCAAGTAGGCCTGCTGTTGGCGCGGTGTCAGAGGGTGCTGCTGCAGCAGGCGTTCCAGCAAGGCTGGGGACAAGGGGCGATTGAGATCGCGCAGTTTCTTGAGCAGCGGCGTGACCGCCACCAGCGGGGCCGATGCCTGGATGGGCAAGAAGCGTCGGGCATTGATGGGCGGGAGTGGTTCACTTTTTTCATACCCGGCATAGCTGAAGATTGCCGCGAACAACGCCATCCGCTCACGGCTCGCCAGCGCGGCCACGTCCCGGCGAACGCTCATGATCCGCTGTTCGGGCGAGGCGTCGGCCTGATCCGCCAGGCCCAGCCGTGAGTGGGCCGGTTGCAGGCTGATGATCAGGCTCAACAGCGGCTCGGCCCGATAGGGCGGCTGGCCACGATCCCCTTCGACCTGGTAGCCACTGTCTTCACTGCGGATGAGGGTCAGGGTCTTTGACTCGGCCACCGTGTGCTCGAGGTTGCCGAAGGTTTCGATCACGCTGCGTTGCGGGTCGCTGATGCTCAGCAGCAGGCTGGCGGGCCAGTCCGGCAGTTGGGTCAGCAGGCACAGCACCAGGCTGTCACCGTAGGGCGGCAGGTAACCGGGCTCAGGGAAACGTTCGATGATCTGCTGGATCACCTGGTCAGCCTGCAGGCGCCGTACGCCCTCGATCAGGTTCAACGGTGCCGGTTCGCCACGCCAGACCCGATCCAGGGTGGTGCGGGTGGTTGCGGTGCTGCGCAGCATGCGTTCCAGGTCGAGCTGATGGATGACCGACGAACCGTTGGGCAGCATCCGTTGCAGCAATTGGATATCCGAGAGGGTATGAGCGTTGTGCAGGTCGAAGGTCCAGGCCTGCAGCGCGGGCTCGAACACAATGGGTGGCTTGTAGCTGCTGCGACCACTCTTGAGCACGTAGCGCAGGCTTGGCACCTCGTGGCTCACTTCGGCTACCAGGGTCTGGCCTTCATGATGCAGCTTGACGTATTGCTTGCCGTGTACGGTGAACACGCCCAGGGCATCGGCGCTTTTGCCATCCAGTAGGTATTGCCGATCATGGGCATAAGGGCCTGGGTCGGCCTTCCACAGTTCATCCACGCCGTCGGGGCGCGTGACCTTGCGGGGGTTGCCCAGCCGTTGCAGGTGTTCGAGCATGCGTTGGCGATGGGCTTTACCCGCGACATTGATCAGGCGTCCGCTGATTGCCAGGTCGGCGACGTCGGTCAGGGTCGAGGCAAAGCCGCTGGCGTCGCCCTTGGCGGCTTCATTCAGGCCGACGCTGACGCTGTAGGTCATGCTGCCCAGCACCGCCAGTTGCATGATTCGGTTCATGCCCGTGACGCCACCGGGCAGGGGGGTCAGCAGCAGTTGCAGGACTTCGGATGCAATGGCGGCGGCGGCATCCTTGACGGCTTGCCAATCGGCTTCGGAGCGGCTGCTGGCGAGGGTGTCCATGTCGGCCTGGCAACGCTGCAACTGACGATATGCCAGGGCTTGGCGCAATGTCTCGGCGGGGCCGGCATGCGGGTCGGTGGCGAAGCGGATATCGTTGAGTGTGCGTTCCGGGAAGGCGTTGTGAAACCCGTCGTACAGTGTGCCCGCCAGCCAGTTCATGCCCTCGGGGCGTTTTTCCTGGGTCAGCAATGACTGGAAGGCCGACAAGCCCACCAAGGGCAACTGCCGGGAAAACCAGCCGAGGTCGCCTTGCTGGTGACTGTCCAGCAGTTGCTGACGAAAGTCGGCTTCTGCCGAGCGGGCATCGTCGTGGTAGCGAAACGCGCCGCCAGGGCGGAAAGGAAAATAGGACAGCACCCCGAGGCTGGCAATCTTGATCAGCATCAAGGGCACGGGAATGTAACTCTCCCACGCCACGAACGGCACGGAGACAATGGGCGTGACGCCTGAGGTCAGGCTCAGGCTCTCGATCGACAGCTGCGTCCCGCTGCCGTCGATCGATGCCCTGAGGCGCTCATACATCGTGCGGGTCAAACCGTTGTGGGCGCGGTTGCGCCAGGCGTCTAATACATCGAACTGCAGCAGGGCCTGCGCGGCGTCATTCATCAATTGACGCAGCGTGCCATGCTCGCCCAGCGTGGCTCGGATCGTAACGTGCAGTTGGTGACCCAGGTCCAGCTCGCGGGCGATGCCGATGAACTCGCGGGCACTCAGGCTTCGGTCGCCGTCGGGACCGACCACGCGGCTGGCATCAATCAGGGTATAGCCGGAATCCGTGCGAGCGTACGCGGTGAAGCCGAAGTTCACGCAAGCTGCCTCCCACAGCGACAGGCTCTTGACGTGTTCGATATGGCGCAGGTCCATATCCGAACGACGCGGCACTCGGATGTGGCTGCCGGTTCGCCGCTCCCATGGCAAGGGTTGTTCCACTTTTTCCAGGTAGGTGGTTTCGAAGCGGTACTGTTCCGGGTCGCGCCCGCCGATCCTGTCGCGCAATTGCGCCAGGCCCTTGGTCTTGAAGGCACTTACGACCCGTTCTTTCTCGGTCTCGACTGCCGTCAAGGCCGCGAGGGCCTGGCGTTGCAGGTTTACGAAACGTCGCTTTTCCTCGTCGTCCAGGCCATCCAAGGCTTGGATCACGTTGCGCTGGATCAGCTCCAGTGCCTGTTGCTGGGTCCAGGAGGTACTCGATTGCAGATTGCCGGACAGGCCGTTGAGTAATTGTTGAGTCGGCATGCGCTCTACCTTTCACGATAAGTGGAGGGCAGATGGAAGCACCGCGCATGCCGGCGCTGGGGCTATCTATTTAAGGGCCGGCGCTTCGCCGCGCAGCGCCAGGTCCAGGCGCTTGTTGAACTCCAGCCACGCCGCCAGCCCGGCCATCAGCGCCAGGCCCAGCAACGCGCTGAAAACCTGCATCGGCCAGGCATCCTCGACCTGGGCGTTGAGCATGTCCGCCAGCGGCGCCAGCAGCACGCCGAGGCAGAACACCTCCAGGGAGTAGCGGCCCATGCGACAGCTTTGTTGCGCCCACCAGGTTTGCGTCCAGCCGCGACCCGGCAACAGCTTGGCGGTGACATAGGCCAGGGCCAGGAAGTGCAGCAGGCGCAGCGGCGACAGGTCGGTCTTGCTGATGGGGTAGATCAGGTCGCTGAGCCACGACGGCATCAGCGCGTCATGCACCTCGGGCCAGCGCCATGACAGGGTCAGCACACACGCCACCACGGTGTACACCGCCGCCGCCATGAACAACGGCTGGCGCTTGAGCGGGCGCTGTTCCGGCGGGCGCGCCTGACTGGCCTGCAGCGCCGCCGCGCCACCGAGGATAAACAGGAACTGCCAGGTCACCGGGTTGAAGTACCACACGCCGTCGGCAATCGCCCGCAGGTTCCAGCCCATCCACGGCGCCAGCAGATACACCGTCGCCGACGCGGCCACCACCAGCCAGGTGTGGCGCAGCAGCAGCGGCAACACCAGCGGCAACCCCGCCAGCAGCACGATATACAACGGCAGCGGGTCCATCAGGTTGGGCTTGAAGCGCAGCAGCAACTCGTCGGTCAAGGCTTGTTGCGGGTTGGTGATGAAGTGCGTCAGGCCCATTTCCTGGACGAGGTCGCGGGTTTCCACCTTGCTGTTGGCGAAGAACACGATGCCCATCAGCATCGCCAGCAAAAAGATATGCACCACGTACAGCACCCAGGCGCGGCGCAGGATCTTCAGGCAGGCCATCCAGTAGCCTTCGCGTTGCAAGACCTTGCTGTAGGCCAGTACCGAGGCGTAGCCGGCCAGAAACACAAAGACTTCCGCAGCATCGCTGAAGCCGAAGTTGCGCAGGGTGATCTGGCCGAGGGGGTTGTGGGGGACGTGATCCCAGAAAATGAAGATCAACGCCAGGCCCCGAAAAAAATCGATGCGCGGGTCGCGTCCGTTCAGCATGGCAGCGGGCTCTTGAACAAAAGGTTTAGTAATGACCGGTGAGCGCGCAGGTTGTCGTACGCCGCACGTCGGGCGGGCGCAGGTTGGCGGTATTTGTAAGCAATTGCAAAGGTTGGGTATTACTGAATGTCTCTAGGCGTCAATGATCACCAGGGTGCCCTGGCTACCTGGAAGTACGGCATGAGCGGTGCCTGCTTCCACGAGGTACATCTGGCCGGTCTCTACGTGGATCTCTTCATCAGCGATGCTCAGGAGCAAATGGCCGCTGATCACCAGTAGCCCTTCGTTGTAGTCGTGCACCTCTTCTTCGTAAGCCTGCTCATCCATGCGCAACACCTTGATCCGCGCCGGGCCGACCTGGCCCAGGCGTATCGATTTCCAGCTGTCAGGCAGTTGCCCGGCGAGTGCAGCGAAGTCCAGTAACGGCATGTGAATCTCCTTGTTTCTACGATGCCGTCGGTGGTCCGGTTCAGCGGGGAAGAGGTGGGTCAGAACGCATCCATCAGCAGCACTTTGCACGGCTTGGCCTGGTGCTCATTGATCTGCGGCACCAGCCGGGTGAAGTGTTCGGTCTGGCAATGGGTGTCGAGCGCGGCCTGGTCGGGCCATTGCTCGATGAAAATGAAGTGCCCTGGGTCTTTCTGATCGACAAACAGATCGTAGGCGATGCACAGCGGTTCCTGGCGGGTTTTTTCCACCAGTTCGGCGTACCAGGGACGTACGGTGTCGAGGTATTCGGGTTTGATGAAATCTTCGGCGATGACTTTCAACACGATCTGGGTCCTTAAGCAGCGGCGACTTCATGGGGCTCAAAACTGTCCGCCCGCGCCATCTGCCACATGCGCGAATAGAACTCGCCATTCACTTCGCCGGTGAGCAACTCGCCAGGCTTGAGGAACACATGCAACTGCGAGAACAGCTTGATCTCGGTGGCCGACATGCGTCGTACCAGATGCTTGGCCGACAGCTGCGACGGATGATCCAGGCCTGCCGCCGCGAGCATTTCGGCCAGGGCCTTGAGGGTGTTGCGGTGGAAGTTGAACACCCGCTGGGCCTTGTCCGGTACCACCAGGGCACGTTGGCGCAACGGGTCCTGGGTGGCGACGCCGGTCGGGCACTTATTGGTGTGGCACGACTGCGATTGAATGCAGCCAATGGCAAACATAAACCCCCGCGCCGAGTTGGCCCAGTCGGCGCCAATGGCCAACACGCTGGCGATATCGAAGGCGCTGACGATCTTGCCACTGGCCCCCAGCTTGATCTTGTCGCGCAGGTTCAGGCCTACCAGGGTGTTGTGCACGAACAGCAGGCCTTCGCGCAGCGGCACGCCGATATGGTCGGTGAACTCCACGGGCGCGGCGCCGGTGCCGCCTTCCTTGCCGTCGACGACGATAAAGTCCGGGAGGATGCCGGTTTCGAGCATGGCCTTGGCAATGCCCATGAACTCCCACGGGTGGCCCAGGCAGAACTTGAAGCCCACCGGCTTGCCGCCGGACAGTTCACGCAATTGGGCGATGAATTGCATCAACTCGATGGGGGTAGAGAACGCGCTGTGACGTGACGGTGAGATGCAGTCTTCGCCCATCAGGATGCCGCGGGTTTCGGCGATCTCTTGAGTCACCTTGTGCTTGGGCAGGATGCCGCCGTGGCCGGGTTTGGCGCCCTGGCTCATCTTGATTTCGATCATGCGCACCTGCGGGTTCTGCGCCTGCGCGGCGAAGCGCTCCGGGTCGAAGCGGTCGTCGCTGGTGCGGCAGCCGAAGTAGCCGCTGCCCAATTCCCAGGTCAGGTCGCCGCCGTTTTCGCGGTGATAGGGGCTGATGCTGCCTTCGCCGGTGTCATGGGCAAAATTGCCAAGCTTGGCGCCTTGGTTGAGCGCGCGGATCGCATTGGCGCTCAACGAGCCAAAGCTCATCGCTGAGATATTGAACACCGACGCCGAATACGGCTGGGTGCATTGCGGGCCGCCGACCATCACGCGAAAGGCGCTGGGGTCGCTCAGGGGCGCGGGGCGCATGGAGTGGCCGATAAATTCGAAACCCAGCTGGTACACATCGATCAGGGTGCCGAAGGGTTTGTCGGCGGTTTCGTTCTTGGCTCGCGAGTACACCAGGGATCGTTGCGAGCGCGAGAAGGGCAGGGCGTCGCTGTCGGACTCCAGCAGGTACTGGCGGATTTCCGGGCGGATAGCTTCCACCAGATAACGGATATTGCCCAGGATCGGGTAGTTGCGGCGCACCGCGTGGGGGCTTTGCAACAGGTCGAAAATACCGATCAGGCTCAACACGCCGGTGACCAGGGTGATGGGCCACAGCCATTCGTGTTGGATAAAGGGCAGGCTGGCGAGGGTGAAAATGACGCACACGGCAAAGAAGGCGTAGCGGCTTAGCAAGGACAGGCTCATACGGTTTCCTTGGGTTCGGACTCTCAGGTCGATCCGGCATTCTGCGCCAGTAACGAAACGCCAGACAACCTGCAGGTGTACTCAGTTTGATCCCGGTGATGGGACGGACTGGCCCGAAATAGACAAGGCGCGGCTATCGGTCAGTTCAAACCGGGCCTGGTTTTCGGTGGTCGAATCTGCCCCGACGAAGACGGTGAACGTACCGGCCTCAATCACCGGCGAAAAGTTGCTGTCCAGCAGGGCGAAGTCTGCCTGGTCAAGGGTGAAGGTCAGCTCCCGCGCCTCGCCGGGCGCCAGCTGCACTTTGCGGAAACCGCGTAGTTGGCGAACCGGGCGGGTCACGCTGGCGACATCATCGCGCAGGTATAACTGCACGATTTCTTCGCCTGGGCGCGCTCCGGTATTGGTGACGGTGACCGCCACGCTCAGCACTTGGGTGGAAGCCAGCCGCTGTGTGCTGAGCCGCGGTGCGGAGTAACTGAACGAGGTATAGCTCAGGCCGAAGCCGAAGGGATACAGCGGCGTCCAGTGTTCATCGATGTAGCCGGAGGTATACCTTTCATCGCCGCTGGGCGGACGCCCGGTGCTTTTGTGCGCGTAGTAGAGGGGGATCTGCCCCACGTTGCGCGGGAACGTGATCGGCAGTTTGCCGCTGGGGTTGACGTCACCAAACAGGATATCGGCCACGGCATGGCCCATCTCACTGCCCAGAAACCAGGTTTCCAGCAGCGCCGGCGCCTGGCGCACGTTTTGCGAGAGCACCAGCGGGCGGCCATTCATCAACAGGATGACCACGGGTTTGCCGCTGTCCAGCAGGGCACGCAACAGCGCTTCCTGGGCACCCGGCAGGCCCAGGTCCGCGCGACTGCGGGCTTCGCCACTCTGATCGGCGCGCTCGCCGAGCACGGCGACCACCACTTCGGCGCGGCGGGCGGCCTGCCGGACCTCGTTGAGGTTCTGCGTCTCGGTGCTGATGGGCGAAGCGCCGGGCAGGTAAACCACCTCGGTGCCAGGGGCGACGGCACGGCGTATGCCCTGCAAGACCGTGATCGAATCTTCGGGATGAGCCGCCAAGGCCCAGGGGCCGATCGTGGCCTCGGCGTCCGTGGCCAGGCTGCCGACCACCAGCACGTTGCGCAGGTGCTTGGACAGCGGCAGCAGGGCGTCGGTGTTTTGCAACAATACGATGGACTTCTGTGCGGCCTCGCGTGCCAGTGCCCGGTGCTGCGGTGTCAGGACATTGGCCCGTTGCCGCGCCTCGTCGCTGTAGCGGTAGGGATCGTCAAGCAGTCCCAGGCGCTGCTTGGCCTGGAGTACACGGCGCACCGCATTATCCACGGCGGTCAGGGGAACCTGGCCAGTGCGCACCAGGGTGGGCAGGTATTGGCGGTACGTCTGGCTGACCATGTCGATGTCCACCCCGGCGTTGAACGCCAGCCGTGCCCGGTCGGCCGGACCGCCGGCGATGCCGTGCTGGCTCAGCTCCCAAATGGCGTTGAAGTCACTGACAATGAGGCCACGGAACCGCCACTGATTGCGCAGCACACCGGTCAACAGCGCGGTGTTGCTGTGCAGGGGCGTCCCGGCCAGTTCGTTGAACGAGGGCATGATCCCATCGACGCCAGCCGCCACGGCCGCCTGGAAAGGCGGCAAGTACACTTCCCGCAACGTGCGTTCCGACACGTCGGCGACGTTGTAGTCGCGCCCGCCTTCTGCCGCGCCGTAGGTCACGAAGTGTTTCGCGGTCGCCAGCATAAATGACGGGTCGGCAGGCCCGGCGCCGTGGAACCCCCGCACCTTGGCGCTGGCCAGCGCTGCGCCCAGGAACGGATCTTCGCCGGTGCCTTCCACCACACGGCCCCAGCGCGGGTCGCGGGCAATGTCGACCATGGGCGCGAAGGTCCAGTGTATGCCGCTGGCCGTCGCTTCAACGGCCGCCGCGCGAGCGGTCCGTTGTGCCAGGTCAGGGTCCCAGGCAGCGGCTTGCGCCAACGGCACGGGAAATACAGTGCGAAACCCGTGGATCACATCAAAGGCAAACAACAACGGTATAGGCAGGCGCGAACGGGTGACGACGTGTTCCTGCAACCGGCGGGTCTGTTCGACGCCGTAGGCGCCAAGGACCGAGCCCACGGTGTTCATGGGCAGTTGCGCCAGCTCGCCTTGGTCAATGACCGGGCCTGTAGGTGTGTCCTGGACGCCGAGCTGGCTGAGTTGGCCGACTTTTTCTTCCAGCGTCATCTGCTGCAACAAGGCCTCTACGGGGTCCTGCTCGCCGGCGTGGAGAGCGTTGCCGCTGACACTGAGCACCACGCAGAACAGCGCCCATTGGCCGCCGAGCCTCATGGACTATTGCCGGTGTCGGCCGTTGAAGGGGTACCGATTGCCGTCGATTCCGAATGGAAGGGATGGTACTGATACAGCCAGGTCTCTGACAGCGGCTGGCCGTCCAGGCGCAGGAACAGGCGCAATTCCACCGGCTCCTTGCCGTCGACGTTCAGGTCGAACTGTGCTCGCCAATGGCCGGCGACGCCGTCCGGCACCGCTTCGGTAAAGACCCGGCTGAGGGCGCCTCTGGAGCAACTGATCACGGCCTCGGGCTTGACCCCCGGTGCGAGTTTTTCCAATGGGGCGCCCTGGAATTCCACCACGAATTTACGTACCCCCAGCGGGCGCGGCTCGCCCGGTGAGCCGCCTTTGCCCAGGCGAGTGGCCACGCACACCGCCAGTGGCGAAACGTAGGGCTCCCGGGCCAGCCAGTGCAGGCGATACCGCAGCGCATAGCGGTTGCCCGCTTCCGCCGGGGCCGAGGGCACCCACATCGCGACGATGTTGTCGTGGATCTCGTCGTCGGTGCCGTTTTCCATCAGTTGCACGCTGCCTTCGCCCCAATCGCCCAACGGTTCGACCCACAGACTGGGGCGCCGCTGGTAATTCACCCCATCGAGGTAGTGGTCGAAATTACGGTCGCGCTGTAACAGGCCGAAGCCCTTCGGTTGCCGGTCGCTGAACGCCGAAACCAGGGTGCGTGGCGGGTTGTTCAAGGGCCGCCAGATACGTTCTCCGTTGCCGGTCCAGAGCCCCAGGCCGTCACTGTCGTGGACCTCGGGGCGCCAGTCGGCGGCGGTGCGCTTGGCGGTTTCACTGAACCAGAACATCGAGGTCAGCGGCGCAATGCCCAGCCGGCTGACGTTCTTGCGCAGGAAAAACGTGCAGTCGATGTCCATGACCACGCCCTGTGTGCGGTGGATCTCGAAACGGTAGGCGCCGCAGATACTGGGGCCGTCGAGACGCGCGTAGAGGGTCATGGTGTTTGTGTGCTGGTTCTTTGGCGGCTCGAACCAGATGTGGGTGAAGTCGGGGAATTCTTCGGCCTTGCCGGCTTGTGCCACATCCAGGGCAATCGCCCGTGCCGACAGGCCGTACTGGTACAACTCGCCGATGGCCCGGAAGTACGACGCGCCAAGAAAGGCCACCCAGTCGTTCTGTTGCCACGCCAGCCTGGCCTGGTCGCCCAGGCGGCTTTCCTGGATACGAAAACCGGCGAACCCGCTGTTACGGGGCAGGGCATGGGCCGGGCTGTCGCCCGGCATATCGAAGTGCGCCGGGTCGTAGACGATCTCGCGGGCGATGCCGTTGTCCAGCACATACAGCCTGACGGGCGTGCGAAAAAACGACCCCAAGTGAAAAAATGTCACAGGGAACTTGCCGGGGCCTTTGGCGAACAGGGCGTGCTCGGGTTTGAAGCGGATCTGGCCATGGGCGGCGTAGTCGAGTCGCGCCAGCAGCGCGGCCGATGCGGTGCTGGGGTAGGTGTAGGGTTTCAAGGCATCGGCTTGTGCCTGTTCGATCAAGCCTTCGAAGGAAAAAGTACTGGACGGGGCGGCTGTATCGGCCGCGAGGGCGTCCCTGCCCAGTGGCATGAGCAAGGCGCCCAGTGACGCGTATGTGAGGAAGTCGCGGCGCGTAGACATGCTGTCCTTTCCTTCGGCGATGAGGGTCCAGGCCTCACGTTCAGCACGCCACCGGCATGCAATCGTGTTGCTTGTGTGGAGTCTCGAGTCGGGAAAAGGGGCTGTCTACTGTCAGAAATAACAGGGTGCGCAGGGGCGGATGATTCGGCGGCGTGTCCTACGCCGCCGTCTGCCGAATCGGCAATACCACGCGAAACTTCGTGCCCTTGCCCAGTTCGCTGCTGACAGAGATATCGCCATGGTGTTTCTTGACGATGCCGTAGGAGAGTGACAGTCCTAACCCAGTGCCTTCGCCCACCGGCTTGGTGGTGAAAAACGGGTCGAAGATTTTCTGCACCGCCTCGGGGGCAATCCCGCAGCCGTTGTCCGCCACTTCCAGCCACACGTTCTCGCCTTCCACGCCGTTGCTGATGGTGATGATGCCGCGCTCCGGCCCCATGGCCTGCGCCGCATTGATCACCAGGTTCATCACCACCTGGTTGAGCTGGGAGGCCAGGCATTCGATCTCTGGCAGCGGCGCGTAGTGCTTGACCACATCGGCCTTGTACTTGAGTTCGCTGGCAACGATGTTCAGCGTCGAATCGATGCCCTGTTGCAGGTTTGCGAATTGCCAGGTCTGGTCGTTGTCCACCCGCGAGAAGTTTTTCAGGTCCTTGACGATCTGCACCACGCGGCCGATGCCCTCCTTGGACTCGCGGATCAACACCGGAATGTCTTCCTGTAGAAACTCCAGTTCCAGGCGGGTGCGCAAGGCCTTGAGCTGCTCGTGCTGTTCACCCGTGGCGAGGCTTTCTTCGGCCTGCCGGTAAGCCTCCAGCATCTGTTGCAACTGGTTGAAGTAGCCGTCGAGGGTGCTGAGGTTGGAGGAGATAAAGCCTACCGGGTTATTGATCTCATGGGCCACGCCCGCGGCGAGTTGCCCCAGGGAGGCGAGTTTTTCCGACTGCACCAGTTGGCTTTCCAGGTGCTTGCGCTCTTCGATTTCCAGCTGCAGCGCGTGGGTGCGTTGTTCCACCAGCCGTTCCAGATGAGTGGTTTGCAGGGTGGCGCGACGTGCCATGTCCCATTTATTGGCCAGGGTGTTGGCCATCTGCTGGACTTCGATGTTATCGAACGGTTTTTTCAGGATCAGCAAGCGATCATGGCCTTGCAGGCGGTCGAGCAGGTCCTCCCAGGAATAGTCCGAGTACGCGGTGCACACCACCACTTGCAGGTCGGGGGCGACTTTCCAGAGCTCTTCTATGGTCCTCGCGCCGTCCCAGCCCTGGGGCATGCGCATGTCGACAAACGCCAGGGCATAGGGCTGCTGGTGCGCCATGGCGGTGATGAGCAACTGCAGGCCTTCTTCGCCGCCGTAGGCCGAGTGCAGGTCGAAAGGGGGGGCCGTGGGTTTGCTGGTTTCACCGAACAGTGCCGACTCCATGTCATCCAGCTCCTGGTTGGATTCAGTGGGCGGCATCAGGATCTTGCGGAAATCCTCATGAATCGACGGCGTGTCATCAATCAACAGGATGCGCCGGTTGGGAGGCTGGTTCATACGAGGCTTCCGGCAGGAATGAGGGGGATAGTCAGGGTGAATAGCGCGCCCAGGCCCGGCCCGTCGCTGTGGGCGCTGAGGTGGCCGTCCATTTCGACGGCGGCCAGGGCGCAGCTGTGCAGGCCGAAGCCGTGACCTTCCTTGCGGGTGGTAAACCCGTGGGTAAATATCCGGGTCATGTTCTCGGCCGGTATGCCTTCGCCTTCGTCCTTCACGCTGATCTGCAACCTGTTGCCCTCCAGCGACTGGACTGTCAGGGTCATCTGCCGTGGCCGGTCGGTGAGGTTGGACATGGCGTACTTGGCGTTGCTGATCAGGTTGACCATGATCAGCAGCAAGCGGTGTTTGTCCCCGAGGACTTCCGGTACCTGCCCATAGTGCTTGACCACCGTGACATTGTGCCGGCTCAGTGCCCCCGCGTTCATGCGCAGGGCGTCTTCCATCAAGGTGCTGATCTGCACCGGTTCCTTCATCGAGGGCGCGCCCGCATAGGATTGTTGGGTGGAGACGATGTCCTTGATATGGTCCACGCTCTTGCTCAGTTGCCCCAGCTCCTCGATCAGGCCTTGCTGCTCGACGGCAATGGCGTCCACCAATTGGTTCAAGTAGCCGGGCAGCAACTTGCCCTTCTCATCCTCGGTGATAAAAGTGCCCAGGTCGCCCTGGCGTTCGTTGATCAACTGCATGGCCTTGCCCAGGCCCATTGCCTTGCTGCTGCGCAGTTTGCGGGTGACCAGGTCGGCGGAGATGTTCACGCTGTTAAGCACATTGCCGACGTTGTGCAGCACGTTGGTGGCGATCTCCGCCATGCCGGCCTGGCGCGCGCTGTCCATCAGCTCGCTCTGGGCATCCTTGAGCTGTCGGGTACGTCGTTCCACACGCTGTTCCAGGGTTTCGTTCACCGCCTGCAAGGCGCGGTTGACGCGGTTGATCTCGGCGAAACTACGCAGCAGGCGAACCGCCAGGAACAGCAGCAGGGCCACCAGCATGGTCGAGAACACCAGCAGGTAACGGTGGTATTGCTGCTCGACCAGGTCGAGGGCCTGTTGGTCCTGGTTGAGGTGGGTGGTCAGGTCATCCAGGCGTTCGGCTACCGGAATGGCGGCGATCTGTTCGAGCAACGTGTTCACCACCGGCTGCTCGCGCAGGATCAGTTCGATGTGATTGCTCAGGATCTCCACCGGGCCGCGGAATTCGCTGGGCAGCAGTTCCTGGTTGACGGCCAGCTTGCCCAGGCCGACGAGAATGTCGGCGGCGCGCTCGTCGCTGGTGACCTGGGCGAATTCAAGGCTGCTGAGCAGCAAGTCGTAGGTGTCGGTGGCCACGCTTTGCAGTTGCGGTTTTGTATCGTCGTTCACCTGGTTGAACTGCGCCTGGATATCGTCTTCGGCGGTCGGCAGGAAGGCCAGGGAGTTGCGCAATACCGCGTTATGGGACTTGAACTGGTCGACGCGCCGGGCCTTTTCCTGGATGGCCGCCTGATAAGCCTGTTGGCTGGCTTGCCAGGCGGGCAGGTCTTGCGGGCTGTGGTACGAGCCGCGTGCTTCCAGTTCGGCCCACAACCGGGTCATTTCCGTCAGGGGCGTCACCAGGGGGTCGTAGTTGTGGGTGATGGCGATCCTGGCCTTGAGGACTTCGCTGTCCCACTGGGCATTGAGTTGCTGCAACTGCCGGATCAGGTCCCGGGAGTGGGTGTAGGAAGACGACTGGTCGCTGGACGACTTGATGTACAGAAAAATCAGGGTCGAGGCCAGCAACAGGGTGATCAATCCCAAGGCCAACTGGCTGGTGCGGCGGCGAGAAAGGGTCATGACGGTCTGCTCATAAAGGCTTGCCTTTCCATTCGCCGGTCAGGGTCTTGAGAAACTGGATGATCAGGTCTTTATCCTCCTGTGAAGGATTGCGCCCCAGTTGGAACTTGAACATGACGTCGACGGCTTCTTCCAGGGTCTTGGCCGAGGCATCGTGAAAATACGGGGCCGTGACCGCGACGTTACGCAGGCTGGGGACCTTGAACACGTGCCGGTCTTCCTCATCCTTGGTCAGCAGGTAGCGCCCCAGGTCCGACTCGACGGGGTTGCCGCGGACCTTGAAGTAGTCGCCCATCACGCCGAATTTCTGGAACATGTTGCCGCCGATGTTGATGCCCTGGTGACAGGCGATGCAACCGTAATCCTTGAAGCGCTGGTAGCCGTACTTTTCCTGGATCGTGAGGATGTCCGTGTTGCCCAGCAGGTACTGGTCAAACCGTGAGTTGGGCGTCAGCAGCGTGCGTTCATAGGTGGCCAGGGCGTTTTGCACATTGGCGGCGGTGACGCCATCGGGGTAGGCCTGCTTGAACGCCGCCTGGTAGGCGGGCAGGGCGGTCAGGTTCTGCACCACGGTGTTCCAGTCGCTGCCCATTTCCACCGGGCTGATGACCACTTGCTCGACCTGCGCTTCCAGGGTGTCCACGCGGCCATTCCAGAATTGTTTGAAGTTCAGGCTGGCGTTGAAGACCGACGGCGTATTGATCTCCACGGGTTTGCCGTCGAAACCCAGGGAGAAGGGCCTGGTGTCGGCGCCCCCGGATTCGAGGTGATGGCAACTGGCGCAAGACAGCGTGTTGTTCACTGACAGGCGCGGCTCATTGAACAGCTGGCGGCCCAGCTCGACCTTGGCCGCATCGAGGTGCGGCACCGGCGGCAGGGGTTTGAGCGCTTCGTCCAGCGGCGCGGCCGTCACGGTCGTCCCCAGGCACAGCCCCAACGCGAGGATGGAGCCGAAATGGTAGGTTGAAACGTCGCTCAAGCGAGCACTCCTTGCAGGCATAGGGCTATTGGTCGGGCATCAGTGTGGGGCTGCCCACCTGCAGCAACTGGGCGAAATCCTTCGCAGGCACGGCCTTGCTGAACAGAAAGCCCTGGCCTTCTTCACAGTGCTGGGCTCTCAGGAAGTTCAGCTGTTCGACGGTCTCTACCCCTTCGGCGATGATGTTCAGCTCCAGGCTCTTGCCCATCCCGATGATAGCGCTGATCAGTTGCGCGTCCTGGCTATTTTCGTGCAGCCCGCGCACGAATGATTGGTCGATCTTCAGCACATCGATGGGAAAGCGTCGCAGGTAGCTGAGGCTGGAGTAGCCGGTGCCGAAATCATCCAGGGCCAGGCGCACGCCCATGGCCTTGATCCGGTTCAGGATATCGACCGTCTCGTCGACATTCTGCATCAGCACGCTTTCGGTGATTTCCAGCTCCAGCTGGTTGGGCGGCAGGCCGGTCTGCTTGAGGATGGCGGCCAGGTTGTCGACAAACTCCCGCTGGCGGAAGTCGATGGCCGAGATGTTCACCGAGATGCGCAGCGGCGCCAGGCCCATGGTGCGCCAGGCCTGTGCCTGTTCGCAGGCGTGGCGCAGCACCCACTGGGTCAAGGCGACGATCAGCCCGCTGTCTTCGGCCACCGGAATGAAGTCGGCCGGGTGGACCCAGCCCGAGCGCGGTTGAAACCAGCGGATCAGCGCCTCTGCGCCGAGGATCCGCCCGGTTTTCAGGTCCAGCTTGGGCTGGTAGTGCAGCGCAAACTCATCGTGCTCCAGGGCCTGGCGGATCGCGCTTTCCAGGTTCTGTTGATGCCGGGCGCGCAGGTTCATGTCTTCGGTGTAGAAACTCAGGTCGTCCGGGCCACGCTCCTTGGTGGTGTGCATGGCGGTTTCGGCGTGCTTGATCAGTTCCACCGCAGTGCTGCTGTCATTCGGGTAGATGCTGATGCCGAGGCTGGCGGTAACGCTCAGGTCGTGCCCCGCGACATGCCGGGTAACGCTGATGGCCTGGAGCACCTTCTGGGCGATGTGCTGGGTTTGCTGGGGATGCTGGACATCATTGAGCAGGATCACAAACTCGTCCGAACCATAGCGAAACACCGAGTCAGACTCACGCACGGCCGCCACCAGGCTTTGGCTGACCTGCTGGAGCACCTCATCCCCCACCGGATAACCCAGGGCGTTGTTGATGCGCTTGAAGCGGTCGAGCCCGATAAACATCACCGCCAGTTGCGTATCATGGCGCCGGCCCAGGGCAATGGCCTGGGTCAGGCGGTCGCCCAGCAGCGTGCTGTTGGGCAGCTCCGTGAGCGCGTCGTATTGCAGCAGGTGCGAGACTTTCAGCAACTCCTGCACGCGCTCCTCAATCGTGCGTTCGAGCCCGATCACCTTGAGGGCGGCATCCTGGGCGAGCTGCCATTTCCAGGTCAGGGCGCTGGCCATCTGGCGGATTTCCAGGTGGTCGAAGGGCTTTTTCAGGATCAGCAACTGGTCGTTGTACTTCAATCGCGCCTCGATCGCTTCAAAGGAATAGTCGGAATAGGCGGTGCACAGGGCGATCTGCAGGTTGGGATCGACGTTCCACAACTGCTCGATGGTTTGCAGGCCGTCCCAGCCGGGCGGCATGCGCATGTCGATGAACGCCATGGCGTAGGGGGTGTTGGTTGCCAGGGCCCGACTCACCAGATCCAAGGCCTCCTGGCCCTGGTAGGCGGAATCGAGGATAAACGCCTGGCGAGCAACGGCCGTTGTGCCGAACAGGGTCTGCTCAAGGGTATCCAGGGAGGGCTCGGCGTCGGCGTCGGCGCACAGGATCTTGCGAAAGTCCAGGTGGATGGACGTGGCATCATCGACGATCAGGATGCGACGGTTGGCCCGCCCTGCGTTCGGGTTCATAGTGCGCGCCTTATCTGCAAACGGTTCGACGGCATAACCATTCCTTCCTTGGTTCCATGGCTGAGCGGGGCGCAGACCTGCCGTGACAGTGTAGTCGAGGTCCCTTGAATTCGGCGGCCAGTTGGCGTCAAATCAACTCCGCGCCTTAAGCGAGGGAAGATGGCTTGGCACAGGGGTTCAAATCAGCTCAATTCAGTTCAATGTGAAGGCGCAACAGGCATGGATGAACAACTTGCGACGAAACCCACTATTTTGCTGGTCGACGATGAAGAGTCGATCCTCAACAGCTTGCGCCGCCTGTTGCGCGGCCAACCCTTTGATGTCGTGCTCGCGGGCGGCGGCGCCCAGGCCCTGGAGATCATGGCCGCCCAGCCCATCGACCTGGTGATGAGCGATGCGCGCATGCCCGGCATGGACGGCGCGCAGCTGCTGGCCGAGGTTCATCGCCTTTATCCCGCCACCAGTCGCATCCTGCTCACCGGCTACGCCGACCTGCCGACGATCATCAAGGCGATCAACGAAGGGGCGATCCACCGCTATATCGGCAAACCCTGGAACGACGACGAACTGAAGCTGATCCTGCAGCAGGCCCTGGAATTTCAGCGGCTGGAGCGCCTGGCCCATCAGCAGAACGACCAGCTCAAGCTGTTGAACGCCACCTTGGAAAAACGCGTGGCAGCACGCACCAGTGAGTTGCAACAGACCGCCGACATGCTCGACCTGGCCTACGACGAGCTCAAGCGCAGCTACGTGACCGGCACCGAAGTGTTTTCGTTGCTGGCCAACCTGCGCCTGCCCAAGAACAAACAGACCAACCGCGCACTGATCGAACTGGTGCGAGTGTACTGCACCGCCCAGTCCATAGACGAAGCCAGCGCCCGCGACATGGCCATGGCCGCCGCGCTGTACAACATCGGCAAGCTGAGCTGGAGCGACAGCATGTTGATCGAGCCGGCCGACAAGCTGCACAGCACCGATCGCGAGCGCTACCGTGGCTATCCGGCCCAGAGCGAATCGCTGCTGATGACCCTGGAGCCGATGAAGGATGCGGCGCGGATCATCCGTCATCACCAGGAGCGCTGGGACGGCAGTGGTTTTCCCGACCACCTCAAGGGCGATGCGATTCCGTTCGGTTCACGCCTGCTGAAACTGGCGGTGGACTTCATCGAGTTGCAGAAAGGCCTGATCCTTGAGCGGCACCTGAACAGCGATGAAGCGCTGTTGTATATCCGCAAGTATGCCGGGCGTCTCTACGATCCGGACCTGGTCGAGGACTTCATCCTGGCGTGCGCTGCGTTTCTCAGTGACGTGACCCTGGGCGATCCGACCGTCAAGGTGCTCACCACCCGTGAGCTGGAAGACGGCATGGTCCTGGCGCGTAACCTCAACGCCGATAACGGCATGTTGCTGCTTAACGCCGGCAAGGTGCTGAACCTGCCGTTGGTGGACAAGCTGATTGCGTTCGAGGCGATGGAAGGCGCCAAGTACAGCGTGTTCATCAAGGAGCCGGACGAGAGCGAAGGGGTGCTCCATTAATTTTCATTTTTTGAGTTCAAGGTTTTCAGTTCATGCCTAGCACTATCCGTATCGCCGCTGCCCTGCTGATCGGCAGCGATGGCCACACCTTGCTGGTGCGCAAGCGCGGTACCCAGGCCTTTATGCAACCCGGTGGCAAGATCGACGCCGGTGAGCAGCCCGTCGAGGCCCTGGCCCGCGAGCTGTACGAAGAGCTGAACCTGCGCATCGAGCCCGGCGACGCGGTCTACCTGGGTCACTTCTCGGCCCCTGCGGCCAACGAACCGGGGTTTACCGTGGACGCTGAATTGTTCCAGGTGCAGATCGATGCTCCGGTCAGCCCGGCCGCTGAAATCGAAGAGGTGCGCTGGATCGACCCGGCCGGTGATGGCGGCCTGGTGCTGGCGCCCTTGACCCGTGACCTGATCCTGCCGTTTTACCGCGCGTCACTGACCACGCCGGCCTGACGCGAATGAGCGTGCGTGCGCTGGGGGCCAACGATGCCGAGGCTTATCGGGCGTTGATGCTGGAAGCTTACGGCGCCTATCCCCAGGCGTTCACTTCCAGTGTGGCCGAGCGTGCGTCGATACCGTTGAGCTGGTGGGAAAAGCGCCTGGAGAGTCCGCTGGATCGTTTGCTCGGCGCGTACGTCGACGGGGTACTGGCCGGCATCGTCGGCCTGGCCTTCGAGCCTAGGGAGAAGGCACGGCACAAGGTGACCCTGTTCGGCATGTACGTGAACGCGGCTTACCAGCAGAAAGGCTTGGGCCGGCGATTGGTCGAGGCAGCGCTGGATGAAGCGCGCCGACATCCGCGGCTGAAAGTGATCCAGCTGACCGTCACCGCCGGCAACGATGCAGCGTTTGCGCTGTACCGCCGCTGCGGGTTTATCCAGTACGGCCTGGAACCGTTGGCGGTGCGAGTGGGCGTGGACTACTTCGACAAAATCTACATGTGGCGCGAACTCACGGCTCACTGAGATCCAATGTAGGAGGGGCTTGCCCCTCTCACATTTGGAACTGTGTTGTTTCAGCGTACCGCGCTCACGCCATCCAGCGTTGAAAACGACGTATCTTTTGCCGTCAGCAAAAAATCGCGCATATACGGCGCATCCAGCATGTCCGCACGAATCCCCGCATACAGCGTCGCAAACAAGCCTTTCTCGCCCAGGCGCTTGGCCTTCACGTAGCCGCGCGAGCTGTATTCATGCAGCGCCCAATGGGGCATGCCGCACACGCCACGGCCGCTGGCGACCAGTTGCATCATCATCACCGTCAGTTCCGAGGTGCGCACCTGGGCCGGTTCCACATCGGCCGGTTCCAGGAAGCGGGTGAAGATGTCCAGGCGGTCACGCTCCACCGGGTAGGTGATCAGGGTTTCGCTCAGCAGGTCTTCGGGCACGATGTACGCCTTGTTCGCCAGCGCGTGCTGGTTGGCCACGGCGAGCATGGCTTCGTAGGTGAACAGCGGCACATAGGTGATGCCCGGCAGCTCCAGCGGGTCGGAGGTCACCACCAGGTCCAGGTCGCCACGGGCCAGGGCCGGCAGTGGCGCGAACGCAAAGCCCGAGGCCAGGTCCAGCTCGACTTCCGGCCAGGCATCGCGGAATTGGTCGATGGTCGGCATCAGCCATTGGAAACAACTGTGGCACTCGATCGCCATGTGCAGGCGTCCGGCGGTGCCCCCGGCCAGGCGTGCAATATCGCGCTCGGCACCACGCAGCAGGGGCAGGGTGGCGTCGGCCAGTTGCAGCAGGCGCAGGCCGGCGCTGGTGAAGCGCACGGGTTTGGTCTTGCGCACGAACAGCGGCATGCCCAGGCGCTCTTCCAGCTCCTTGAACTGGTGGGACAGCGCCGACTGCGTCAGGTGCAGACGCTCGGCGGCCTCCACCAGGCTGTCGGCTTCGCGCAGGGCGTGCAGGGTCTTGAGGTGACGGATCTCGAGCACGGGCTCTCCATGAAGAAAATTTGTGACGAAACGGAATAGCGTGAGTTTGTCTCATGTTGCAATCCATGTCGACCATGACCGCCGGGCACTCTTCATCAAACTGTCATGGAACTGTGGCAGCGCCCTTGAACAAACTTCATCAGACTCGCGCTCTACTGGGGTTCTGCGTTTCGGTGTTTTTCATGCGCGTGTTGTTTTTACTGGCCGCTCTACTGTTCGGCCTGCCGTCTTTTGCGGCGTCTCGATGTGATGTCAATGTCCCGACCCAAACGGTCGACCTGGCCCAGGTGAGCATCGCCTACCAGAGTATCGGCCGTGCGTCCGACCCGGCCTTGCTGCTGGTGATGGGCTTGGGCGGGCAACTGATTCACTGGCCCGACGAAGTCGTCGTTGCCCTGTGTCAGCAGGGTTTCCGGGTGATCCGCTACGACAACCGCGATGTCGGCCTCTCCACCTGGCGCCAGGCGCCGGCGAACGCCAACCTGACCTTTGAAGTGCTGCGCTACAAGCTCGGCCTGCCGGTATCGGCGCCGTACACGCTGACGGATATGGCCGATGACGCCCTGGGCCTGATGGACGCCTTGCAGGTCCAGCAATTCCACGTACTGGGCGCAAGCATGGGCGGCATGATCGCCCAGCACCTGGCGGCGATGGCGCCCCAGCGCGTG